>NZ_JAHFVL010000003.1:0-300000 GCF_018599185.1 Rhodanobacter sp. LX-99 | reverse complement strand
GCTGGCCTTGTCGTAGCGGCAGCCTTCCGCGTCGGCGGGCGCGTTGGTCGGCGCCAGCAACTGCTCGCTGAGGCGGCCGGCTTCCTCCAGCACCGCGTCGAGCAGGTCGCGGCTGTGTGCTTCGCCGCCCTGCAGCGCGGTGAGGGTCGGTTCGGCGTTCAGCACGTCGAACAGGGCGAAGCGCAGGTCGTCGAGGGGAGCCTTGTAAGCGGTCATGGTGATTCCTTCGGTGGAAAGCGGGGTGTCTAGCGATACGTGTCGGGGATGCCCGGCACCGGCGAGATCCAGTCGTTGCCGTTGAAGTCGAACGAGCGCGGCTTGGCTTCCTGCTCGGGCTTGGCGCTGGCGCTGCCGCTGACGCGATAGGCCAGCGCGCCGGCGCTGCCCTTGGCGGCGATCGCCTGCAGCGCCTGGGTCATCGCCGCGGTGGGCAGCACGTTGAGCTGGATCACGTCGCCGGCAAGCTCGGGAATGTCGAGGTCGAACGTCGCGTGCAGCCGCACCGGCACCAGCTCGGCGAGCTGCAACTGGCCGTCCAGCGACTTGAAGTCCATCCCGCCGTAGCTGTTGTTCTGGATGCGCACGGTCAGCTGCCACTGCCCGTCCGGCAGCACCACCAGTTGCTGGATGCTCAGGGTCGGCGGATACACGCTCTTCTTCGCCGGACCACAGGCGGCCAGGCCCAGCAACAGGACGGGGATGATCCAGCGCAGCAGACGCATCGCGGCTTCTCCAAACGATCGTTTGAATACCGATTCTAACCGCGATCGAGGGGGTTGGCGCCAGTCGTGGCGGATGATCGCCGACAGCGCGGGCGGAACCGTCATGGAGTTCGACCGTGCCGGCACGATCGCAGCAGCTGCGAGCCATGCTTTCGCGTGGTGCACCCGGCGAAGGTTTCGCGGCCACCCGCAAACGGGCATCATCGCCGCCTCCACTTTCATCCGCAGGGTTCCGCCGCATGTCACGACGCTTTGTTGCACGCCGCTCGCCGATCCACGGCAACGGCGTGTTCGCCACCGCCCCGATCGCCAAGGGCGAGGAAATCATCGAATACAAGGGCAAGCTGCTGACCCATGCGCAGGCCGATGATCTGTACGGCGACGGCGGCGAGACCGGGCACACCTTCCTGTTCACGCTGAACGACGACTACATCATCGACGCCAACCAGGGCGGCAACAGCGCGCGCTGGATCAACCACAGCTGCGCGCCGAACTGCCGCGCACTGGTCGAGGAAAGCGCCAGCGGCGACCCGCGCCGGGACCGCGTGGTGATCGAGGCGCTCCGCAACATCAAGCCGGGCGAGGAGCTCACCTACGACTACGGCATCGTGCTCGACGTGCCGCACACGGCGCGCCTGAAGAAGCTGTGGAAGTGCCTGTGCGGGTCGCCGAAATGCAGCGGCACCCTGCTCAAGCCGAAGCGGTAGCCAGCGGTCAAAATTCGCTTCTATACTCGCCAACGTTGCCCGACATGGGGGAGGGCGGCGAGGACGGCAACAAGGGGAAGGAAGCGATGGAAACCAATCCGTATGCCG
The DNA here is from genome assembly GCF_018599185.1 of Rhodanobacter sp. LX-99. Taxonomy (NCBI): domain Bacteria; kingdom Pseudomonadati; phylum Pseudomonadota; class Gammaproteobacteria; order Lysobacterales; family Rhodanobacteraceae; genus Rhodanobacter; species Rhodanobacter sp. LX-99. Next base: position 298,463 of record NZ_JAHFVL010000003.1, on the reverse strand, counting down.
CGCCGGCGGCCGTGGTCGACGATGTGGCCGCGTGGGATGCGTACGATCTGGAAAACCGCAAGGCCGGGCGCGGCAAGCGCCTCGGCGCGGCGCTGCTGGATGGCCTGGTCAACGTCATCTGGCTCGCCCCGATGATCTGGGGCGCCACGATGGCCGGCGATGTCAGCAAGGGGCTCAAGCCCTCCGCGCCGATGGTGGGCGTGATCCTGCTCGGCCTTGCCCTGATGATCGGCGTGGTGGTGGTGAATTGCCTGATGCTGCACCGGAGCGGCCAGACCATCGGCAAGCGCGCGCTGGACATCGCCGTGGTGCGCACCGACGGCAACCGCGTCAGCCTGCCCCGCTACATCTTCCTGCGGGTGGTGCCGATCGGCCTGATCGGCGTGATCCCGTTCGTGGGCAGGCTGATCGGCCTGGTCGACCCGCTGCTGATCTTCGGCAAGGACCGCCGCTGCCTGCACGACCTGGTCGCCGACACCATCGTCGTCGACATCTGATGATCGACACCGTGCGCGAGATCGAGACGCCCGAAGGCGTCTCGCTGCGCCTGCGTGCGGCCGGCGCGTTGCCGCGCGCGCAGGCGTGGACGGTCGACCTGTTCCTGCGCCTGGCGGTGTTCTTCATCGCGATGATTCCGCTGTCGCTGTTCGGCAAGGGCGGCAACGGGCTGGCCATGCTGCTGATGTTCGCGCTGCTGTGGGCGTACTCGGTGGTGTGCGAGGTGTGGCTGGACGGGCAGACCCTGGGCAAGCGCGCGCTGGGCCTGCGCGTGGTCAACGCGGACGGCACGCCGGTGACCTGGCTGCCGTCGGTGGTGCGCAACCTGCTGCGCGTGGTGGATGCGCTGCCCGGCGTGTACGGCGTGGGCCTGGCCAGTACGCTGATCGACCCGCATGCGCGCCGGCTCGGCGACATCGTGGCGGGCACCATGGTGATCCACGCGCAGGACCTGCCGGCCGGCCAGCAGGTGCCGATGCTGGCCGCGCTGCCGTTGCCGCTGGTGCTGGCGGCCGACGAGCAGGCGGCGCTGGTGGAGTTTGCCGAGCGCGCCGGCCAGCTCACCGTGCAGCGGCAGGAGGAACTGGCCAACCTGCTCACGCCGTTGACCGGGCAGCGCGACACCGCGGCGATACGGCAATTGGTCGCGCATGCCAACTGGCTGCTGGGGCGCGCATGAAGCAGGAGCGCTTCGTGGCCCTGCACGGTCGTGAGTGGGACAGCCTGCAGTCGTGGCTGAGTGCACTGGACCGGCAGCCAAGACGCACCCTGCGGCAGGAACAGACGCTGGATTTCGCGCCGTCGTACCGGCGCCTGTGCCACCACCTGGCGCTGGCGCGCGGGCGCGGCTACAGCCATGAAGTCACCGAGCGGCTGCAGCGCATCGTGCAGCAGGGGCATCGCGTGCTGTACCGGCCGCCGGCGCCGCGCTGGCATCGCGTGGCGGGTTTCCTGGTGGCCGGATTTCCGCGGCTGGTGCGTGCGCAGTGGCGCTGCATGGCCGCGGCGGCGGCGCTGTTCTACCTGCCGGCGCTGTTCGTCCTGGTGTTGCTGCAGCTGCGCCCGGAGCTGGCGCACACGCTCTTCAGCAGCGCCCAGCTGGCGCAGTTCGAGAAGATGTACGACCCGGCGAACGCGCACATCGGTCGCAGCAGCGGCACCGACCTGCAGATGTTCGGCTACTACGTGATGAACAACGTGAGCATCGCGTTCCGCACGTTCGCCTCGGGGCTGTTCTTCGGCGTCGGCGCGATCTACGTGCTCGGCGCCAACGGCGTGCTGATCGGCGGCGTCGCCGGGCATCTCACCGCGATCGGCTACGGCGGTCCGTTCTGGCGTTTCGTGGTGGGCCATTCGGCGTTCGAACTGAGCGCGCTGGTGATCGCCGGCGGCGCCGGCCTGCAGCTCGGCCTGACCTTGCTGGCGCCGGGGCGGCAGCGGCGCGGCCCGGCCCTGGTCGCGGCCGGCTGGGTCGGCGCGCAACTGGCGCTGGGCGCGTTCGCGATGCTGCTGGTGGCGGCCTTCATCGAGGCGTACTGGTCGTCGATCGCGGCCTTGCCGGATGCGCTGAAGTTCGGCAGCGGCGCGCTGATGTGGGTGCTGGTGCTGGGCTGGCTGTGGCGCGGCGGCAGGGCGGGCACGCATGGAGCTTGAACGGATCAGCGTGGTGTTGCGGCCGCGCGCGCCGCGCGAGGCGCTGGACCTGGGCGCCGCGATGCTGCGCGCGAATGCGGCGGCGGTGTGGTCCGCCTGGTTCGCGTTCACCGCGCCGGTGTTCGTGCTGTGCAATGCGCTGGGCGTGCTGCTGGGGTTGCCGTGGCTGGGACTGGTGCTGGTGTGGTGGCTGAAGCCGCTGTTCGATCGCCTGCCGCTGTATGTGCTGTCGCGCGCGGTGTTCGACCGCGCGCCAACCTGGCGCGAAACCCTGCGCGGCCAGCGCCAGTGGAGCTGGCGCAGCACGATCGCCGGGCTGACCTGGCTGCGCGTCGACAGCAGCCGCGCACTGCGCCTGCCGCTGGACCTGCTCGAAGGCGCGCCGCGCAAGCAACGTTCCGCGCGCTGGAAGGTGCTGCGCCGGCGCATCGTGGCGGACACCAGCCTGCTCACCTACGGCTGCCTGCAGTTCGAGCTGGTGTTGTTCCTCAGCGTCTGGCTGCTGGCCTTGCTGCTGATACCGCACGAATGGCGGCCGGAATCGCTGTCCGATTTCTTCGGCCGCGACGTGCACGACGCCTTGACCCGCTGGATCCTACTGGGTGCGACCGTGGCCTATCTGGCGATGAGCGCGATCGAGCCGCTGTACGTGGCCTGCGGCTTCGCGCTGTATCTGAACCGGCGCACGCAACTGGAGGCGTGGGACATCGACCTGGCGTTTCGCCGCCTGCGCGCGCGGCTGCAGGGGCTGGGCAAGGTGCTCGGCGTGCTGCTGCTGTGCGCCGGCGCGTTGCCGCTGTCCGTGCGTGCGGCGGCCGCGGAAGCACCGCCGAAGCCGGTCGTGTCCAGCCTGGACAAGGTATTCGGCCAGGCACCGGACAGTGCGGACCTGCGCTTCGCCGAAGCCGTGGCGGAGGTTTATCGCGACCCGTGTTTCGGCGGCGAGCACAAGGTCCGCCGCTGGATGTTCAAGTACACGCCGAAGCCCGACACGCGCGTGCAGGAGATGCCGTTCCCGATCCTGGCTCGCGTGCTGGCGGCGGTGTTCAAGGGGCTGCTGTGGCTGCTGCTGATCGGCGCTGCCGGTGCGCTGGCGTGGTTCGCCTGGCGCCGGCGCGGGCGGCTGGCGCCGGCAGCGGACGAGCCGGCACCGGCGTTGGCGCACGGCCTGCAGGCGAGTGCCGTGGCGTCGGCCCCGCTGCCGGCCGACCTGGCCGGCGCGATCCGCGCGCTGTGGCAGGCGCGACACCGGCGCGAGGCGCTGGCGCTGCTGTATCGCGGCTGTGTGGAGCGCACCGCGCAGCTGTTGCAACTGCCGCTGTCGGCCGATGCGACCGAGGCGGACTGGCTGCGCCGAGCCGCGGCGATCGAGGACCCCGCACGCGCGCAACGCGTCATCGCGATCGTGCGCACCTGGCAGTTCGCCGCGTATGCGGGACGCTATCCGGACGATGCCGCGATCGAACAACTGCTGAGCGGCTGGCCGGCGCAGGCGGGGGCGCCGGCATGAATCGCAAGACGCTCCTGGCGAGCCTGCTGGTGCTGGGCGCGCTGCTGCTGGTCGGCGGCTTCTTTGCCACGTTCGAGCGCAAGGACGTCACCGAGCCGGTGGCCGCGCATGGCGAGGCGCGCTACAACCGTTTCTTCGCGCTGGACCGGACGTTGAACCGACTGAACCTGCCGACGCGTTCGCTGACCACGCTGGACCCGCAGAAGATGCCGCTGAAGCCCGGCGACACCCTGCTGCTCGGCGACGACGTGGCGCGGGTCGATGTGGACGATGCCACACGGATCGCCGCGTGGGTGCATGGCGGTGGCCATCTGCTGCTGTCGCCGGGAACCACCGCGGCGGCCATGCGCACGCCTTTGTTCGAGGCGCTGGGCCTGCTCGATCCGCGCCCGGCAGATTACGTCTGCCGCACGCTCCGCGTGGCCGCGGCCGCGGATGACAAGGGTGGCGTTTCGCTCTGCGGCCAGCGCTTCCGGCTCGAGCCGGCGGGCGCGGCGGTGGATGCGGCGATCGGCGACGCGCAGGACGGCTATCTGTTCGCGCGCACCCGGCTGGGCAAGGGCACGGTGAGCGTGCTGAGCAGCTTCAGCGCGCTCTCGCGCAACCAGCTGAAACAGGCCGCGGCGCAGCAGTTCGCCTGGCGCCTGCTGGCGCCGAACCGCGGACACGGGGTGATCTACCTGGTCTACGCGCTGGACGGACCCGCCTTCCTGGCATGGCTGTCGGTCAAGGGCTGGCCCGCGCTGCTGGCGCTGGCCGTGCTGCTGGCCGCGTGGATGGCGATGCGCAGCGCACGGCTGGGTCCGCTGATGCCGGCGCCGGCATTGCATCGGCGCGCGCTGCTCGAACACGTGCAGGCCGCCGGCGAGTTCCTGTATCGCCGCGACGGCGGCCGCAGCCTGCACAACCTGGCCTGCCAGACGGTACTGGCGCGCCTGCGCCGGCGCGACCCGGCCTGCGCGATGCTCAACGGCGATGCCTTGTACGCGCGCCTGGCCGAGCGCAGCGAGCTCGACGCCGCGCAGATCGCCCAGGCCTTCCAGTCACCCGCGAACGCGCCGGCGTTTCGCGCTTCCATCATCACCCTGGCCCGACTCAGGAGCCGCCCATGACCACCGAGACCCTCGCCGCTCCGGCCACGCCGCCGGCACCGCTTTCGATCGCCGAGCTCGGTGAGCACGCACGCGCCCTGCGCACGCAGGTGGCGCGCGCCTTCATCGGCCAGGCCGAGGTGTTCGACCAGGTGCTGCTGGCCTTGCTGGCGGCCGGCCACGTGCTGATCGAAGGCGTGCCCGGGCTGGGCAAGACCCTGCTGGTGCGCGCGCTGGCCGCGTCGGTCGGCTGCAGCTTCGGGCGCGTGCAGTTCACTCCCGACCTGATGCCGGCCGACGTCACCGGCCACGCGATCTACGACCCGAAGACCGAGCGCTTCCAGATCCGCCGTGGTCCGGTGTTCGCGAACCTGCTGCTGGCCGACGAGATCAACCGCGCGCCGGCGAAGACCCAGGCCGCGCTGCTCGAATCGATGCAGGAAGGGCAGGTGACCATCGAGGGCCGCCGCTTCGCGCTGCCGGCGCCGTTCATGGTGGTGGCCACGCAAAATCCGATCGAGCAGGAAGGCACCTATCCGCTGCCCGAGGCGCAGCTCGACCGCTTCCTGATCAAGGTGACGATCGGCTATCCCACGCTGGAGGACGAACGCCGCATGGTCGCCGGCGTGGTCAACGGCAAGGTCGCTTCCGACCTCGACGTGGCGCAGGTGAAGCCGGTGCTGGACCAGGCCGGGCTGGTGGCCCTGCAGCAGGGCGTCGCCGCGATCCGCATGGACGCCGCGGTGACCGACTACGCCGTGCGCATCGTGCGCACCACGCGCGAATGGCCGGGCGTGATCGGCGGCGCCGGCCCGCGCGGCGGCCTGGCGCTGGCGCGGCTGGCGCGCGCGCAGGCCGCCATCGACGGACGCGATTTCGTCACCCCCGACGACGTGCGCGCGGTGGCGCTGCCGGCGCTGCGTCACCGCCTGCTGCTGGCGCCCGAGGCGCTGCTCGAACGCCAGCGTCCCGACGACGTGCTCAAGGCGCTGTTGCACAAGGTGCCGGCACCGCGCGAATGATGCGACCCGCGCCCGCCCTGCTGTGGCTGCTGCTCGGCTGGACCGTGCTCGGCGTGCTGGCCAGCCTCGGCCGGCTGCCGCTCGTGGCATGGCTGGCCGGCGGCGGGCTGATCGCGGCACTGGCGCTGATCGATGGCTGGCGCCTGCGGCGGATGCCGTCGCCCAGCGTGCAGCGCGAGGTGGCGCCGGTGATGCCGCTGGGTCCGGAAGCTCGGGTTGGCCTGCGTCTGCGCGGCGCCACCGCGCGTGCGCAGAAGCTGCGCTTGCACGACCTGCATCCGAGCGGCTGGGCGGTGCGCGGCGTGCCGCGCAGTGTGTCGTTGTCGTCGGGCAGCGACGTGCTGCTCGACTACGCGGTCACCCCCGACGCGCGCGGCCAGTTCACGTTCGACGGCTGCCACGTGCAACTGCGTTCGCCGTGGCACTGCTGGTCTTCGCACCGCGTGCTCGGCGCGGCGTCGACGGTGCGGGTGTATCCGAATTTTGCCGCGCTGGCGGAACTGGCCGGGCTGAGCGTCGAGCTGGCTTCGCGCAGCGTGGGCGCGCGGCTGCAGCGGCGCCGCGGCGAAGGCACCGAGTTCCAGGAACTGCGCGACTACCGCGTCGGCGACAGCCTGCGCAAGATCGACTGGAAGGCCACCGCGCGCAGCAGCCGGCTGATCTCGCGCGAGTACCGCGACGAGCGCAACCAGCAAGTGGTGCTGATGCTCGACTGCGGCCGCCGCATGCTGGCGCAGGACGATCAGCTGGTGCATTTCGACCACGTATTGAATGCCTCGCTGGCGCTGGCCAGCATCGCGCTGCGCCAGGGCGACGCGGTCGGCCTGCTGGCCTGCACCGGCCAGGAACAGCGCTGGCTGCCGCCGCAGCAGGGCAGCGGCGGCATGGACATGCTGCTCGGCGCCGGCTACGACCTGCAGGCGATGCCGCTGGCCACCGACTATCTCGCCGCCGCCAGCGCGCTGCAGGCGCACCAGCAGCGCCGCGCGCTGGTGGTGCTGATCACCAACGTGCGCGACGAGGACGACGTGGAGCTGCGTATGGCCGTGACCATGCTGTCGAAACGCCACCTGGTGATGCTGGTCAGCCTGCGCGAACTGGCGCTGGACCGCGCCGCCGTCGAGCCTGGCGACGAACTGGAAAGCGGTATCCGCAGCGCCGCCGCGATGCACTACCTGGCCGAGCGCGAACGCGTGCACGAAGCGCTGCGCCGCGAAGGCGTGAACACGCTGGACGTCAGCTGCAGCGAGTTGTCCGGCGCGCTGATCGAGCGCTATCTCGCCGTGAAGCGCAGCAGCCGGCTGTAGCAAACTTCACGTTCTCCGATCGACTTCGCTATTCGTCACCATCATCCGTCATTCCCTCTTGTCGTCATTCCGGCGAAGGCAGGAATTCCTTTGCGCCTGGCCATACGTTCATGTCTGTTGTTGCGAGGGACAAGAGCGATTCCTGCCTTCGCAGGAATGACGACTTCAGAAGGCGCTACGTTTTCTGCAACGTCACATAGCGCCAGTGCGGAGAACACCGCCGCGCCTCAATCCTCTTCCGCGTGCGGCTTCCACGCCTCGCTGAGCTGCTTCTGCACGGTCGGCGGCACCGCCTCGTAGTGGCTGAGGTCGAGGCTGTAGCGGCCGCGGCCGCCGGTCATCGACTTCAGTTCGGTGGGGTAGTCGATCAACTCCGCCAGCGGCGCCTGCGCCTTGATGACGAGTTCGCCGCCGCGCTGGGTGTCGGTGCCCAGGATGCGCGCGCGCTTGCCGGCGAGGCCGCCGGTGACGTCGCCCACGCTGTTCTCGGGGATCGCCACCTCGACATTGACGATCGGCTCCAGCACGATCGGCTTCGCCTTGCCGACGGCGTCGAGGAACGCCTTCTTGCCGGCGCTGATGAAGGCGACTTCCTTCGAGTCGACCGGGTGGTACTTGCCGTCGTACACGGTCACGCGCAGGTCCTGCAGCGGATAGCCGGCGACGGCGCCGTGTTCCATCGCCTGGCGCACGCCTTTCTCGATCGCCGGCAGGAACTGGCCGGGGATCACGCCGCCCTTCACCGCGTCGACGAACTCGAAACCGGCGCCGCGCTCGAGCGGTTCGATGCGCAGGAACACCTCGCCGAACTGGCCGGCGCCGCCGGTCTGCTTCTTGTGCTTGTGGTGGCCTTCGGCCTGGCCGGCGATGGTTTCGCGATAGGCGATCCGCGGCGGGTGCGAGTCCACCTCGACGCCGTAGCGCTCGCGCATGCGCTCCAGCATCACCTTCAGGTGCAGGTCGGACAGGCCGCGCACCACCGTCTCGTTGAGCTCCTTGTGATGCTCGACGCGAAAGCACGGGTCTTCCTCGGCCAGCCGCCCCAGCGCGTTGGAGAGTTTCTGTTCCTGGCCCTTGTGCCGCGGCTCCAGCGCCAGCCCGAACATCGGCGACGGAAACGCCAGCGGCGCCAGCGTGATCAGGTCCTCGTCGTGCGAATCGTGCAGCACCGCGTCGAAATGGATCTCCTCCACCTTCGCCACCGCGGCGATGTCGCCGGGAATCGCCGCCTCGATCTCCACGTGGGTCTTGCCCTGCAGGCGGAACAGGTGGCCGACCTTGAACGGCTTGCGGCCGTCGTCGACCAGCAGCTGGCTGTCGCGGCGGATCGTGCCCTGCCACACGCGGAACACGCCGAGCTTGCCCACGAACGGATCGTTGACGATCTTGAACACGTCGGCGATCACGTGGGCCGCGGGATCGGCGCTGACCTTGAGCGGCGTGCCGTCGCCGCGCGCGAACGGCGGCGGGTTGCCCTCGGCCGGGTTCGGCAGCAGGCGCGCGGCGACGTCCAGCAGTTCGGGCACGCCCGCGCCGGTGCGGGCGCTGACGAAACAGATCGGCACCAGGTGGCCTTCGCGCAGGCACTGCTCGAACGCGTCGTGCAGCTGCTGCGGCGTCAGCGCGCCTTCGCCGGCCTCCAGGTAGCGGTCCATCACGGTTTCGTCGACCTCGACCACCTGGTCCAGGATGCGCTGGTGCGCCTGGGCCAGCGAGGAAAAATCGGTGGCGCCCTCGGTGTGGAAGAAGCAATCCAGTACCCGGTTGCCACGGTTGGCGGGCAGGTTCACCGGCAGGCATTCGTTGCCGAATTCCTCGCGCAGCGCGTCCACCAGTGCGGCCAGCTTGGCGCCGTCGTAGTCGATCTTGTTGATCACCAGCACGCGCGCCAAGCCGCGCGCCTTCGCGTGCATCATCATGCGTCGGGTGCCGTGCTCGATGCCGTTGACCGCATTGACCACGACCGCCACGGTTTCCACGGCGGACAGCGACGCCAGCGTGCCGCCGCGGAAGTCGGCGTAGCCGGCGGTGTCGATCAGGTTGAGGCGGCAGTCGCCATGATCGAGGTGCGCGATGCAGCTGTCGATGGAGTGGACGCGCGCCTTTTCCTGCGTGTCGCTGTCCGACACCGTATTGCCGCGCTCGACCGTACCCGGCGTCTGGATCACGCCGCCGGCCAGCAGCAGCGCTTCGAACAACGTGGTCTTGCCCACGCCGGCGTGTCCGGCGAGCGCGATGTTGCGGATGCTTTCCGTGGAATACGTCACGATGCGACCCTCCCATGCAGGGCGTGGCCTCGTGGCATGAACGGCGCCGCACGAGGCCGCGCGTTGGCGGCTGACGATGGCGGGCCGTCATGGTCGTCTTGCGCTTGTGCAGGGCGTGGCGTGCACCGGGCAAGGGCGGTCATGGCGGAGAGACGGCGCGTGGCACCGTCCGCCTAGCCTTGAGCGAACCACCGGTGCGGTCAAGCTGCAGTGCGGGGAACCGGCGCCGCGCCGCGGCGGTCTCAATCAGACGTCGTGGCCCGCCAGCCGCCTGTCGCTCGGCGGAGGTTCAAGCGCCATCGGCCATCCTGTCCGTCGTCACCCTCCGCGAGGCACCGTCATCGTCCGTCCGCAGCAGCTTGCCCAGCACCGCCCACCGCCGGATCCGGAACCCGGCCAGTTGCCGGGTCGCGGCCTGAGTCCGCTGGACGGCGCGGCGCGGGCGCTGCTGCGGCAACGGCGCTGGCGCGAGCCGCGGCACGAGCGCCGCCAGCACTGGCTGGCGCTGGTGGTGGCCGGCCTGCTGCATGCGCTGTTCGTGCTGGTGATCTGGCAGCAGATGCGGCCGCCGACGATCCGGACCACGGTGCGCACGCAAGCGGACGACGTGCTGCAAGTGCGTTTCATCACGCGCGCACCGGACACCGCGGCCGCACCGCCACCGCCGGCCACGCCGGCGCCACCGAGGCTCCGCGTGCCGCCCCGTCCGCACGAGCCGCCGACGAAGAGCGCGATGACTCTGCAGGTGCCCACGCCGGCACCGGCCGCGTCGCGCCTGTATGACGAACATGGCCAGCCGCTGCTGCCCGCGGCCGCTGCCAGCGCGCCCGCGCCCGACTACGTGCAGCACCTGCCGCAGGGCGACGCGCGGATCATGCAGCACCGCAGCCCGGTCACCTATCAAGCCACCCGCTTCGAGAAGGACTGGAACAGCAACGGCAATGCGATCGACAGCGCGTTGCAGAAGCTGGTGGACAAGACCACGGTGAAGAAGACCATCCGCCTGCCCGGCGGCGTGCGCATCCACTGTGGCGTTTCGCTCGCCATGCTGGCCGGCGGCTGCGGCGGCGACCCGCCGCCAGCGCCTTCGGCCAAGGACGGCGATGAGCGCCTCAGCATGGCGCCGGCGAAGCCGCTGGCCGGCGACGCGCATGCGCCGCCGAAACCCAGCGAAGAAGCGTGCATCGCGATGTACCGTGCCGGCAAACCGCTGGCATGGGGCTGCCCAGTCGACACGCCGAATCGCGCGGTCGACGCCGAACTGCGCGAACGCGCCGCCGGAGCCGCCCGGCAACACTAATAAGCAGGTGCGCCCATTACACTGGCCGCATGCCCTTGCCACCCCCGGATCAACCCGCCGCCGGCCGCCCCGTCAATCCTGCGCGGGTGATGCTGAATTCGCCGCTGGCGGCGGCCACGCGGGCCCGGGTTTATCACCAGCGTACCCGTCCGCGCCCGCGCGAACGCGGCCTGCGCATCCTCGCCATGGCGGGCGCGCTGCTGGTGCATCTGATCTTCCTGTTCGGCTTCGTGCTCGGCCCGGCGTACGAGCTGGCGCCGCCGCCGGAATCGCGGCAGCAGTTGCTGCAGGTACGCCTGATCGAGCCGCCCGAACCGCCGCCACCGCCACCGGTGCGCGGCACGCCGCCCAAAGAGCGCGGCCCGCGCCACCAGGGCCGCAGCAGCCGACCCGCACCGAGCAGCGAACGCAGTGCGAACACCACGGCCGTGATCGCGCCGAAGCCGGCTGCGGCCACAGCGACGCCGGTGATCGCGAAGGCCGCGAAGGCGCACGCGCCGACACCGCAGCCGGTCGCTGCCCCGCCGGCGCCGGTGAGCCTGCCGCAACCGGCGCCGACGCCGGAACTGCAGCCCATCCCGCTGGCCGGCGAGCCGCCGGCCGTGACGCTGCCGACGCCGGCCATGCAACCGCCGGTGCCGCCGAAATTCCAGCCCGAGTCGGTACGCAAGCCGCAACTGGAAGGCAACCGCCCGATGCCGCCACCGCCGTCGCTGGCGCTGCCGGAAGTACCGCCGCAGGCAGCGCCGCCGATCGCCGTATCGAGCATCGCGCTGAATACCGAGGTGCCCAAGTCCAGCGTGCCGGCCAGCGTGACGCCGGCCCGTGCGCAGCTTCCCGCCGCGCCGCCGGTACCCGAATTGCAGCCCGTCCCGCTGCCCGCGCAGGCTTCGCCGAGCGTGAACGTGCAGGCGCCACTGAACGTGCCGACGCCGACCGTGCCGATCGAGAAGCCGCAGGTGCAGGCACCGGCGGTCGCCGTGGCCGAAGCGGAACTCGAGGCCGTGCCGCTGGCGCCGCCAGCCCCGGCGCGGGTCGAACCGCAGGCGCCGAGTGCGAAGATCGAGGTCGCCGACACGGCGCGGCAAACAGCCGTCCAGCCGTCCATCGAGCGACCGCAGTTGAGTGCGCCGCCCGCCGTCGCTGCCGCCGCCACGCCGGCCCCGCCAGCAACAAGTCCGCCGGCGGAGTCGTCGTCGCCCGCGACGACCGAGCAGGCTGCGCCCAGCCCGACCGAAACCGGCAGCGGGCGCGACGTCAGCCGCGCCCCCGACGCCACGCCGCAAGGCAGCGACCTGGCCACGCCCGGCAAGCCCGAAGGCGTGGTTGCCGCACCGGAAAGCGCCAGTACCAGCACCGCCACCGCACAACCCGCGGCGCGCCAAGGCAGCGACCAGGGCCGCAACGGCAAGCAGCCGGGCGAGGGCCAGCCCGGCGGCAACCAGCCCGGCGGCAACCAGCCCGGTGCGGAGCAGGGCGAAAAGCAGGGCGCGCTTGGCAGCTACGTGCAACTGAAGCCGAGCGGCGACACCGAGATCATGAGCCACGGCACGCCGAACATCGGCTACCAGCCGACCCGTTTCGAAAAGGACTGGGCGCCCGAAGGCGAAAGCTCGATCGACACCGCGCTGCGCCGTGCCGTCGAGAAAACCGCGGTCAGCCACACCTTCCACCTGCCGCGCGGCGTGCGCGTGGAATGCACGGTGATGCCGCTGCTGCCGATCGCCCTGTTCGGCTGCGACAACCCCGATCCCCCCGCGAAGCCGGTCGACGACAAAGTCTACGAGCGCCTGCACCTGGCGCCGGCCAATCCCGTGGCAACACCCGTACCGGCGGCCAGCAGCGTCGCCCCGGCGCCGATGGTCAGGTTCGACAACAGCGCCGAATGCGCCGCCGCCCGCGTCGCCGGCAGCCCGCCGCCGCCCGGCTGCGAGGGCATCATGCTGCCGGTGAAGCCAGCCGGCCCCGCGCCGTCATCCAGCTCGTGGGTGCCGGCGAGCGACCAGTTTCACTGAAGCGCGGCAGGGTGGTTGGCTCCGCAATATCTGCGGCACGGCATTGAGGGAACAGGGTGTGAGGTCCGGCGTGCGGCCCCTGCTAAATAGCGGTGCTGCTGACACCAAAGCGTTATCGGGCATGCGCGCCGGATTCTCGGCGACTACAGTAGAGAAACTGGAAGGCATGAGCGTTAGGCCGCAGAACAAGCACATGCAGACGAAAGGAGAGCCCGTGAATCCAAAAGTCGCCGTATTCGGAATACTTAGATTTCCGCCGGAAAGGATTGCCGACGTTCTTCCGCATTTGAGAGCTCTCATCGAGGCTACATACAACAGTGACGGGTGTCTCGCCTACGATGTGGCGGAAGATCCGTTTGATCTTGGCCTTGTCAGGTTTTCTGAACTGTGGCCCGATCAAGCGAGCTTGAATCGGCATCTCCAAGCGCCTCACATCGAACCATGGCGTGCGGCGGCGAATAAGTGTGGGTTGCTGGAGCGAAGCTTCACTGCGTATGAAGTCGCTGGTTCTCGTGCGGTTTAGCCGTGAGTGAATCAATGCAAGCCTGGGAAATTCGAAGTGGAGTGTGTGGACGAAACTGCGGCCTAACATTTCCTTAGGAGACTTCCGATCAATACCGCACGTTTGATGCTCTTGCCTCGAGCTTTCAGGCTTTTGCTGGTCATCGTTTCGCCCTCTCTGTTGCGTCGTGTGTGTCAGTGTTGTGGTGTCCAACGTTGTCAGACTGCGTTTCCGTCCCGCAAGGGGATTTCCTTCGGTCATAAACGGTCTTGTTGCATCGGTGTGGCTGATGCGGACCTGGGTATAACCGCACCCGAAGACCTCGTTCGTCCATCGGACTGTCCAGCGCCCGGGGATCGGCCGAAGCGCCGTTTGGACGTACATCTTGTTAGTCAGGTTCTCGTTAGGGTGGTCTGATCCGTTGTCCACCGCTTCGCGCTGCATATTTGTTGGCGATGCGACCGGTACCTTGCCGAAGGGCAGGTTGGCTGTGGCGCGGCTTCCTCTGTTTCTGTGACCACCGTCCGCCTGCGCAGCGCATTCTGCTCATTCGCATGAAATTGCGGCCGATTGAAAGGTTGCTGGAAGTTGCGTGGCGCCATATGCCGGCACCTCTTCGCGGGGGCGCGGCATCGCATGCCGCGAGGCGGAGAGGCGTCACCGGTATGGGCTTGCGACCCGGCTGCAGCAGGATCCGGTTCGCCGCATGCACATCCGGTTCGGAGAAAGCCAACGCTGTTTTCTGGAGGGAGAAACCTATGTCATTGCCCAAGCCCGGCGGCCTCAGCCTCGCGCTGTGTGCCGCCGTCAGTCTTGCCATCGCCGGAAGTGTCCAGGCCACCGTCACCACGGGTCCCGAGGTCACGCCGGCGGTGCAGCACGACACCTTGCATTCGCTGCGCGGCGTGATGCCGCGTCCGGATGATTTCGCCAAGAACTCGCATGCGCATCCGGCCCACCCGTTGCCCTTCATCGACGGTCCGGGCAACCAGACCGACGGCGCCGTGCAGAGCAGTCCCACCGGCAGTTTCGCACCCGCGCTCGGCGCCGGTTTCGACGGCGTGGGCCAGGGCTTCAGTGGCCCGCAGGGCACGTTCACCGTCAACAGCGCCCCACCGGATACCAACGGTGCCGTCGGCGCCACCCAGTACGTGCAGATAGTCAACAGCGCGTTCGCGGTGTTCGACAAGTCGACCAAGGCCGTGACCTACGGTCCGGTGACGACGAACACGCTGTGGTCCGGTTTCGGCGGCCCGTGCGAAGCCGACAATGACGGCGATGCCACGGTGGTGTACGACAAGGCGGCCGGCCGCTGGATCGTCTCCCAGTTTGCGGTGACTGCCGCACCTTACTACCAGTGTGTTGCGGTATCGGCGACCAGCGATGCCACCGGTGCCTACTATCGCTACGCGTTCCCGTACGGCAGCATTTTTCCGGACTACCCGAAGATGGGCGTCTGGCCGGATGCCTATTACGAAACGTTCAACATGTTCAACGGCAACACGTTCGCCGGGGCGAAGCTGTGCGCCTACGACCGCAACGCGATGCTGAGCGGCGCCGCAGCCACGCAGCAGTGCTTCCAGCTGTCCAGCAGCTTCGGCGGCGTGCTGCCGGCCGACCTCGACGGCGCCACCGCGCCGCCGGCCGGTTCGCCGAACTACCTGATGAACTTCGGCTCGAGCAAGCTGAACCTGTGGAAGTTCCATGTCGACTGGGCGAACACCGCCAACACCACGCTGACCGGACCGGTCAGCATCCCGGTGGCCTCGTTCGCCGCGGCCTGCGGCGGCGGCACTTGCATCCCGCAATCAGGCACGGCTCAGAAGCTTGATTCGCTGGCCGATCGCCTGATGTTCCGCCTGGCCTACCGCAACTTCGGCGACCACGAGTCGCTGGTGGTCAGCCATTCGGTCCAGGTCGGCACCACGCACAAGAACCCGTATACCGGGGTGCGCTGGTACGAGATCCGCAGCCCGGGCGGTACGCCGGTGGTCTACCAGCAGTCGACCTTCTCGCCGGACACCAGCTACCGCTGGATGGGTTCGGTGGCGATGGACAAGATGGGCGACATGGCGCTTGGCTACAGCACGTCCAGCAGCGCGCTGCACCCGGCGGTCCGCTACACCGGCCGCCTGAGCACCGATACGCTGAGCACGATGCAGGCCGAGAGCAGCATCATCGAGGGCCTGGGTTCGCAAAGCGGCAACAACTTGTCGCGCTGGGGCGACTACAGCGCGATGACCGTCGACCCGGTCGACGACTGCACGTTCTGGTACACCACCGAGTACCTGAAGAGCACCGGCTCGTTCAACTGGAACACGCGCATCGCGTCGTTCAAGTTCCCGACCTGCCAGTAACCCGATGCGCCGTCCGGCCGTGCAGGCCGGACGGCTTCGGCGAGTCAGACGGAACGGGGCCGCCATCGGACGGCCCCGTTTTCCTGCAGCCTTCGCCATCGGGGTGCCGGTCCCGCGGATCCCGTCCTGCCGCACTCACAGCAGGCGCAGCAGTTCCTTCATCAGCGGCAGGCGGCGCACGCGCACGGCGCTGGCGCGGAACACCGCGTTGGCCAGCGCGGGGGCGGCGGTGGGCATGGCGAGGAAGCTGGCGCCGGCCGGCGCGCGGTCGCCGGCGACGGTGATGACTTCGACGTCGTTCGGCAGCTGCGCCATGCTGGCCAGCGGGTAGTCCTTGTAGCTGTGCTGCTGCACCTGGCCGCCCTTGATGGTGATCGCCGCATTCAGCGCGATGGACAGCGCGTCCAGCGTGGCGCCGGCCACCTGGCCTTCCAGCCCGAGCGGATTGATCACGCGGCCGACGTCGACGGCGCAGACGACGCGCTCGATGGCCAACTGCTCGCCCTGCATCGCCACTTCGATCGCGTGCGCCACGTAGGCGCCGTCGACGTGCCAGCAGGCGATGCCGAGGCCGTTGACGGTGCGCAGCCAGTTCTTCCATTCGATGCGGTCGGCGACCAGCTTGAGCACGTTGGCCAGGCGGCCGGTGTCCAGCGTGCCGCCGCTGCTCAGCGGCAGCGGGCGCGGCTCGCCGAGAATGCGCAGGCGCGTCTTCAGCGGGTCCTCGCGCAGCGTGTGCGCGATCTCGTCGATGAAGCTTTCCACCGCGAACGCGTTGCTGAGGTGCGGCATGCCGCGCGCGGGGCCGCGCGGGGTCGCCGACTCCAGCGCGTACCAGTCGCTGCGGTAGTTCGGCACCAGTGCGGCGGGCAGCTGATCGGCCTGCAGTTCGGACGTCCACAGGCGGTCGTCCGGCATGCCGCGATGGGTCAGCGCGGAGGCGCTGGCCATGCGCTGGTTCCACGCCAGCAGCTGGCGCTTGCGGTCGATGATCGCGTTGATCTTGTGCACGCTGCCGGCGCGGTAGTAGTCGTGGCCGAAGTCCTGTTCGCGCGTCCACAGCAGGCGCACCGGCTTGTTGGCGGCCTTGGCCAGCATCACCGCCTCGGCGACGTAGTCGTGGTCGAGCCGGCGGCCGTAGCCGCCGCCGACGCGCGGCACGCGGATGTCGATCTGGTCGGCGGCGAGGCCGGTCAGGCGCTGCACCACGGCCCAGGCTTTCTGCGGCGCCTGGGTCGGCACGACCAGGCTGGCGCGGTCCTTGTCCAGCCGCACCAGGCAGTTCATCGGTTCGGCGGTGGCGTGTGCCAGCCACGGCTGCACATAGGTGGCGTCGAGCCGGCGCGCGGCCTTCTTGCCGGCGGCGTCGACGTCGCCGTCGTTGCGCACGCGGGTGGTGGGGGCAGTAGTGTCGTCGGCGAGCAGGGCGGTGGCCTGCTGCTCCAGTGCGGCGCTGCCCTCGCCGGCGCTGGCGCCGGGCTTCCATTCGAGCTTGAGCTTGTCGCGGCCTTGCAGCGCGGCCCAGGTGTTCCCGGCCAGCACCGCCACGGCCGGGGCGATCACCGTGCTGCCCGGCGCCTGGCCGGGTTCGGGTTTCAGCTGCACCACTTTCACTACGCCCTGGACGGCGAGCGCATCGGTGGTGTCGATGCGTGCCAGCGTGCCGTCCGGCCACGGGCAATGCACCACTACGGCGACCAGCGCGTCGCCGTAGTGGTGGTCGATCGCGTAGCGGGCCTGGCCGGTGACGATCGCGCGCGCGTCGACGTCGCCCGCGCCGTGGCCAATCAGCTTGTAGTCGGCCGCGTTCTTCAGCGGCGGCACGCGATCCGGCAGCGCGATCTTGCTGGCGTCCGCGGCCAGGGTGCCGTAGCCGAAGCGGCGGCCGTCCGGGGCGATCACCGTGCCGGCGTCGCAACGCAGGCGGCTGGCCGGCACGCCGAGCCGGCGCGCCGCCGCCTGCAGCAGCAGCCAGCGCGCCACCGCGCCGACCTGGCGCAGCTCGTTCCACGCGGCGGGAATCGAGCCGCCGATGCCACCGACTTGGCGCCCGTAGGTCCAGCGCGGCTTGCCGTTGTCGCTGCTGACGCCGAGGCCCAGCGCCACCACGCCGACGCGGTTCCAGTCGGCGTCGAGTTCCTCGGCGATGATCCGCGGCAGTGCGGTGGCCACGCCGGTGCCGGTGTCCGGGTCGCGCGCGCCGATCAGCACGTTGCCGTCGGCGTCGATGCGCACGTAGGCACCGAGGTTGTAGATGTCGTCGCCGAGCAGGGCCTGCGGCAGCGGCGCATCGGCGGCGTCGGCGACGCGGATGCCGACGATCAGCGCACCGGCAGTGCCGGCCAGTACCTGCAGGAAGCGGCGGCGCGAAAGGCGGATGCCGTGGCCGCTCATGGCCGGCCCGCCTTGCCGGCGGCGCGCTTGATCGCGCGGCGCACGCGGGCCTGGCAGCCGCAGCGGCACAGGTTCGGCAACTGGTCGATGTCGCCGTCGTCGGGGTGGGGCTTGCGCCTGAGCAGGTCGACCCCGGCGATCAGCCAGCCCGGCGTGCAGTAGCCGCAGCCGATCGCGTCCTCGTCGATGAAGGCCTGCTGCAGCGGATGCAGGCTGCCGTCGTTCGCGGCCAGGCCTTCCACCGTGGTCACCGCCGTGCCGGCCAGTCTGGCGAGCGGCGCGGTGATCGCGGAGACCGCCTTGCCGTCGATCAGCACCAGGTCGGCGCCGTTCTCGCCATGCTCGCCGCCGTACTTGGTGCCGGTCAGCTGCAGCACGTCGCGCAGGTACCACAGCAGCGGCATCTGCGGGTCGCCGGTGTGGCGGAAGTGCTCGCCGTTGACCTCAAGGTCGATGCCGTCACGTACCTTCTCGGCCACGATGCCGCTTTCCGGGCTGATCGGCAGAACCTGGGCTTGCACGGGCACCATCCGTCATCTCCTTGAAGTCGATCCGCACATTGTGGCATCGCTGCAGGCCGCTTAGGGGTGCGTGCGGCTGAACAGGCGGCGCCAGACCGCGTAGACGGGCACGCCAGCGGCCATGATCAGCAGGCCGATACCGGTATTGCGCGGGTTGTCGCGCAACGACAGCACCACCACCACCGTCACCGCAGCGATGAACAGCAGCGGCAGCCACGGGTAGCCGGGCACGCGGAAGCCGCCGGAGGCGCGGTCGTGGCGGCGGTACCAGAACAACGTGCCCACGCCGATCGCGCAGGCCAGCCAGTCGCCGAAGGTGGCGTAGTCCAGCAACTGGCCGTAGCTGCCCGACAGCGCCAGCACGATCGCCCAGCCGGAGAGCAGCAGCAGCGCGGTGTTCGGCGTGCGCCAGCGCGGGTGCAGCCGCGCCACCGCGCGGAAGAACAGCCCGTCCTCACCCATCACCTGCAACACCCGCGCACCGGCGACCAGGGTGATGTTGCAAAAGCCGAGGGTGGAGATCGCCACGCCCAGTGCGATCACTTTCGCGCCGACCGGGCCGGCCACCTGCTGCATCACGTCCGCCGCCGGCGCGGTGCTGGCGGCGAGCCCGGCGTGGCCGAGCACGGCGAGGTAGGCCACGTTGACCAGCGCATAGGCGCCGATCACCAGCAGCATGCCCAGGGTCAGCGCGCGCGGCAGCGTGCGTTGCGGGTCACGCACTTCGCCGGCCAGGTTGTTGAGGTAGGTGAAGCCGGAATACGCGAACAGCACCGGCAGCGCCGCGCCGATGAAGCCGACGCCGTGGCGCGCCGGATCGGCGGCCAGCACCTGGCCGTGCCCGGCGCCGGCGAGGAACAGGCCGCACACCACCAGTACCGCCACCGCCAGCAGCTTGAGCAGGGCGAACAGGTTCTGGATCTGCGCGCCGAGGCGGATGCCGAACAGGTTGATGCCGCCGACGAAGACCAGCGCGCCGACGGTCAGCGGCAGCGCCCAGGCCGGCGGCAGCCCGAACAGCGCGGCGGCGTAGCTGGCGAAGATCGTCGCCACCGCCGCGCTGGAGCCGGAGTAGATCACCAGCAGCATGGTCCAGCCGAACAGGAAGCCGGCCAGCGGCCCGAACGCCTCGCGCAGGTAGACGTAGGTGCCGCCCGCGTGCGGCCGGCGCGCGCCGAGCTCGGCGTAGCACAGCGCGCCGATCAGGGTGAGCACGCCGGCGGCCACCCACATCAGCAGCAGCGCCAGCCCCGACTCGGTGCGCTGCGCCACGATGCCCGGGTTGAGGAAGATGCCGCCGCCGATGATGCCGCCGACCACGATCAGGGCGGCGTCCCACGGGCGCAGGCTGCGCGCATAGCCGGGAGAGGTGTCGTTCATGCAGGGAGGTCGCTGGCGGAAGGAGCCGTAGCTTGGCGGGCGCCGCGTGGGCGGGCAAGCGTTCGAAGACTCTCAGCTCAGCTGAAGCTCGCCGCGGATGCCCACGGCGCAGGCGCCGCCGATGCTGATGCTGCCGTCCGTCGTGTCGCGCACCACCTCGACGCAGCCGTCGCGGCCCACCTCGCGCCCCTGGCTGGCGCGATAGCGCAGGCCGTAGCCCGCGGGATCGCCGATGTCGGCGAGGAAGGCCATGATCGCGGCGTTGGCGCTGCCGGTGACCGGATCCTCGGGGATGCCGTCGGCCGGGCAGAACGCGCGCACCGCCATGCTCGCCTCGCCCGTGCGCTGCCGGCCGAACACGCTGACGCCGACCGCGCCGGTGGCCTGGCAGAGCTCACTGATCGCGGCCAGGTCGGGTTGCAGCTGGCGCACCGCGGCCTCCTCGCGCAGGTCGCAGACGAACCACAGCGGCCCGTTGTCGACCAGGCGCAGCCGGCTTTCCGCGAGCTCGGCATGCACGGCCCGGCCGAGCAGGACGCGCTGGTGCGCCGCCACGGCCTGCAGTTCGGCCCGCGGCGCCTGCACGTGGATGATCCGCCCGCTGCCGCTGCCTTCGACGCGCACCGGCAGCAGCCCGGCCGCGCATTCCTGCAGCAGTTGCCGTTTGTCCGGCGGCACCAGAGCGGATTCGATCGCGGCATACGCGCTGCCCACGCTCGGATGGCCGGCGAACGGCAGCTCCTGGCGCGGGGTGAAGATGCGCACGCGATAGTCCGCCGCGGGGTTGCTCGGCGGCAGCAGGAAGGTGGTTTCGGAAAGGTTGGTCCAGCGCGCGAACGCCTGCATCGTGGCGTCGTCGAGGCTATTGCCGTCGATCACCACGGCCAGCGGATTGCCCAGCAGCGGCTTGTCGGAGAACACGTCGAGCTGGATGAAGCGGCGGCTGCGGGGCATGGCGGTTTTCCGGGCGGAAATCGCCCGACGATCGCACCGGCGGGCGCTTCGGGCAAGTGGCCGGGCAGCACCGCCCTGAAGGCGAAAAGCCGGCGTTCACGGCATGGCGCTCCGGTGCGGTTTCGGGCAAGGAGGCGATTTGCGGCACAATAAGAGGGTTATGCGCCGTGAGCAGCCGTTCGCCGGCGCCTGAATTCCCCGAATCGAAGCCGCCTGCGCAAGCCCCATGACCACCATCAAGCAAGAAGACCTGATCCAGTCCGTCGCCGACGCGCTGCAATACATCAGCTACTACCACCCGGTCGACTACATCAAGAGCCTGGCCGCCGCGTATGAGCGCGAGGAATCGCCCGCCGCGAAGGATGCGATGGCGCAGATCCTGATCAACTCGCGCATGGCCGCCGAAGGCCATCGGCCGCTGTGCCAGGACACCGGCATCGTCACCGTGTTCCTCAAGGTGGGCATGAACGTGCGCTGGGACGATGCCAGCATGTCGCTGGAGGACATGGCCAACGAGGGCGTGCGCCGCGCGTACATGGACCCGGACAACAAGCTGCGCGCCAGCGTGCTGGCCGACCCGGCCGGCAAGCGTGTCAACACGAAGGACAACACGCCGTCGGTGGTCAACATGTCGATCGTGCCCGGAGACACCGTCGAGGTGATCGTGGCGGCGAAGGGCGGCGGCTCGGAGGCGAAGTCGAAATTCGCCATGCTCAACCCGTCCGACTCGATCGTCGACTGGGTGCTCAAGACCGTGCCCACGATGGGCGCCGGCTGGTGCCCGCCGGGCATGCTCGGCATCGGCATCGGCGGCACCGCCGAGAAGGCGATGCTGATGGCCAAGGAGGCGCTGATGGAGTCGATCGACATCCAGGAGCTGATCGCACGCGGCCCGAGCAACCGTGCCGAGGAACTGCGCATCGAGCTGTACGAGAAGGTCAACGCGCTGGGCATCGGCGCGCAGGGGCTGGGCGGCCTGACCACCGTGCTCGACGTCAAGGTGAAGGATTTCCCGACCCATGCGGCGAACCTGCCGGTGGCGATGATCCCGAACTGCGCCGCCACCCGCCATGCGCACTTCGTGCTGGACGGCTCCGGCCCGGTGATGCTCGACCCGCCGTCGCTGGAAGACTGGCCCAAGCTCACCTACGACGCCTCGAAGGGCCGCCGGGTGAACCTCGACACGGTGACACGCGAGGACGTGGCGAGCTGGAAGCCGGGCGAGACCCTGCTGCTCAGCGGCAAGCTGCTCACCGGCCGCGACGCCGCGCACAAGCGCATGGTCGAGATGCTCAACCGGGGTGAACCGCTGCCGGTCGATTTCAACGGCCGCTTCATCTACTACGTGGGTCCGGTCGATCCGGTACGCGAGGAAGTGGTCGGCCCCGCCGGCCCCACCACCGCCACGCGCATGGACAAATTCACCGAACAGGTGCTGGCGCAGACCGGCCTGCTCGGCATGGTCGGCAAGGCCGAGCGCGGCCCCGCCGCGATCGAGGCGATCAAGAAACACCGCTCGGTGTACCTGATGGCCGTGGGCGGCGCCGCATATCTGGTGTCGAAGGCGATCAAGGCTTCGCGCGTCGTCGGCTTCGCCGACCTGGGCATGGAAGCCATCTACGAGTTCACCGTCGAAGACATGCCCGTCACCGTGGCGGTCGATTCGGGCGGCAGCTCGGTGCACCAGACCGGTCCGCGCGAATGGCAGGCAAGGATCGGGAAGATCCCCGTCTTTATGAAGTAAAAGCAGTGCGCGCAGCGCGCGCGTTTGCCTCCTCCCCCTCCGGGAGAGGATTGAGGAGAGGGTGCGGGGCCGGCGCGAACCTGCATCAAGCCATGTCGGCACGCGCCCGCGCCTCCTCCCTCCCCTGAGGGGGGACTAGAGGGCACATCGACTTGGGCTCCGGGCAAGGCTACGCGCGCCATCCCTGCTTTCGCAGGGATGACGCGGCCAAAGTCCGCGTCTCCGTAAAGTAATCAAAAAGCAGTCTAGACGTCCAAACGAATAGATCTCATAAAACCATTTGCAATTCCAATGCCGCAGCGCAACACTGGCCCGATATCCACCCCCTGACAGCGAACCCCCGTGACCTCGCCAATCTCCGCGCCGTTGCCCCCCGACGCTCCCTGGATCGTGATGAAGTTCGGCGGCACCAGCGTCGCCACGCTGCCGCGCTGGCAGAACATCCGTGAGCTGGTCGCCAGCCGCCGCGCCGAAGGCGCGCGCGTATTGGTCGTCGTTTCCGCGCTGACCGGCGTCACCGACGCGCTGAAACAGCTGTGCGGCGAGGGCGGGCAGGACAAGCGCAAGGCGGCGGCCGGCGCGATCGCGCAACGCCACTACGACCTGCTGGAGCACATGCAGCTGGCGTTGCCGGACACGCTCGGCGAGCGGCTGGGCGAGCTGGCCAGGCTGGCCGAGGCCGGTCCCGCCGCACGCGGCGAACTGGCCTGGCAGGCACAGGTGCAGGCGCACGGCGAGCTGATGTCCAGCGCGCTCGGCGCGGCCTTCCTCAGCCACAGCGGTTTGCCCACGCAGTGGCTGGACGCGCGCGACTGCCTGGCGGCGGTGGCGTTGCCGAACCAGAACGAGCGTACCCGGCTGCTGTCGGCGATGGTCGAGGCAAAGCCCGATCCGGCGCTGAACGCACGCCTGGCCGCGCTGGGCGAGGTGTTCATCACCCAGGGTTTCATCGCGCGCGAGCAGCATGGCCGCACCGTGCTGCTCGGGCGCGGCGGCTCGGATACCTCGGCCGCGTACTTCGGCGCGCTGCTGAAGGCGGCGCGGGTGGAGATCTGGACCGACGTGGCCGGCATGTTCACCGCCAACCCGCGCCAGGTGCCCGGCGCGCGCCTGCTGCAGCGGCTGGATTACGAAGAGGCGCAGGAGATCGCCTCCACCGGCGCCAAGGTGCTGCACCCGCGCTGCCTGTCGCCACTGCGCGAGCCGCGCGTGCCGCTGCTGATCAAGGACACCAACCGTCCCGAGCTGGAAGGCACCGTGATCGGCCCGGAGGTGCGCGCGCACGCGCCCAGCGTCAAGGCGATCAGCGCGCGCAAGGGCATCACCCTGGTCTCGATGGAGTCGGTCGGCATGTGGCAGCAGGTCGGTTTCCTCGCCGACGTGTTCGCGCACTTCAAGCAGCACGGCTTGTCGGTGGACCTGATCGGCTCGGCCGAGACCAACGTCACCGTGTCGCTCGACCCCACCGAGAACCTGCTCGACTCCGACGCGATCGCCGCCTTGGCCAGCGACCTGGCCAAGGTGTGCCGGGTCAAGGTGATCGCACCGTGCGCGGCGATCACCCTGGTCGGCCGCGGCATGCGCTCGCTGCTGCACACGCTGTCCGGCGTGCTGGCCGAGTTCGGCCAGCTGCGCGTGCACATGATTTCGCAGTCGTCGAACAACCTGAACCTGACGTTCGTGGTGGACGAGGAAGTGGTCGATGCGCTGCTGCCGCATCTGCACGACCTGTTGATCGGCGCCGGCGCCCTGCGCACCGACGACAGCGCGCTGTTCGGTCCCAGCTGGCAGATGCTGTATGGCGGCGGCGAAGCCGTTCCCGCCGTGCCGGCATGGTGGCGCCAGGCGCAGCGTCCGCGCCTGCTGGAACTGGCCGCCGAAGCCACGCCGCGCTACGTCTACCACCTGCCCACGGTGCGCCAGCAGGCGCGCGAGCTGAAATCGCTGGCAGCGGTGGACCGGCTGCACTACGCGGTGAAGGCGAACACGCATCCGGCGATCCTGCGCGCGCTGGCGGCGGAGGGGTTCGCGTTCGAGTGCGTGTCGCCGGGCGAACTGAAAGCGGTCGCCGCGGTGGTGGCGGAATCGGTGCCGCTGCTGTTCACCCCGAACTTCGCGCCGCGCGAGGATTACGTCTACGCACTGGGCACCCGCGCCACCGTCACGCTCGACGCGCTGCACCCGCTGCAGCACTGGGGCGAACTGTTCCGCGGCCGCGAGATCGTGCTGCGGGTCGATCTGGGCCGTGGCCTGGGCCATCACGAGAAGGTGCGCACCGGCGGCAGCGGCAGCAAGTTCGGCCTGCCGCTGGATCAGCTTCCGCTGTTCCTGCAGCTGGCCGAGACGCATGGCGTCAGCGTGCGCGGCCTGCATGCGCACCTGGGCTCGGGCGTGCTCGATGCCGCGCACTGGGGCGAGGTGTATGCGCAGCTGGCCAGCCTGGCCGAGCGCATCGGCAGCGTGGTGTTCCTCAACATCGGCGGCGGCCTCGGCGTGCCGGCGCACCCGGGCGAGGCGCCGCTGGACATCGCCGCGCTCGACCGTGCGCTGCGCGAGGTCAAGGCGGTCTATCCGCAGTACCAGTTGTGGATGGAGCCGGGCCGCTACCTGGTGGCCGACGCCGGCGTGCTGCTGACGCGGGTGACCCAGCAGAAGGACAAGGGCGGTTTCCGCTATCTCGGCGTGGACACCGGCATGAACAGCCTGATCCGTCCCGCGCTGTACGACGCCTGGCACAAGATCGTCAACCTCAGCCGGCTCGGCGAACCGGCCACCGCGCTGTACCAGGTGGTCGGCCCGATCTGCGAGAGTGGCGACGTGCTGGGCACCGACCGCCGCCTGCAGGAGGCGCAGGAGGGCGACGTGATCCTGATCGCCCAGGCCGGTGCCTATGGCAAGGTGATGTCCTCGCACTACAACCTGCGCGACGAGGCTGATGAAGTGGTGATCGACGCCTGATCCGGGGTTCGCCTGTTCAAGGATGCGAGCAGGGTGAAAGTCGCGGGATCGTCGTTTGCCCCGCGCTTTGCCCGCCGAAAGCCATCGAGCCGGCATCGCTCGAAGCTAGAATCAGCCTGTTCGCTCCGTGAAGCGGGCGATGGAGTAAAGATGTGAGCAACACGATCCAACCGCGCCTCACCAGGGTCTTCCGCTTCGTGCGATCGAGTTACGCCGACGGCGTGGCCGAGCTGGCGTACGCGTTCGACGACGGCGAGGAACTGGTCGAGCGGATTCGCTTCCCGCATGCGCCGGCGCTGCCGGCCGCACGCGCGGCGGCGTTCGACGCCGCCTTGAAGCTGCTGCACCTGATCGCCGGCGTCAGCTACTACAAGGCCGGCGTGCCGCCGCGGATCGAGGTGGTCGGTGGCCCGCTCGACGACACTACCGCGGAGCTGCTGGACCAGTTGTACCTGCATGGCCTGGCCGAGTTCGCCTATCGCAACGGACTGGATCTGCGCGGGCGGATTTCGTTCCCGCGTGGCGGTGTGGCGCCCGTGGTCGGCGCACTGGGCTTGCCGAAGCGCACCCTGGTGCCGATCGGCGGCGGCAAGGATTCGCTGGTCGCGGTGGAGGCGATCAAGGCGATCGGCGGCGAGGCGACCGCGGTATGGGTCGGCAGTTCCGCCTTGATCGCGGCCTGCGCCGAACGCACCGGCCTGCCCACGTTGAACATCCAGCGCGAGCTGGCGCCGGGCCTGTTCGAGTTGAACCGGCTGGGCGCGTGGAACGGACACATCCCGGTGACCGCGGTGAACTCGGCGATCCTCGCCGTGGCCGCGATCCTGTACGGCTACGATTCGATCACGTTCGCCAACGAGCGTTCCGCCTCGGCCGCCACGCTGGAGTACGAGGGCCAGCAGGTGAATCACCAGTGGAGCAAGAGCCTCGCGTTCGAGACGCTGCTGGGCGACTGGCTGCATGCGCACGTGGCCAGCGACCTCGACTACTGCTCGCTGCTGCGGCCGTACTCGGAACTGGCGATCACCCGTGCGTTCGCGAAGCTCACGCCGTACTTCGACGTGTTCTCCAGCTGCAACCGCAACTTCAAGCTGCTCGGTCCGAAGCCGGTCGACCGCTGGTGCGGGCAGTGCCCGAAATGCCACTTCGTATTCCTCGCGCTGGCGCCGTTCCTGCCCAAGCCGCGGCTGCTGGCGATCTTCGGGCGCAACCTGCTGGATGATGAGGGTCAGGCCGCCGGCTTCGACGCGCTGCTGGAATACCAGGACCACAAGCCGTTCGAGTGCGTGGGCGAGGGCGCCGAGGCGCGCGCCGCGATGCATGCGCTGAGCCAGCGGCCGGAGTGGCAGGAAGACGCGCTGATCGAGCGCTTCCGCAGCGAGATCCTGCCGCAGCTGGACGCTTCGCAACTGGCGCTGGAGCCGTGGCTGCAGCCGTCGCCCGAGCATCGCGTGCCGGCGCGGCTGCAAGGCGCGCTGGCGGCGATCGGTTGATGCGCTTCGCCGATCTTCGCAACCGCCGCGTTGCGGTCTGGGGTTTCGGTCGCGAAGGCCATGCCGTGATCAAGGCGCTGCGCGCGCAACGGCCGGCGCAGGCGCTGACCCTGTTCTGCAGCGTCGCCGAGGCCGACGCCGCACGCGCGTTCGATGCCGCGCTGGAAATCGTCGCCGGCGAACCGGACGCCGCCGCGCTGAGTCGCTTCGACGTCGTGGTGAAATCGCCCGGCATCTCGGCGTACAAGCCGGCGTTGCTGGCCGCGCAGGCGCAGGGCACGCAGTTCACCTCCGGCACCGCGCTGTGGTTCGGCGAGCATCCCGACGCACGCGTGATCGCGGTCACAGGCACCAAGGGCAAGAGCACCACCAGCGCGTTGCTGGCGCATTTGGCGCGAAGCTTGAGCGTGCGCACCGCGCTGGCCGGCAATATCGGCCTGCCGCTGCTGGAACTGCACGGCCAACTGGCGGACTTGTGGGTGATCGAATTGTCCAGCTTCCAGACCGGCGAGGCCGGCCCGCTGGAACTGGGCGTGATCACCAGCCTGTACGAGGAACACCTGGACTGGCACGGCTCGCGCGAGCGCTACGTCGCCGACAAGCTGAAGCTGGCCGACGCCGCGCGCACGCTGCTGGTCAACGGCCAACAGTCGGGTCTGCTGGAACGCACCGCTACGCATCCGCATCGCCTGCTGTTCGGCACGCCGGAAGGCTGGCACGTGCGCGATGCCGCGATCTGCCGCGGCGGGCAAGTGGTGTTCGACACCGCTGCGCTGGCGGCGCCCGGCCTGCACAACGCGCTCAACGCCTGCGCCGCACTGGCCGCGCTGGAAGCGATCGGCATGGACGCACTCGCCGCCGCACCGGCGCTGGCGCGCTTCCGCCCGCTGCCGCACCGCCTGCAGCCGCTGGGCGAACGCGACGGCTGGCACTGGGTCAACGACTCGATCAGCACCACTCCGCTGGCCACCCTGGCCGCGCTGGAAAGCCTGCACGGCCGCACAGTGACGGTGCTGGTCGGCGGCCACGACCGCGGACTGGACTGGACGCCGTTCGTCGAGGCTATGCGCACAGCGCCTGCGCACGCGATCATCTGCATGGGCAGCAACGGTGCGCGCATCCAGATCGCGCTGCGCGAGGCCGGAACGGCCTGTCCGATCCTGCTGGCGAACGATCTCGCCAGTGCGGTCAAGGCGGCCAGGGCTCGCACGCCAGAACATGGGGTGATCCTGTTGTCGCCCGGCGCGCCCAGCTTCGACCAGTTCAAGGATTATGCGGAACGTGGTCGCCGTTTCAGCGCGCTGGCCGGTTTTGATCCTTCCGGCATTGCCGGCATCCCTGGGCTGGGTATCGAGGGAATGCGGGGCGACTGAATCCGCCACCGAGGGCGGTCGGTCGCCTGTGGCGGCAGAGGTCTTCCGATAGCGTGGGCGCTGGGCCACCCCGCGGAAACCTCGAATGATCGGCCTGATCCCTGGCGTTGTCTCCTTGGCTACGCTTGAACCCTTGGACCGGGAGCAAATGGAGGCCACATGAAGATTCGCGAGAGCGGCATGCCCGACGAGGCCCGGTGGGCCAGCTTCTTCGACTGCGAGGCGGCCGTCGGGAAGCTGTTCGGTGCGGCGGAGGTGCAGGGGGACGTGATCGAGTTTGGCTGCGGCTACGGCTCGTTCACGGTGCCTGCCGCGCGGCGCACGAGCGGGCTGGTCACTGCGCTGGATATCGAGCCGGAGATGATCGCCGCCGTGCGCGGAAAGGCAGCGAGCCTCGGGCTGTACAACATCCGGGCCGAGCTGCGGGATTTCATTTCCGACGGTGCCGGAGCGGATGCCGGTTCGCAGGCGCATGCGATGATTTTCAATCTGCTGCACCTGGCGCGGCCGGAGGAGTTGTTGCGGGAAGCCCACCGGATCCTGCAGGACGGCGGGGTGCTTTCGGTGATGCACTGGCGCAATGACATCCCGACTCCGCGCGGGCCGCCGCTGGAAATACGCCCGACCCCGGAGCAGTGCCGGCAGTGGATGGCCGACGCCGGGTTCCACGCCGTCGAATCCGTCGATCTGCAGCATGCCTGCCCGTTCCATTTCGGCCTGATTGGCCGGCGCTGATACGCGGCGTGGAACGGTACTTCGACCGACTTCAGCGCGCGTAGCGCGCCCGCGGTTCGTTCACGCGATTTTTGCCGCTGAGCTTGATGTGCTGGCGCAGCCAGGCGGCGAACTCGGCTTCGGACAGGCTGCCTTCGGCGAGGGTGATCATGGTGACGTATTTGTCTTCGTCGCTGGCGGCGAGGTCGGCGTCGTTGAGTGAAAGGAAGACGCGGTAGCAGACGTGCGCCGTGCGTTTGTTTCCGTCGACGAAGGGGTGATTGCGTGCCAGCCCGAAGGCGAGGCTGGCGGCAAGGTCGGCAAGGTCCGGCGGCGGGTCGCCGTAGGCGTGCGATTGCTTGGGGCGCGCAAGCGCTGAATCCAGCAGATTGTCGTCGCGCACGCCGATGCTGCCGCCGTGTTCCGCCAGCTGGCGTTCGTGGATGGCGATGGCGAGCGGCCTTTCGATCCAGACGACCATGACCTTCGCCTATTGCGCCAGCTTGTGCAGGACGTTGCGGTCCTTGCGCATGACCTCTTCGGCCACTTCCATCTGCTTGGCGAGGGTAGGGTCGTAGGTGGTGAGGCGGATGCCGTCGGGGGTTTCCAGCGCGAACAATTCGTCGCCTTTTTCCAGGCGCAGGCGGGCCAGCAGTTCGCGCGGCAGGATGACGCCGGCGGAGTTGCCGATGGTGGTGATCTTCAGTTTCATGGCGGTCTCCAGAGTTTGTTATAACGTATGTTATACATTGGCGGTGGCGTGGACGCAATGCCGCGATGCAGCGGGTTATGCTCCAACTGCCCATACATGGGCGGCCGGCGGAATGGATGAGGGAGAACATGAAGTCGACAGGTCATCCGGATGACGAGGCTGCGGCAACGAACATCACCCGGCGGATCGAGGAACTGGGGGACTGGCGGGGCGCGATGCTCGCGCGCATCCGCCAGCTGATCCACGAGGCCGATCCGGAGATTCGGGAAGAGTGGAAATGGGTCAAGCCCAGCTCGGGCGGCACGCCGGTGTGGTCGCACGACGGCATCGTCTGCACCGGCGAGTCGTACAAGGACAAGGTGAAGCTCACCTTCGCCCGCGGCGCATCCGTCAGCGACCCGAAGAAACTGTTCAATGCCGGTCTGGAAGGAAACACGCGGCGGGCGATCGATCTGCACGAAGGCGACAGGCTCAACGAGACGGCGTTCAGGCAACTCGTACGCGCCGCAGTGGCGGCCAACGGTGTGGCGCTTGCGCAACGGGCAGCCAGGAAGAAGTAGGCCCCGATTTCCGGCGAGGCCGCCTGTTGTCGCGACTGCCCGGGCTCCACGCAAAAGGGCCGCACCTGCGTGCGGCCCTTCGTTTTCGGCGGCGGGAGACGCCTACCAGATCTTCACCCGGTCCTTCGGCGCCAGGTACAGTTTCTCGCCGGGCTTCACCTTGAACGCGGGGTACCACTGATCCAGATTGCGCACGGTCTGTGCGCGGAAGTCGGCGGGGGCGTGCACGTCGGTGGCGAGGCGCTGGCGCAGGGCGGCGTCGCGGATCTTCGAGCGCCAGGCCTGGCCGTAGGCGAGGAAGAAGCGCTGGTCGCCGGTCAGGCCGTCGATCACCGGCGCCGGCTTGCCGCCGAGCGACTTGTGGTAGGCGAGGTAGGCGATGGTCAGGCCGGAGACGTCGGCGATGTTTTCGCCCAGCGTCTGTTCGCCGTTGACGTGCAGGCCGGGCAGCGCCTCGTACTGGTCGAACTGCTTCGCCAGCTGCTTGCCGGCGGCCTTGAAGTGGGCCAGGTCTTCCGGCGTCCACCAGTTCGCGAGGCGACCTTCGGCATCGAACTCGGCGCCCATGTTGTCGAAGCTGTGGCTGATCTCGTGGCCGATCACTGAACCGATCGCGCCGTAGTTGGCGGCGGCGTCGGCGTTCGGGTCGAAGAACGGCGGCTGCATGATCGCGGCGGGGAAGTTCAGCGCGTTCTGCAGCGGCAGGTTCACGGCGTTGACGGTCTGCGGGGTCATCCACCACTCGGCGCGATCGACCGGTCGGTCCAGCTTGGCGCGCTGATGTTCGTATTCGAACTTTTCGGCGCGGCGCTGGTTGCCGAGCGCGTCGTCGGCACGGATATCCAGCGTGGCGTAGTCGCGCCAGGTGTCCGGATAGCCCACGCCGACGCGCACCGTGGCCAGCTTGGCCTTGGCCTTCGCGCGCGTGGCCGGGGTCATCCAACTCAGCGAGTCGATGCGCTCGTCGAACGCAGCGAGCAGGTTCTGCACCAGTTGCTCCACTTCCGCCTTGGACGAGGCCGGGAAGTAATGCTTCACGTAGAGCTGGCCCACGGCGTCGCCGAGGTCGTTGCTGGTGGCGCCCACCGCCCGCTTCCAGCGCGGCCGCTGCTCGGGCGTGCCCTGCAGGGTGCGGCCGTGGAAGTCGAAGCCGAGGTCGGCAAAGGCCTTCGGCAGCAGGGCCGCACTCTGGTCCAGGGTGTGGAAGAGCAGCAGGTTCTTCCAGGCCTGCAGCGGCTCGCTGGCGGTCAGCGCGGACAGGCCGGTGATTGCGGCCGGCTGCCACACGTCGATCCGCGGCTGGCCGTCCAGGCCGGCAGCCTTGAAATACGCGGCCCAGTCCAGCCCCGGCGCCTTCCGCGCGAAGTCGGCCGTGCGCCACAGGTTGTTCGCCTTGTGCACGTCCTCGCTGTCGAGCAGGCTGGCCTGCGCCCTGGCGATTTTCGTTTCCAGGTCGAGGACGGTTTTTGCCTTCGCTTCCGCGTCAGCCATGCCGGCCTGCTTCAGCAGCGCGCCGATGTAGGTCCGGTACTTGGCCCGGGTCGCGACCATGTGGGTGTCGTCGGACAGGTAGTAGTCGCGACTGGGCATGACCAGGCCGCCCTGCAGCAAGTAGGCGATGTTGCGCGAGGGGTCTTCCAGGCCCTGCGTCACGAACAGGCCGAACAGGTTCTCGGTGTGGTAGTTGGTGGCGTTCATCGGATCGACGTCGGCGCGCAGGCGGCTGCCCAGCACGCGCGCCAGGTCGGCGCGCGAGGCGATCGCGTCGATCTGCGCCAGCTCCGGCTTGAGCGGCGCCAGGCCGTGCCGCTCGATCGCGGCGGTGTCCATCCAGGCGGCGTAGTAGTCGGCGATCTTGCGCGCGTTGCTGCCGGCGGCCGGGCGGCTGGCGCCGGCGTTGCGGATCAGTTCGGCGGTGTTCTTCTCGGCCTGCTCGAACACCTTGAGGAAGGTGCCGGTGCTGGAGCGGTCGGCGGGAATCTGCGCCGTCTTCAGCCAGCCGCCGTTGGCGTAGCGGAAGAAGTCGTCGCCCGGCTTCACGCCGTGGTCGATCCCGGCCAGGTCGATGCCGGAAGGCTGGCTCGCCGGCGGTGCCGCCCATGCCGCCGGACTGCACAGGATCGCCGCCGTCAGTACCCATCGCATGCTTTGCATGGTCGTTCCTCTGCCCTTGGAGGCGTCCACGATAGTCCGCCCCGACGGCCTTGTGTGCATGACCTATGGACTACGCCGACGGTCATCAGTGGGCCTCGACCGGAACGGTCGGCGCATGCGCCGGCTGACGGCTGAACGGCACCAGCAGCAAGGCGGCGACAAACATCCACGCCATCAGGCGGAACACGTCGTCGAACGCCAGCGTCGTCGCCGCGCGCGACACCAGCCGGCCCAGCTCGCCTTGTGCGATCAGCAAGGCGTGCGCGGAATCGGCGGTGAACTGGCTGACCCGGCCGGCCAGTTGCGCCACCACTTCGGGCGCCTGGCGGCCCGCTTCGCCCAGGCTTTCGCCGAAGCGCGCGACGTGGATGCGCGTGTGATCGATCAGCCAGGTGTTGACCACCGCGATGCCGATCGCGCCGCCGAGATTGCGCATCAGGTTGAACAGGCCCGAGGCGTAGCGCAACTCGGCCAGCGCGAAACCGTTCAGTGCCATGTTCACGCTGGGCACGATGCACAGCATCGTCGCGAAGCCGCGCAGCACCTGCGGCCAGAACAGCGCGGCGAAGCCCCATTCCGGCGTCATCGCCGAGAACAACCACAGGCTGGCGGCGAACAGCAGCAGGCCGACGCTGATCGTCCAGCGCGCGTCGATCCGTTGCGACAGCCGTGCCGCGACCACCGTGCTCAGGATCTGCGCGATGCCGGTGACGAATACCGTGGTGCCGATCTGCAGGCTGTCGTAGCCGCGCACGCGGCCGAGGAACACCGGCACCAGGTAGGTCGACGCATACAGCCCGAAGCCGATCACCAGGCTGAAGATGCAGGCGAACACGAAACTGGAATGGCGGAACGGCGACAGCTTGACGATCGGCCCGGCCGAGCGCAGCGAGCGCTCCAGGAACAGCGCGAAGCCGACCAGCGACAGCCACGCCGCCGTGGCGATGGTCGGGTCGCCCAGCCATTCGTGGCGCGGGCCTTCCTCCAGCACGTATTCCAGGCCGCCCAGGAACATCGCCATCGCGACCAGGTGGACGTAGTCGATCTTCTTCAGCATGGCCAGGTTCGGCCGGTCGACCCTGACCAGCAGCAGCGACAGCACGGTGACCGCGATGCCCGGCACGATGTTGATGTAGAAGATCGAGCGCCAGCCGACCGCCTCGGTGAGCCAGCCGCCCACGGTCGGCCCCAGCGTCGGCGCCAGCACCGAGACCATGCCGAGGATCGCCGGGATCAGCGCGCGCTGCGGGCCGCTGAACAGCGCGAAGCCGGTGGCGAACACGGTCGGCACCATCGCGCCGCCGACGAAGCCCTGGATCACCCGGAACAGCGTCATCGAGTGGATGTCCCAGGCCATTCCGCACAGCGCACTGGCCAGCGTGAACAGCCCGGCCGACAACGCGTACAGCCAGCGCGTCGACAGCGCCTGCGCCAGGAACGCGGCGAACGGGATCATCACCAGTTCCGCCATCAGGTAGCCGGTCTGCACCCAGCTGATCTCGTCCGGACCGGCCGAGAGCCCGGCCTGGATCTCGTTGAGCGAGGCGGCCACGATCTGGATGTCGATCAGCGCCATGAACATGCCGAACGCCATCACGCCGAAGATCAGGAATTTGCGCGGCAGCGGCAGGTCGGCGGGGGCGATGTGCGGGGTGGCGGTTGTGGCGTTCACGGGAGGCTCTTGCATCGACGGCGAATCATAGTATGATAATCATCATATTAAAAAGCGAGGCCGTCATGCGCTACGACACCGAACACAAGCAGAAGACCCGCGCCATGGTGCTGCAGGCTGCGGCGAAGGCGATCCGTACCGACGGTCCGGACCGCGTCGCGGTGGCCGGCGTGATGGCGGAGGCGGGGCTCACCCACGGCGGCTTCTACGCCCACTTCAAGTCCAAGGACGAGCTGGTCGCCGCGGCGATCGGGCAGATGTTCGAGGAAGCGCGCGCCCGCTGGGAGCGCGAGACCGCCGAACGCGGCCCGGCCGACGGCCTGGTGGCGTACATCGACTTCTACCTGTCGAAGAAGCATCGCGACGCGCGCGGCTTCGGTTGCCCGATGGCGGCGCTGGCCTCGGACCTGCCGCGCCTGCCTGAGTCGGCGCGCGAGCAGTTCGCCGATGGCGTGCAACGCAGCACCGCGCGGCTGGGCGAGCAGCTCGCCGCGCTGGGGCATGCGGCGGCCGAGGTCGAGGCGCGTTCGATGATCGCCGAGCTGATCGGCGCGCTGTCGCTGGCGCGCATCGAGCCGGACGCGAAGCGCTCGGACGCGATCCTCGCCGCTTCGCGCAAGCAGCTGAAGCAGCGGCTCGGGCTGGAGGCGCGGCAGCCATGAGTGCCGACGG
The DNA here is from genome assembly GCF_018599185.1 of Rhodanobacter sp. LX-99. NCBI lineage: Bacteria > Pseudomonadati > Pseudomonadota > Gammaproteobacteria > Lysobacterales > Rhodanobacteraceae > Rhodanobacter > Rhodanobacter sp. LX-99. Next base: position 263,640 of record NZ_JAHFVL010000003.1, on the reverse strand, counting down.
TAGCCCGAGCGTTCCCGTCGACGTGCCGGCGGCACCACGTGCATCGTGGTCGCGCCGACCGGTGTTCGTCGCGGTGGTGGCACTGCTGGTCGCGGTCGGCGGCGCGTTGTGGATCGCGGCGCCCAAGCGCAGCGTGTCCACCGACAACGCCTACCTGCAGGCCGACAGTTCGGTGGTGGCGCCGAAGGTGCGCGGCCTGGTGGCCGACGTGCTGGTGCAGCACAACCAGCGCGTGCGTCGCGGCGATCCGCTGCTGCGCATCGACGCGGAAGAGTTCGACGCACGCGTGGCCTCGGCCACGGCCGGACTGCAGGATGCGCGGTCCAGCGTGGCGGCGGCGCAGGCCGCGCTGGTGGCGCTGGATGCGGAAGAGACGCTGGCCGCGTCCAACGTGCGCGCGGCGCGGACCTCGATCCGCTCGTCCGAAGCGCAGCAGGCGCTGGCCGAGGCCGACCGCCGGCGCTTCGACGCATTGATCGCCAGCGGCGCGGTGGCCCGTCGCGACGCCGAGCAGTACCGCACCGCCGCGGTAACCGCGCAGGCGAATGCCGAACACAGCCGCGCCGAGTTCGCGGTGAGCCGCGATCAGGCTGCCGTGACGCGCGCCAAGCGACTGACCCTGCGGGCCAACCTGGCCCAGGCCGAAGCGGCCGTGGCCAGCGCGCAGGCCGCGCTCGACCTGGCCCGGCAGGATCAGGCCAACACCCTGGTGCGCGCGCCGATCGATGGCGTGGTCGGCGACCGCCAGGTCGAACCGGGCGACTACGTGCAGCCGGGCACGCGCCTGCTCACCGTGGTGCCGCTGGATGCGCTGTACGTGATCGCCAACTTCAAGGAAACCCAGACTGCGCGCATGGTCGCCGGCCAGTCCGCCAGCGTCGAAGTGGATGCCTTGCCGGGACAGACACTGAAGGGCCGCGTGGAAAGTTTCGCTCCCGGCTCCGGCTCGCAGTTCTCGCTGCTGCCGTTCGAGCCGGGCACCGGCAACTTCACCAAGATCGTGCAGCGGGTGCCGGTACGCATCCGCTTCGACGCCGATCAAGCGGCCTTGGCGCGCCTGCGCCCGGGGCTTTCCAGCACGGTCACCGTGCAATTGAACACGCCGCCTTCCGCGCAGGCAGCGCGCTGAGCGCTGCCCGTCGTCGGCAAGCCGGCATCACGCGCAAGAGACGGGTTTGCCGGTCGAAGGCACCGTCAGCAATCTCCATCCCACTCTCTCGAGGTATCAAGCATGAAAATCCAGGGCAGCACCGCATTCGTCACCGGTGCCAACCGCGGTCTCGGTCTCGCCTATGCCAGGGCACTGCTGGCCGCCGGCGCAAGCAAGGTCTATGCGGGCGCACGCGATCCGGCCTCCGTGCCTTTGTTGAAGGGACTGGTGCCGGTGAAGTTCGACGTCAACGACGCCGGCGACATCGCCGCCGCGGTGGCGCAGTGCACCGATGTGAATCTGCTGATCAACAACGCGGGCGTCATCGGCGGCGAACCGCTGCTTGGCGCACGCGGCGAGGATGCGCTGCGCGAGGTGCTCGACACCAATCTCCATGGCGTGCTTGCGACGAGCCGCGCCTTCGCACCCGTGCTGGGCGCGAACGGCGGCGGGGCGCTGGTCAACATGCTTTCGGCCCTGAGCTGGGCCAGCCTGCGGGTCAGTTCGGCGTACTCGGTGTCCAAGGCGGCGGCGTGGGCGTTGACCAACGGCCTGCGCAACGAGTTGCGCGAGCAGGGCACGCTGGTGGTCGGGGTGCACGCCGGCTACATCGACACCGACATGGTGAAGGATGTCGAGGGCCCCAAGTCGCGCCCCGAGGACATCGCACAGGCCGTGCTTGCCGGCATCGAGGCGGGCACGCCGGAAGTGCTGGCCGACGACACGGCACGGTACGTCAAGGCCGGTTTCGGCGCCTCGCCGTCGCTGTACCTGGGCGGCGTGCCGGGTTGAGCAGCGCTACTTCTCGATGCGGTAGTTGAAGCTGGCGCGGCTGAACTCGGTGGCCTGCTGCGCCTCGAAGTTCCAGCGCTTGCTGAGGCGGTAGCGCAGGGTGATCACCTCGCCCGGCTCGAACAGGCCCACGCCGTAGCTGAGGTACAGCCGCGGCGACAGGTACTTGCCCACGGTGAACGCCGAGCTGCCGCCGAGCGCCTCGTTGCTGGACACGCCGACGTCGTCCACGCCCAGCTTCGAGCCGATGCTCTTGGCCAGCAGGTCGCCGGCGGCCGAGCCGAGCGCCTGCGCGGCCGCGCCCACCATGTCCCCTTCGCCGCCCTTCACCTGCGACAGCGGCTTGCCGGTGACCAGGTAGGACAGCGCGTCGGACTGCTCCATCACCGGGTTGGAGAACACGGTGAGGATCGGCCGCTGCGCGGTGCCGGAGACCAGCAGGCCGACTTCCTGGCCTTCGTCGATGGTGGCGTTCGGGTTGAGCTTGCGCACCGCGCGGATGTTCAGGCCCGGGTTGTCGATCGGCGTGCTGGCGAACAGCAGCTGGCCGCGCTGGATCTGCAGGTTCTGGCCGTAGGCGCGATAGGTGCCGTCCACCGCGATCTGGCCCTGGCCCGTGGTGGCGCGGCCGGGGCGTTCGACCACCGTGAGCACGCCGCTGGCGCGACCGTCCAGACCCATGCCGACGATATGCGTCCTGCGGCCGAGATCCACCTTGACCAGGGCACGGATCGGCAGCTTGCTGGCGGCCTGTTGCTGCTGCTTCTCATCGACCACCACCACGTCGGGCGAGGCCTGGGTGGCGCCGGCGCCGGGCAGTTTTTCGGCATTCACGTCGGCGCTGTCGATCCCGAGCACGCCGCCGATGTCGATGCCGTCGGCGTCCTGCTTCACGGTCAGGTCGGGCGAGATCACCACCCTGGCGGCGGGGATGTCGGCGGCGGTGAACTGGCTGCCCTTGAGCGTGAGGCTGGTCCGGGCATCGGCGCCGAGGCCGGCGTTGCCGTCGATCGCCACGCTGCCCTTGCCCGATTGCACGCTGCCGCGGATCAGGAACTGCCGCGCGTCGGTGGTGCTGACCGTGAGCTGGCCCTGGCTCAGCTTGAGTCCGGCCGACGGTACCTCGGCGGCGAAGCCGCGCACGTTCGCCTGGCCGGTGACCGCGGGTTGCTTCAGCGTGCCGCCGAAGCGGAAGTTGCCGTCGACGTTGCCCTTGACGCCGGCCACCTCGCCGCTGAACAGCTCGACGAAGGCGAGGCTGTTCAGGCGCAGGTCGAGCTGGCCGCCCAGCGTCTGCTGCGCGCCGCTCATCGTGAGCTGGCCGTCGATGCGGCCGCCGTCGTCGAGCCCGCCGTGCACGGCGATGCGCTGGCCGGTCGGCGCAAGGTCGGCGTCCACGCGCAATTGGTCGTAGCGCAGCAGCGGCTCGTCGGCGCGGTCGGTGTAGCTGACGCTTCCCTGCGCGGAGCTGAGCGAGGCGTTGCCGCTGAGCGCGCCGGCGGCGCTGCGGCGGAGCTTGCCGCTGCCCTCGATGACGCCGTCGGCGCGCAATGGCAGGTCGGCGTTGCCGCTGGCGTTCAGCAGCAGCGCCAGCGGCAGCGCCTGCAGCCGGTAGCTGGCGTCGAGGTTGCCCGGCTTGTCCTGCTTCGCGGCCACGCACAGTTGCGGGTCGCCGGCGCTCAGGCACAGCTCGGACAGGCTCATCGCGCCGTCGTTGTAGCTCAGTTGCGACGGTTGCTGCAGGCGCCAGCCGGGCATGCCTTGCGGTTCGAGGTCGAGCATGGACAGCGTGCCGTTCCAGGCCGATCCCTTCAGCGCGCCGTGCAGGGCGAGCTCGCCGGAGAGCTGGGTGCCGCGGGCATCCACACGCAATTGATGATCGCCCTGGCTGCCTTCGGCCAGCAGGTTGAGATGCTGGAACAGCAGGCCCTGCAGGTACGCGTTGCCGGTTTGCAGATCCAGCTTGCCCGCCGGATGGCTGATGTCGGGAATGCCCACGATCAGCCGCAGCGTGTCGGCCTTCTGCTGCTGCCAGGCCAGCGCCTGCCCGTGCAGCTGGCCGTTGACACTGAGCTTCGGCCGCATGCCGCGGATGTTGAAATGGCCGTCCAGACGGCCGCTTGCATCCGGCAGCCAGTCGCCCAGCGAGGCGATCGCCAGTTGCAGGTCGGCATCGTTGCTGGCGCCGGGGCGGGCATCCAGTTTCACCGTGCTGCCGCCCGAAGCGAGGTCGAGCTGGCCGTCGACCACTTCATTGGACGACAGGTGCAGCTTGCCGCGGCCGCTGACCGCGCGTTCGCGCAGCTTGCCCGCCAGCTGGCGGATCTCCAGCGTGGCGTCCGGGCCGTTCTGCGGCAGGCTGCCGTTGCTGGCGATGTCGAAATCCAGGGCGCCGCTCCAGCCGGCGAACAACTGGCCGGGGTCGAGCTTGTCGGCGCTCGCTTCGGCCTGCCAGGCCAAGGTCGGCTGCAGGGTCAGCGTGCCGTGCGCCTGCAGGCCGCCTTGTGCCTGTTTCAGTTGCAGCGTGTGCAGGGTGACGAGCTGCGGCGTGCCGTCCAGGTTCAGCGCCAGCTTCGCAAGCTTGCCCGGCGGGCCGATGTCGACGTCGCCTTCGGCATGGTATGCATCGGCGCTGCCGCTGGCCTTGAGCGCGCCGCGGCTGGCCAGTGCCTGGCCGGCCAGGTCCGCCGGCAGCAGCAGGTCGTTCCAGCGGATATCCAGTGCGGCGCTGAGCGGCTTGGCGGCGAGTTGCACGGTGCCGCTCGCTTCCACGCTGCCCTTGATCTGCGGCGAACCGAGCTTGAGCTGCTGCAGGGTCAGCGTGTCGAAATCGGGGCTGAACTGCGCACGCAGCGGCTGCAGCAGCAGCTGGTAGTCGTTGAGATCGAGCCGGCCGTCGAGCGTGCCGCCGTGGCGGTCGCCATGGCCTTGCACGGCAAGCGCCAGCGCCTTCAGCGAACTGTCGCCCAACAGCGGTTTCGGGTCGAAGCGTGGTGCGTCGAGCCGGCCGGTCCAGGCGTAGTCGCCGGACTGGATAAGGTCCACCTGCAGTCGGGCCACGGCCGGCGCAGTGAGCCCGAGGTCGAGCTGCGCCCGCTGGCCATCGCTGTGCGCATCGAGGCTGCCGACGTAGCTTGTCCCGCCGAGCTTCCAGGCGAAGGCGGCCTTGCCGTTGCCCTGGTAACGCGTGCCGATCGCCAGCTTGCCATCCAGGTTGGCGTGGCCGTCGGGCGCCTGCAGCACGAGCTGGCGCAGTTCGATGCCGCGGTCGGTCCAGCTGCCAGCCAGGTCGAGCCGATGGGAGGCGAACAGCGGCTGGCCATCCTGCGTCAGCTTCACCGTGCCCACGTGCACGCGGTCGAGGATCAGTTCGATCGGCGGCTGCAACGAGAAGCCGCCGGAACTGGATGAGGCCGTCTCCGACGGTTTCGGCAGGGCGATCTCGACGCCATCGACGTCCAGCGCGAGCACATGCAGGCGTTTGGCCAGCAAGGGCCAGAAGCGCAGGTCCAGATGCGCCTTTGCCACGGTCGCCACGGTGCCCTTGCCGTCGTCGTAACGGATGCCGGCCAGGTCGAGCGGGCCGAGCAGGCGGCCCTGCGCCTGTTGCACGTGCAGCGCGCCGTCGGTGGCGGCCTGCGCCCGCGCCAGCGCGAAGCGCAGGCCGGAACCGGTGCCGAGCAGCCACCACAGCGCCGCCGCCGCGAGCAGCAGCAGTGCGGCGAATGCAATGGCGATGCGCTTGAACCACTTCATGAGTCCGATGCCTTCCGTTTTTCCTCAGTCGTTGCGCTTTTTGCTTTTCGGGACCCAGCCTTTTACTCAAAGTTGCAAAAGGGCAGTCCTGCCCTTTTGCAACTCGCCGGGTCCGCACGGACCCGGCTCCGCCGCATCGACCACGCCGTGGTCGATGCGCGTGCGATCCATCCGTGGATCGCCTGTGAGCAGCTGCCTGCGGCGACCGTTCACAGATCCGGTCCGATCACCAGGTGCAGCTGGATGCCGTGCGCGCGATCGTCGTGGATCGGCGTGCCCAGGTCGACGCGGATCATGCCCACCGGCGAGCGCCAGCGCAGGCCGAGGCCGGCGCCGATCTTCGGCCGGTAGTCGGTGCCGCTGAACGCGTTGCCGGCATCGACGAAGGCCGCCATGCCCCAGTTGCGCGTGAAGTAGTGCTCGACCTCGCTGCTGGCGACCAGCAGGTTGCGGCCGCCGATGACGCGATCGGTGCTGTTGCGCGGGCCGATCGACTGGTAGCCGTAGCCGCGCACCGAACGGTCGCCGCCGGCGAAGAAGCGCAGTTGCGGCGGCAGTGCGGCGAAGTCGTTGGTCCAGGTCGTGCCGGCGCTGCCGCGCAGGATCAGCCGGTTGCGGCCGCGCGTGCCGAATGCGCGGATCCATTTCGCGTCGGCGATGACCTGGCTGAAGCTGGCGTCGGACAGCAGGCTGCCGGCGGTGCTGCGCGCGGCCACGCTGAGCAGCCAGCCGCTTCGCACGAAATCGGGGTTGTCGGCCTGCTTGCGCGTCAGCGCGGCCTCGCCGAACACCAGCGTGCTTCGCCCGTGTTCGATGCCGGGCGTGTTGTCCGGTTCGTTGCCGCGCTTGCCCACGGTGAACGTGCCGGACAGCGCATGCACGCCCAGGGTGCGGGTCCAGCCGTGCCACTGGCGGGTCTCGTTGCCGACCAGTTCCAGCGTGCGCGATTGCGAGGTGGCGGTGTTCGCGTCGCGGAAGTTGGCGCCGGCGTTGTAGCTGCGCTGGTTGTCGCCGGGCAGCGGGATCGAGTACAGCGTGGACAGCGTCTTCAGCTTCTGCGCCACCACCAGTTCGTTCTTCCACTTGTGCCCGCGCCGGTTGACCCAGCGCCGCTCCATCCCGCCACGCACGCCGAATCCGGTGTCGGTGCCGATGAACGGGCCGCCGGTGTAGATCGTGCGCTTGGCCGGCGCCAGCTGCACGGTGACGTCGACCACGCCGCCCTTCGCCGCGTCCACGTCCGGCAGCACGTTGACCACCGCGAAATAGTCCGCGCCGTTCAGCGCCTGCTGCAGCTCCAGCAACTGGTTCTGCGAGAAGTAGTCGCCGGATTTGAACGGCACGTAGCGATCGAGAAAACCTTCCTTGAACTGCGAGCCGTCGAAGTGCACCCGGCCATAGCGGTAACGCGGGCCGGCCTGCCACGCCAGCTTGACCGCCGCGCTGTGGTTGGCGCGGGTGACTTCGACCCGATGGGTGAGCAGGCGGGCATCGAGGAAGCCGTTGGCGGTGAGCTGCGCGCCGAGCGCGTCGCGCGCCGCGTCGTAGGCGCCGTGATTCAGCGGCTTGTCCTTGAGCCGTTCGATCGCGCGCTTCGCACGGCGGATCGGGGCGAGCTGCGCTGCCTCCTTGTCCAGTTGCACCTCGACGGCAGTCACCTTGACCGGCTCGCCCGGTTGCACGTGCAGGGCAACCCGCCAGTCCTTGCCGACCTGCTGCAGGTCGCCGGTGACGGTGGCGTCGTAGTAGCCGTACGGCTCCAGCGCGGACTTCACCTGGCCGGGGGCACGCTCGTACAGGCGCCGCACCTGCGCATCGCTGACTTCGCGGGTCGCGTATTGCGACAATTCGACAGCGGAGATCGCTGCCGCCTTCAGCGGATCCTCGACGCCATCCAGCACCAGTCGCACCCCGGCATGGGCTTGCGATGCCATCAGCAACAGCAGCAGAAGGCTCAGGCGTCGGCGGGGTCGGCGCATGCGTGGGGTTCCATCCTCGGGGCGTCTTCACGGGGTGGGGGCAGCTTACCCAAGTCGAGGTGGGCTTCGCATGAATGCGCGCTGGTCATCGCGGCATGGGAGCCGGAGCGTCGTGTTCGATTTGCCGATGCGCCCGAGGCCGCATCAGCAGGCCGCATCAGCCCGCCTTGTCGCCCGCCCTGTGCGCGATCCACGCGCCGATGACCGCCGAGACGTACGGGATCGCCTGCGCGGCGAGGATGAACATCCACAAGCTGCCTTCGATGTAGCGCGTGCCGTAGCCCAGCGCCATACCGACGATGCACAAACCCAGCGCGATCGCCATCAGCAGCTCCTCGCGCACCGGCGCGAACGCGGCGAAGTTGCTGCCGCCCAGGCGCCGGCTCTTGGCGGTGACCACGAACGAGGTCTTCTCGCGGGTCAGTCCGTGCAGGATGCCGCGGGCGATCGCGTGCGACAGGCCCATGCTGGCCAGCGAGGCCATCAAGGTGTCGTACCAGCCGCACGGCACGCGGGCGCGGTACAGCACGATGCCGAAGATCGCCTTGGCGAAGAAGAAGCCGATCACCGGGATCAGGAACAGCTGCATCGGCAGGCTGAAGTACTGCGGGTAGGCGACCATGCCGGCGGTCCAGAACAGCGCCATCAGGGTGAACACCAGGTGCAGCGCATCGGCGAACCAGCTGAACCAGCCGGTGAGGAAGTGGAAGCGCTGGCCGGCGCTGAGCGGGCCGCGCTCGGTCATCCAGCTCCAGCGGCCCTTGAGGATCTGCATCGCGCCGAACGCCCAGCGGTAGCGCTGGCTCTTGTACGCCTTGAAGTCGGCCGGGGTCAGGCCCTTGCCCATCAGCTCGTCGACGTAGACCAGCTCGTAGCCGGCGTGCATCAGGCGCAGGCCCAGCTCGGCGTCCTCGCAGATCGTCCACTCGGACCAGCCGCCGGTGCCTTCCAGCGCGCTGCGCCGGACCATCGTCATGGTGCCGTGCTGGATGATCGCGTTGCGCTCGTTGCGGTGGTGCATGCCGATGCGGAAGAAGCCGTCGTATTCCCACGCGGTCATCCGGCGGAACGCGTTGTGCTCGAACTCGCGGTGCGCCTGCGGGCACTGCACCACGGCCACCTTCGGGTCGTGGAAGTAACCGGTCAGCGTGGCCAGCCAGTCGGCGCGCACTTCGTAGTCGGCGTCGATCACCGCCACCACGTCGGCCTGCGGGTCGGTTTCCTTCAGGCCGAAGTTCAGCGCGCCGGCCTTGAAGCCCGGCCACGGTGCCAGGTGGAAGAAGCGGAAGCGCTTGCCCAGCTTCTCGCAATATGCCTGCACCGGCTGCCACACCGCCGGGTCCTTGGTGTTGTTGTCGATCACCAGCACTTCGAAGTTCGCGTAGTCCAGCGCGGCCAGCGAATCGAGCGTGACGATCACCATCTCCGGCGGCTCGTTGTAGCAGGCCAGGTGGATCGACACGAACGGCTGCTTCCCGGGCGGATCGGGTTTCAGCATGCCGGCATGGCGGATCCACTCGCGCCGCCACAGCACCTCGGTGAATTCGAAGCCGTTGATCAGCAGGATCGCCAGGATCGCGATCTGCGCCGGGAACAGCAGCGTGAGCATGGTCCAGTCGACCCAGCTCAGGTAGAAGTTGAACGGCAGCGTGGCCGACCAGGTGATCAGGCCGCAGGCAAGCTGGATCAGCATGCAGAAGAACAGCCGCCCCATCAGCTTGAAGCGACTGAAGCGGCGGGCGAAGAAGATCATCGGCAGCAGCGCCAGCAGGCTCGCTGCCAGCGCCTTCCACGGCCACGCGGTATCTTCGGTGACCGGGCCGGTCAGCGGGAACTTCATCTGGCGGTCGGCATTGAACATGCCCCAGTACGCGCCGGTGCGGCCCTCGCCCAGGGCTTCCTTCCACGGCTGGTCGAACGCTTCGAGCAGATAGTAGTCGATGTGCGCGGCCTTGGCCGCGTTCATCCAGTCGCGGATGAAGATCGCCTCGTTGGAGACCGACGGGTCCGCGTACTCGTGGCGGTCGCCGTTCGATGGCCAGCCGATCTCGCCGACCACGACAGGCTTGTCCGGATAGCGCTGGCGGATCTGCTGGTAGGCACCGAGCGCGGCAGGCACGGCATCCTTGCGCGCGATGCCGTTCCAGAACGGGAACAGGTGGATGGTGATGAAATCCACGTGCTGGGCCAGCTCGGGGTACTTCAGCCAGATGTAGTCCGGCTCGGCGATCGATACCGGCTGGTGCACGGCGGCGCGCACCCGGTCCAGGTAAAGCATCATCTGCTCTGGCGGCAGGTCGTTGCGGAACAGCACCTCGTTGCCCACGATGACGCGGGTGATCGTATCGGGGTAGGCGCGCGCCTTGGCGATCAGCAGCTCGATCTCGCGCTCGTTGTTGTCCAGGCGCTTGTCGATCTCGGCGCCGGCCATCACCTTCAGGCCTTCCTTCTGCGCCAGCCGGTACAGCTGCGGGTTCTGCTGCATCGTGTAGGTACGCACGCGGTCGCTGTACCGGTGCAGCAGCTTCAGGTCGGCGGCGATGTCGTCGCTGCTGGGATAATCCTGCTTGAACGGGCTCTGGTAGCGCTGGAAGACCGACAGCGAGAAGCCACCGATCTTGCCGTGCCAGTCGTCCGGGCCATGCGGCAGGTTGCCGTACCACCACAGCCCGATGTTCATCGCGGCCACGATCAGGGCGAGCATGATCGCCGTGAGCAGCGGGTACCGGCTGTTGTGGTTTGCTGCGGTGGCGCTCAAAAAAATCCCCGGAGGAAGCCTGCGCAACAGGCGGTAAAGCCCGAGGAGCTTAACCAATCCATGGCATCGGGCTCAATAAAGATCGTCGGGCGCGGTCAGCGCAAGGTCAGCCGGAGCGCGAGTTTTCGGACGGGAAGGGCCAGCTGGCCACGGCAGCGGGAGCGGCGCGCCGGTGTCTGTTGCAAAGTCGTGAAGGTTGGCTGTTCGACGAGCGGTCGCTCGCTGCCGATGCATCCGCCGGGCAATCCACAGGGTTTATGGGCTAGAGTCGCGCTGGTTGCCCGCGCCGATTCGACGGCGTCAGCGGTAGCCGCTCGGCCTAGGGGGCAGGGTGTTTCCTGTCTGGGGTCACTTTTGCGACAGCTTACCTGGCGGTTCCTGCTACTCACCTTCGTTTTTCTCACCCTGAGCCGGTTTGCTCTTTGCCTGTGGCTGTGGCCGCGGGTACAGCCGACGGATGGCCTGTGGCCGGTTCTGTTCGGCGGCTGGCGCATCGACCTGTGCCTGCTGGCGATGGTCTGCGCATGGCCGGCCCTGCTGTCGCCGTGGCTGGGTCACCGGCGTTGGCCCACGCGCATCACCGCCTGGTGGTATCGGTCGTGGTGGCTGCTGTTCGTGCTGCTGGAGGTGTCCACGCCGCAGTTCATCCTTGAATACGACACCCGCCCGAACCGCCTGTACGTCGAGTATCTCGACAGTCCGCATGAGGTGTCGGCGATGCTGTGGCATGGCTACAAGGGCGTGCTGCTGGCCGGGCTGGTCGCGCTGGCGCTGCTGGGCTGGCTTGGTTTCCGGCTGCTGCGCACGCGCCGGGCCGATGCGCGTATGAGGTTCTGGCTGCGGCCGCTGGTGACGGCGGCGGCGTTCGCGGTGCTGTTTCTGGCGGCCCGGGGCACGCTCGATCATCGGCCGTTGAACGCTTCGGTGGTGGCGTTCAGCGACGACAGCATGGTGAACTCGCTGCCGCTGAACTCGCTGTACAACGTGATCAACGCGATCCGCGGCATGAGCAACGAGCGTTCGGCAGCGGCGATCTACGGTCCGATGCCGGAGCAGGAGATGCAGCGCCTCGTGCGCCAGGCGGCCGGCCTGGACGGGTCGATGCCGGACCCGCGCTACCCCAGCATGCATCACCAGCAGGCCGCGGCGAAACCGGCGAAGCCGCTGAGCCTGGTGATCATCCTGGAGGAGAGCCTGGGTGCGCAGTACATCGGCACGCTGGGCGGGGACAAGCTTTCGCCGCAGTTCGATGCGCTGGCGAAAGAGGGCTGGCTGCTGGCGCGGACCTATGCCACCGGCACGCGCTCGGTGCGCGGGCTGGAGGCGGTCAATACCGGCTTTCTGCCGACCCCGGCCGAGGCGGTGCTGAAATTGCCGCGCAGCCAGCACGGCTTCTTCACCCTGGCCGGCCTGCTGGGCGAATTCGGTTACCGCTCGCGTTTCATCTACGGCGGCGAGGCGCACTTCGACAACATGAAGTCGTTCTTCCTCGGCAATGGCTTCGACGAGGTGGTCGACCAGCCGAAGTTCGAGGTGAAGCCGACCTTCGTCGGTTCGTGGGGCGCTTCCGACGAGGACATGTTCAACGAGCTGCACCACCGGCTGATGCAGGATGGCGACAAGCGCCAGTTCACGCTGGCCTTCAGCGTGTCCAACCACACGCCGTGGGAATATCCCGCCGGGCGCATCCGTGCCAGCACGCCGGCGGCCAGCGTGCAGAACACCGCGCGCTATGCCGACTGGGCGATCGGCCAGTTCTTCGCCCGCGCGAAGCGGTCGCCGTACTGGGATCACACGGTGTTCCTGGTCGTGGCCGACCACGATTCGCGCGTGTTCGGCGCCAGCCTGGTGCCGGTGCGGCACTTCCATATTCCGGCGCTGATCCTCGGTGCCGGCGTGCCGGCGCAGCGGGACGAGCATATCGTCAGTCAGATCGATCTGGCGCCGACGCTGCTGTCTCTGATCGGCATCAGCAGCGTGCACCCGATGCTGGGCGCCGACCTCACCGTGCACTATCCCGATCGCGCCATCATGCAGTACGGCGACAACTACGGTTATCTCAAGCGCGACCAGTTGCTGGTGCTGCAGCCGGGACAGCCGGCCGAGCAGTTCCACTACCAGGCGGACGGCGAAACGCTCACGCCGGTGCCGGTGGATCCCGCCCTGGACAGGCTGGCGCTGGCTCACGCGCTGTGGCCGAGCTGGGCGTATTTCAACCAGCGCTACGTGCTGCCGCCCGGGGCCATGCAGCCCGTGCCGGCACCGGCCGCGAACATGCCCGGGCCGGCGGAGCCGGCGCCATGTTGCGTGACGCGACAGCTGTAAACGAAGAAACCCGGCGTGATGCCGGGCTTCTTCATGGCGTTGCCGGCAGCGCTCAGCGCAGCAGCGAGCGCAGCATCCATGCCGTCTTCTCGTGCTCCTTCAGGCGTCCCGTGACCATGTCGGCGGTGCCGTCGTCGCCGGCCGCGTTGGCGGCCTTCAGCACGTCGCGGGCGGTGGCGGCGGCGACTTCGTGGCCTTCGACCAGCTGGCCCACCATCTCCTTCCACTCCGGTACGCCGGGTTCTTCCTTGATCGAGCTGAGCTTGGCGAACTGGCTGTAGGAGCCGGGGGCGAACACGTCCAGGGTGCGGATGCGCTCGGCGACCTCGTCGGCGGCCAGCCACAGTTCGTTGTACTGGGTCTCGAACATGGTGTGCAGGCTGTTGAACTGCGGGCCGGTGACGTTCCAGTGGAAGCTGTGGGTCTTCAGGTACAGCGAATAGGTGTCGGCCAGCAGCTTGGACAGGTGCTTGGCGACCTGCTCGCGATCTTTTTTGGCGATACCGATGGAAATGGCCATGTGCTGCTCCTTAATCTGCGATGGGTTGACTGCATGGGCAAACAGTAGCGGGTCGGTCGATGGCGGTGAAATGAATCCTTCCGATGCAGCCGATAGCCGGGGGCTATCAAGTCCGCGGCTCGCCAGCGGCTATCATGTGCGGTCCGATGAACGATGCCCAGCCGCCCGCTACCGATCCCACCGCCGATCCCGGCCTGCGCCGGCTGCGCCGGAAACTGGACGCGGTGTGCAGCCGCGATTTCGGTCGCCTGCTGGGTCGCTGGCGTGCGTTGTCGCGCCGGCCGGACGAGAAGAAGTTGGGGGCGCTGGTGGCGGATATCGAGCGCTCCGCGGCCAAACGCCGCGCCCGGGTGGCCGCCAAGCCGCCGATCCGGCTGGACGAGTCGCTGCCGATCAGCGCGCGCGGCGAGGACATCGTCAAGCTGATCCGCGAGCACCAGGTGGTGGTGATCGCCGGCGAGACCGGCTCGGGCAAGACCACCCAGCTGCCGAAACTGTGCCTGGCCGCCGGCCGCGGCGAGGCCGGCATGATCGGCTGCACCCAGCCGCGCCGGCTGGCCGCGCGCTCGGTGGCGCGCCGCGTGGCGGAGGAGCTGGGCACGCCGCTGGGCGAGGTCGTGGGTTTCCAGGTGCGCTTCAACGACCAGGTGTCCGAGCGCAGCCTGATCAAGTTCATGACCGACGGCATCCTGCTCGCCGAGACCCAGGGCGATCCGTGGCTCAGCGCGTACGACACCATCATCATCGACGAGGCGCACGAGCGCAGCCTCAACATCGACTTCCTGCTCGGCTACCTCAAGCGGCTGGCGCTGAAGCGGCCGGAGCTGAAGATCATCGTGACCTCGGCGACGATCGACACCGCACGCTTCGCCGAGCATTTCGACGGCGCGCCGGTGGTCGAGGTGGAAGGGCGCGCGTATCCGGTCGAGCTGCGCTGGCGCTCGCTGGACGAGATCGCCGCGCGGCAGGGCCGCGGCAAGGACATGCAGCAGGGCAGCGCCGAACACATCGCCGCGGTGCTCGACGAGATCACCCACGACGACCCGCGCGGCGACGTGCTGGTGTTCCTGCCCGGCGAGCGCGAGATCCGCGACGCGCACCAGCTGCTGTCGCGCCGGCAGTACCGCGAGACGGAGATCATGCCGCTGTACGCGCGGCTCTCCGCCGGCGACCAGGACCGCGTGTTCAAGCCCGGCGTGAAGCGCCGCGTGGTGCTGGCCACCAACGTCGCCGAGACCTCGCTCACGGTGCCGCGCATCCGCTACGTGATCGACACCGGCACCGCGCGTGTCAAGCGCTACAGCCAGCGCAGCCAGCTCGAACGGCTGCACGTGGAACCGGTGTCGCAGGCTGCCGCCGACCAGCGCAAGGGCCGCTGCGGCCGCGTGGGGCCGGGCATCTGCTATCGCCTGTACGACGAGGCGGATTTCGCCGGCCGCGCCGCGTTCACCGACCCGGAACTGCTGCGCTCGTCGCTGGCCAACGTGATCCTGCGCATGCTGGCGCTGCAGCTGGGCGAGGTGGACGAGTTCCCGTTCCTGGAGGCGCCCGACCCGCGCGTGGTCGCCGACGGCTTCCGCCGGCTCACCGAGATATCCGCGATCGACGATGCGCGCAGGCTCACGCCGATCGGCCGCACGCTGGCGCGGTTGCCGATCGACGTGCAGCTGGCGCGCATGCTGGTGGAAGGCGGGAAGCTGCATGCCTTGCGCGAACTGCTCACCATCGTGTCCTTCCTCAGCATCCAGGACCCGCGCGAGCGCCCGGGCGATGCACGCCAGCAGGCCGACGCCGCGCACGCCGCGTTCGCCGACCCGAAGTCCGACTTCGTCGGCGTGCTGAACCTGTGGCGCGCCTATCACGACGCCCACGAGGAACTGACCCAGTCGAAGCTGCGCGACTGGTGCTCGCGGCATTTCCTCAGCTTCATGCGCATGCGCGAATGGCGCGAGCTGCATCGGCAGCTGCTGCTGGTGGTGCAGGAGTTGGGATGGAAGCTGGATGTTTCCCCTTCCGCGCAGGGCGAAGCGCGCTCTGCTCCTCCCCCTGCGCGCAGGGGGAGGTTGGGAGGGGGTGAAGCTCTTAAGGTCAAAGGCACCCTACCCCAGCCCTCCCCTGCGAGCAGGGGAGGGAGCGAGAGCGACGCCGAGCGGCTGTACGAATCGGTTCACCGCGCCTTGCTCGCCGGTCTGCCCACCCAGGTCGGCCGCAAGGACGAAAAGGGCGTGTACCAGAGCACGCGTGAGCGCAAGTTCCAGGTATTCCCCGGTTCGGCGCTGGCCAAGGCACCGCCGAACTGGATCTTCTCCGCGCAGATCCTCGACGTCGGTGGGCGCGTGTGGGGCATGGCGAATGCGCGCGTGGAACCGCTGTGGATCGAGCAGCAGGCGGCGCACCTGCTGCGCATGAGTTGCCGCGACGCGCACTGGTCGAAGAAACGCGGCTGCGTGGTGGCGTACGAACAGGTCAGCCTGTTCGGCCTGGTGCTGGTGGAGAAGCGGCCGGTCACGTTCCAGCAACGGGATCCCGCGCTGGCCCACGCGATCTTCCTGCGCGAGGCGCTGGTGCGCGGAGACATCGACAGCGCCGACCATGGAAGGTCAAGTGCTGCGGGTGCAGGACGTGCAGGAGCAGCCGTCGATTTCGTGCGCGCGAATCAGCGCGTTTTGGAGGAAGCGCTCGGCATCGAGGCGAAGCAGCGCCGCGAGGGTTTGATCCGTCACGAGGATGATCTGGTCGCCTTCTTCGAGGGCAAGCTGCCCGAGGACGTCGCCAGCAGCCGCGCGCTGGACGCGTGGTACCGCAAGGCGCGTCCGGCCGAACAGGCCGCGCTGCGCTGGTCGCTGGACGACGTGCTGGTCGGTGGCGCGGGACTGGATGCGAAGGCTTTTCCCGCCGCCCTGGAGATTCCGCCGCTGGCCATGGATGGTCGAGTGCCGCGGGCGCAGGATGCGCAGGAGCGGCCGCAGCGCTACAAACTCGAATACCGCTTCGTCCCCGGCGACGAGGCCGATGGCGTCACCCTGCACCTGCCGCTGGCGATGTTGAACGCGCTGCCGCCGGACCGCTGCGAATGGCTGGTGCCCGGCCTGCTCGCCGACAAGGTGGCCGAACTGATCCGCGGCCTGCCGAAGGCGCTGCGCCGCAACTTCGTGCCCGCGCCGGATTTCGCCCGTGCGTTTGCCGAGGCCGAGTCGCCGCGCGACGAATCGCTGGCGAAGGCGCTGGCCACGTTCCTGAAGCGCACCACCGGCGTCGACATTGCCGCGGGCGACTTCGCCGCCGTCGAACTGCCGCCGCACTTCCTGATGCGCTACCGCCTGCATGACGAGCGCGGCAAGACGCTGGCCGGCAGTCGCGACCTCGCCGCATTGCGCGGGCAGTGGGAAGGCCAGGCGCGCGAGGCGTTCTCGCGCAAGACCGACATCGAGCTGACCCGCGAAGATGTGAGCAGCTGGGATTTCGAGGAGATTCCCGCGCAGGTGCGTTCCGACGGCGGCCTCGCCGCGTTCCCGGCGCTGGTCGACCTGGGCGAGACGGTGGCGTTGCGCGTGTTCGAGCGCGGCGACGAGGCGCGCGCGGCGCACCGGCAAGGCGTGGTGCGGCTGCTGCGCAATGCGCTGGCCAGCGAGGCGAAGCAGGCGCGCCGGCGCCTGCCGATCGGCAATGCGCTGGCCTTGCAGTACGCACCGCTTGGCGGTGTGGACGGGTTGCGCCAGGACCTGCTCGAAGGCGGCTTCGCCGACCTGCTCGAACAGCATGAGCTGGACGTGCGCACCGCCGCTGCGTTCGAGAAGCTGCGCGCACAGTTTTCGCGCGAGCTGTTCGGCGCCGGTGTCGAACGGCTGAAACTGGCAGAACCGGTGATCGAGGCGCAGGCCGAACTCAAGCCGTGGCTGCAGCCGCCGCTGCTGGGCTTCGCCCGTGCCAGCTACGACGACCTGCGCGAACAGTTCGACGCGCTGCTCCCTCCAGGCTTCCTGCGCGATTTGCCGCCGGCGCGGCTGGCGCACTACCCGCGTTACCTCAGGGCGATGCGCCTGCGCGCCGAACGCCTGCGCCTGGATCCGGCGAAAGACCAGCAGCGCATGCTGCAGGTGTTGCCGTACTGGCGCGCGTACCTGCAGCACCGCGCCGCCGGCGCCGATGCGGCGGAACTCGCCGAGCTGCGCTGGCTGATCGAAGAGTGGCGCGTGTCGCTGTTCGCGCAGGAGCTGAAGACCGCCGAACCGGTCTCGGCGAAGCGGCTGGCGAAGGCGCTGGCGGCGCTGGGCTGAACCTTCCGGTCAACGCACGCGTTTGACGTGGGCAGAATCGTTGCAGCCGGCCACGTACATCAGCCAGTTGCCGAGGATCGACGGCTTGACCTTGACCGCGGGGTTGTCCGAGCTCATGCAGGAGGGCGTGTCCGTGCCGACCTGCTCCCACGCCTGGCCGTTGTCCAGCGTGAACTGGCTATGGCCGTGCCAACCGTCGAAGTGGCCGGCGATATGCGCGTTGATCTTGCTGCGCTTTTGCGTCTCGGGATAGAACACCGGCTTGCCGCTGGCGTCGACCATCTTGGTGACGGCCTTGTCGTGCTTGCGCAGCCAGTCGTCGAGGTTCTGCAGTTCCTGCGGCGACAGCTTGTCCAGCCCGGCCGCCTTGAATTCGGCGCTGCTCATGCGCTGCTGCAGGTCGGCCTGCTGCGCCTGCACGGACAGGCAGAACAGCGGCAGCGCCAGCAGCAGCGACCGGATCAGGTGACGCGGACGGGTCGACATGGGTGCATCCTCCGGGCAGGGAACGGGCGGAACGATTCTGCGCGATAAGCCGCTCCCCCGGCCAGCCGCAGGCGAACGCCGATTCTGCGCGGTAAGCTGGTCGTGCGCCAGGCATTGGCGGAACATGCCAGCCAGCCGCGGCGAGCGCAACGCCTGCGGTGCCGCTGGCCGATGAGGAAGATCGTTTCATGGTTCAAGCCGTTTCCATCGCCGTCCCCGGCCTGCAGTCATGGCGCGACCGCGCCGGTACGCTGCCGCCGGTGCTGGCCGACGCGCTGGATGCTTGCGCCACCCGTGCGGTGGATCAGGCCGAGTGCGCCGACGTGCTGGACCTGCTCGGCATGCTCGGCTGCGACGCGCGGACCCAGGCGGCGGCGGTGTGGTTCGAACTGGCGCGGGTCGACCCGGCATGGTGGGCGGAGCGGCGCGCGAAGTTGCCGGCCGAACTGCAGCGGCTGGTCGACGGCCAGCAGGCGGCCGAACAGGTGTGGGCGCTGCATGCGCAACGGCCGCCGCAGGGTGCAGCCGAGGGCCTGCGCCGGCTGCTGCTGGCGATCGTGCGCGACCTGCGCGTGGTGTTCGTGCTGCTGGCGCGGCAACTGGCGCGGATGCGCGCGGCGGCGGCCGCGCCGGAGGCCGAACGCCAGGCGCTGGCGCGGCTGACCCGCGACATCCATGCCCCGCTGGCGAACCGGCTCGGCATCTGGCAGCTGAAGTGGGAGCTGGAAGACCTGGCATTCCGCTACCTGCAACCGGAAACCTACCGCCGCATCGCGGACCTGCTCGACGAGCGCCGCACCGATCGCGAGGCGTTCATCCGCGACTCGCTGGACGAACTGCAGCGCGCGCTGGAAGCGGCCGGCATCCATGCCGAGCTGGCCGGGCGGCCGAAGCACATCTATTCGATATGGAAGAAGATGCAGCGCAAGTCGCTGGATTTTTCCGACCTGTACGACATCCGCGCGGTGCGCGTGCTGGTCGATAACATCACCGACTGCTACGCCGCGCTGGGCGTGGTGCATTCGCTGTGGCCGCACCTGCCGGGCGAGTTCGACGACTACATCGCGCGGCCCAAGGCGAACGGCTACCAGTCGTTGCACACCGCGGTGCTGGGGCCGGCCGGCAAGACCCTGGAAGTGCAGATCCGCACCCGCGAGATGCACCGCGCCAACGAACTGGGCGTGGCCGCGCACTGGCGCTACAAGGAAGGCGGCAGCAGCGACGCCGAGTTCGAGGCGAAGATCGCCTGGATGCGCAAGCTGCTGGATACGCGCGGCGAGGACGACAGCACGCTGGCCGCCGAGCTGCAGACCGAACTGCTGGAAGACCGCGTCTACCTGCTGACCCCGAAAGGCGAGGTGTTCGACCTGGCGCGCGGCGCCACCGTGCTGGACTTCGCCTACCTGGTGCATACCGAGGTGGGCCATCGCTGCCGCGGCGCCAAGGTCAACGGCCGCATCGTGCCGCTGACGTTCCAGCCGCAAAGCGGCGACCGGGTGGAGATCCTCACCGCGAAGGTGGCCGAGCCCAGCCGCGACTGGCTGTCGCCGCACCACGGCTACCTCAACACCGCGCGGGCGAAAGACAAGGTGCGCGCTTGGTTCCGCAAGATCGCCCACGACGCGAACCTCGCGGTGGGCCGCAGCATGTTCGAGCGCGAGCTGAAGCGGCTTGCCCTGTCGAATGCGGACGTGGGCAAGCTGCCGGCGCACTTCCACCTGAAGAGCCAGGACGAGCTGCTGATCGCGCTGGCGCTGGGCGAAATCACCCCCGGCCAGATCGCCCGCGTGCTGCAGGAGGCGGCGCAGCCGCCGGAACCGGCGGTCACCCAGTCGGGCGCGCCGGTGGCTTCGCGCCACGCCACGCTCGACCACAGTGCGCTCAGCATCGAGGGCATCGGCAACCTGCTGACCACGCTGGCGCGTTGCTGCCAGCCGCTGCCCGGCGACCCGGTGCGCGGTTTCATCACCAAGGGCCGCGGCGTTTCGGTGCATCGCGCCGACTGCGGCAGCCTGGCGCGGCTGGCGCGGCGCGACCCGGACCGGGTGATCGAGGTGAGCTGGGGCAGCGCCGCCGCGCAGGCGTACGAGGTCGACATCGAACTGCGCGGCTACGACCGCAAGGGACTGCAGAAGGACGTCACCAGCGTCGTCAGCAACGCCGGGACCCACATCATCGCCTCGTCCAGCCGGCTGTTCGTGCACACCGGCGAGGTGGAGATGCGCTTCACCCTGCGCGTGCGCGACTTCGAACAGCTGTCGACCCTGCTCGGCAAGCTGCTGGCGCTGCCGAACGTGATCGACGTGCGCCGGGTCGGCGTCGGCTGAATGACCGCGCAATGCCCGCCAGCAAGCGGAACGGCGGCTGGCGGGCCGATGTTAAGCTGCGCCAACAGTCTTCATAGCCACGGAACATGAGCGGACGCCGAGACCAGCACGACGAACATCCACCGATTCGCACCGAGCCCACCCTGGGTGACTTCGATCGGTTGGATGCTCCGCGCGCGCCGGGCATGGACGGCCTGCCGCAGGTGTCGGTCGAACCGCGCCGGCCGCACGCCAGGGAAACCGGCTCGCGGCGGCACCGGCACCGCCGCGGCAGGGGTGCCCTGTGGTTGCTGCTGCTGGCGCTCGTGGCGGTCGGCGCGCTCTGGCTCAACCAGAACCGCCTGCGCGGGATGCTGCCGCGCACCGACTTCAACACGGTGCTGGTGCAGGCGCAGCAGGCCTTGCAGGATGGACGTCTGGACGGCCAGGACGGCACCAGTGCGCGCGAGCTGTTCCAGGCCGCCGCGGCGCTGGAGCCGGACAACGACCGCGCCCGCGACGGCCTGCGCCAGGTTGGCCAGGCCATGCTGGCGCAGGCCGATGCGGCGCTGCAGGCCGGCCAGCTGGGCCAGGCCGCGCAACAGGCGGCGGTGGCCCGCGAACTGCTCGGCGGCGGCAGCGACATCGACCGGCTCGATCGCACGATCGCCAGCGCCCGCGCGGCGCAGGTGCACACGGTGGACCTGGTCGACCAGGCGCAGCAGGCGCTGGCCGCCGGAAAGCTGGATGGCCCCGAGGGCGCCGGCGCGCTGTACCAGCGCGTGCTGCGCGCCGATCCCGACAATGCCGTGGCCGCGCACGGGCTCGACCAGGTCGGCTACGCACTGGCCGTGCAGGCGCGCACGGCGCTGGACGCGAAGGACAGCACGACGGCCGACGCACGTATCGAGCAACTGGCCGCGCTGCAGCCGAACAACGGCGCGCTGCCGGCGCTGCGCGCGCTGCAGGCGCAGACGCGCAAGCAGGACAACAGCGCGCTGGAGGCGGTGCTCAACGCCGGCCAGGATGCGCTGCGCGCCGGGCGCATCGACGGCAGCGGCGACGACACCGCGCTGGCCCGCTTCCAGGCCGCGCTCAAGCTCGATCCGGACAACGCGCAGGCCCGCGCCGGCCTCGGCAAGGTGGCGCAGGCGCTGACCGTACAGGCGAATGCCGCGCTCGACGACGGCGACAGGCAGCAGGCGGCGAAGCTGCTCGACCGGGCGGCGGAACTGGCGCCGAAATCGGCCGACCTCGCCGCGGCGCGCGCGCGCCTGGACAAGGCATCGGTGGCGGCACCGGCCGCACCCGCGGCCGCCGCGGAGCGAGAGCCGGAACCGCCCGCTGCCGTCGCCGTGTCGCCGCAGCAGAGTGCGGAGGTGGCGCGCCTGGTGCAGCGCGCGCAGGTGGCCACGAACAACGGCGACATCATGATGCCGCCCGGCGGCAGCGCGTACGACCTGTACCGCAGCGCGCTGGCGATCGACGGCAACGACGAGGCGGCCCTGCACGGCCTGCAGTCCCTGCCCAGCCAGGTCATACGGCAATTCAACCAGGCGCTCGCCGCCGGCAACCTGGGCAAGGCCGGCGACATGCTGGCGAACCTGGCCGAACTGGCGCCCGGCGATGCGGTGCAGGGCGCCATGGGCAACCGGCTGGCCAGCGCGTGGCTCGACCAGGCCGAGCAGCAACTGGCGCGCGGCGACCGCATCGGTGCCAGCCAGTCGCTGGAACGCGCGCGCAAGCTGACCCCTTCCAACCCGCGCGTGCTGGATCTCGGCGCCCGCCTGCAGGGTGGCGGGTGAGCGCGGCATGACGGTACTGGTGTTCGGGGGCAGCAGCCAGATCGGCCATTTCCTGTTGCCGCGCCTGCTCGCCAGCGGCGAGCAGGCGCTGGCCTTGAGCCGGCAGCCGCGACCCGCGCAAGCCGGCGTGGAGTGGCTGCAGGGAACCTTGCCCGATCGCGTGCCGCCGCTGCCGCCGCTGTCGGCGATCATCAGTTTCGGCCCGCTGCAGGGGCTGGCCGACTGGCTGGCGCAGGCCACCCTGGCCGACGCGCCGCGGGTGATCGCCACCAGCTCGATGAGCGCCGAGACCAAGCGCGATTCCAGCGTGCCGGCCGAGCGCGCCCTCGCGCGCCGGCTGCGCGACGGCGAGGCCGCGCTGGCCGCCGCCTGCGAGCGGCACGGCTGCGCCTGGACCGTGCTGCGGCCGACCCTGGTCTACGGCGCCGGCCTGGACAAGAGCCTCACCCCGATCGCCCGGCGCGCGATGCGGCTGCGAGTGTTTCCGCTGCCGGCCGGGCGCGGCCTGCGCCAGCCGGTGCATGCGGACGACATCGCGCAGGCGGTGCTGGCTGCGCTGGAGTGCCAGGCCGCGGCCGGCCGGATCCTGCCGATCGGCGGCGGCGAACGGCTGCGTTCCGGCGAAATGTTCGCGCGGGTGCGCGGCAGCCTGTCGCGCAGCACCGTGCCCTTGCCGTTGCCGGCGTGGCTGCTGCGTCTGGGCCAGCGCGCGCTGCCGCCGTTGCGCGGCCCGCTGAGCCGGCTCGACAGCGACCTGGTCGCCGACAACGGCGAGTTGCAGCGCCTGCTCGGCATCCGTCCGCGACCGTTCCGCCCCGACCCCGCGATGTGGGTGCCGCCGCGCTAGCCATGCGTCATTTGCCCGCGTTTCGCCCCGAAACCGCCCGCCGCGTTCATATGCCCGCCGGGTAGCAGGCCCTATGATCGAGCCACCCGATAGCCGGATTTACCCACGTTGGCCTTGATGACCCGTACTCGCTCGTTTGCGCGCCGCTGCTGGCCGTGGCTGCGCATCCCGTTCTGGATCGGCATGGGCCTGCTGTTCGGCTTCGTGCTGCCGTACACGCTGGTACTGAACAAGCGGGTGCAGGACCGCTTCAACGAGCTGGTGTTCGCGGTGCCCACCAAGGTCTACGCGCGGCCCTTGCCGCTGGCCGCCGGCACGCCGATGACGCCGGCGGCGCTGGAACTGGAACTGACCTTCGCCGGCTACAGCAACGACGGCAAGGGCCAGGTCGCCGGCAGCTGGGTGAAGCAGGGCGCGCGCTACACGATCGCCTCGCGCGGCTACGCTGGTCCGGACGGCGGCGAGCTGCCCAAGCGCATCCGCGTCACGCTGGGTCGGGGCACGGTGCAGTCGGTGCAGGACGCCGCCAGCGGCAAGCCGATCGAACTCGCCCACCTGGACCCGGCGCGCATCGCCACGCTGTACGGCGCCAGCCAGGAGGAGCGCCGCTTCGTGCGCCTGGCCGACGTGCCGCCGCTGCTGGTCAGCGGCCTGCAGGCGGTCGAGGACCGCGACTTCAACCATCACATCGGCATCGACGTCAGCGCGATCGCGCGCGCCGCGTTCGCCAACCTGCGCGCCGGGCATACCGTGCAGGGTGGCTCCACGCTGACCCAGCAACTGGTGCGCAACCTGTTCCTCAGCCGCGACCAGAACCTCACGCGCAAGATCAACGAGGCGCTGATGTCGCTGCTGCTGGAGGCGCACTACAGCAAGGGGCGCATCCTCGAGGCCTACGTCAACGACGTGTTCCTTGGCCAGCAGGGCGGGCAGGCCGTGCACGGTTTCGCGGCGGCGTCGGAGTTCTACTTCGGCCGCCGGCTGGAGGACCTGCGGCCGCAGGAGATCGCGCTGCTGGTGGGCATGGTGAAGGGGCCGAGCTACTACGATCCGCGCCGCTCGCCGCAGCGCGCGCTGACCCGGCGCAACCTGGTGCTGCAGGAATTCTTCGAGACCAACCTGATCAGCGCAGGGCAGCTCAATGCCGCGCAGGCGGCGCCGCTGGACATCGTCAAGAACGGCCAGCTGCCGCACAACCGCTTCCCCGCCTTCATGGACCTGGTGCGCAAGCAGATCACCGCCGACTTCGACGAGCAGGCGCTGCGCGAGGGCAACCTGTCGATCTTCACCACGCTCGACCCGGCCGCGCAGCTGTACACCGAGCAGGCGATCACCAGCACGCTGAAGGGCCTGGGCAAGCGCGGCGACGGCGTGCAGGCGGCCGCGGTGGTGACCGATGCGCACAGCGGCAGCGTGCTGGCCGTGGTCGGCAGCAAGACGCCGGGCGACCCGGGCTTCAACCGCGCGCTGGATTCGCGCCGGCCGATCGGCTCGACGATCAAGCCGTTCGTCTACCTGGTTGCGCTGACCCAGCCGGAGCGCTGGAACCTCGCCAGCATGATGGACGACAGCCCGGTCAGCATGCGCCAGCCCGACGGCAGCTACTGGACGCCGCAGAACGACGACCACCGCAGCCACGATCCGCTGATCATGGTCGACGCGCTGGCGCATTCGTGGAACCTGGCGACGATCCACCTCGGGCTGCAGGTGGGCCTGCCGCGGATCCAGGCGTTCCTGAAATCGTTCGGCATCGGCGACATCAACCCCAGCCCGTCGCTCCTGATCGGTGCGCTCGACCTGGCGCCGCTGCAGCTGGCCCAG
The DNA here is from genome assembly GCF_018599185.1 of Rhodanobacter sp. LX-99. Classification (NCBI taxonomy): domain Bacteria; kingdom Pseudomonadati; phylum Pseudomonadota; class Gammaproteobacteria; order Lysobacterales; family Rhodanobacteraceae; genus Rhodanobacter; species Rhodanobacter sp. LX-99. The sequence continues at coordinate 238,818 of NZ_JAHFVL010000003.1, read as the reverse complement.
CTGTACCAGTACCTTGCCGCCGACGGCCATGCGCTGCCGCTGGTGGCGGTGCGCGGCGTGCTCGACGGCAACGGCCGCACCATCAAGCGCTACCAGGTGCAGGGCGGCCGCGGCGAATACCAGGAAGCGGTGCGGCTGACCACCTGGGCGATGCAGCAGGTGGCCGAGTACGGCACCGCCAGCGCGCTGGGCAATTCCGCGCTGGCCTCGCTGCACGCCGCCGGCAAGACCGGCACCAGCAACGACATGCGCGACAGCTGGTTCGCCGGCTTCACCGGCGAGCACCTGGCGGTGTTCTGGATGGGCCGCGACGACAACAAGCCGACCACCCTGTTCGGCGCCAGCGGCGGCCTGCGCGCATGGCGCGACCTGTTCGCCAAGCTGCCGAGCCGGCCGCTGTCGGCCGCACCCGGCGAGGGGCTGGAGATGGCCTGGATCAACCCGGCCAGCGGCAAACGCACCGAGCCGCAATGCGAGGGTGCGCAGCAGGTGCCGGTGATCGCCGATACCTTGCCGGCCGACACCGAGGGCTGTTTCTGGCAGGGCATCCAGAGCCTGTTCGGCGGCAGCGACAATCCACCCCCACCGGCTACTGGCGCCATACCTGCCGCGCCCGGCGCACCGAGCGGAAACTGATCATGCACTACCTGGGCAAAGGTTTTTCCCTGTGGCTGGCGACGGGCCTGCTGGCCGGCTGCGGCATGTTCGCCACCACGCCACCGCCGGATACGCGCCCACCGTTGCCGACCTATGACCAGGTGGCCACCATCCGCGCCGCCGGCGACCGCGAGAAATCCATCATCGACGTGAACCCGTTGCGCGATCCCGGCATCACCGCGCTGCAGGACGCCGCACAGCGCGACGAGCAGGCCGGCAAGTACGCCGACGCCGCGGCCAAGCTGGACCAGGCGTTGAAGCTCAATCCGGATTCGCCCGACCTGCTGCAGGAGCGCGCCGAAATGGCGGTGCGCCTGAAGGATTTCTCCGCTGCCGAGAAGCTGGCCCACAAGTCGTGGTCGCTCGGCCCCAGGCTGGGCCCGCTGTGCGCGCGCAACTGGCAGACCATCGTGGAGATGCGCCTGCAGGCACGCGACCACACCGGCGCCGAGACCGCGCGCAAGTGGGTGGGGCAGTGCCACAAGGCGGGGATTCCGCGCTACTGAGCGGACCGCCGGACGTCACGGCGGGGCACCTTGCACCAGGCTCAGAACAACGCTGCCAGTACCAGCACGATGCCGACGATGCTCGCCGCCCAGATCAGGGTGCGCAGGTAGGGAATGCCGGCGGCGTATACCGGCACGTAGGCCAGCCGGGCCCAGAAGTAGAGCTGGGCGCCGAGCACGGTCATTTCGTCGTGGCGCTGCAGCAGGTGCGCGGCCAGCACCACGGCGGCGAACAGCGGAAAGGTTTCCAGGAAATTCGCGCGGGCGCGGTCCAGCCGGCCGCCGATGCCGCTGAGCGGCGGCTTCACCTCGTCACGCGCGCTGGCGGCCCAGTCCAGTCCGCGCTGGCCGACCGAGCAGGTCGCGGCCAGCGCGATCTGCACCAGTCCCAGCACGACACTCCACACCAGCATGCACAATTCGGTCGTCATGATGCGTCTCCCCCGTGGCGGTGCCGGCATGGTGAACCATGCCCGGCGCTGCCGCCAGTAGCCGTGACGAATGCTATGCCGCGCGCCTGGCGCGGGCGCGGGCGAGGAACTGCTCGACCCGCTCCAGCGGGATGCGGTCGCCGGCATCGCGGCCGTAGTACGCCTCGATGATGCGGCCGTGCTCGTTGATCAGGAAGTCGGCCGGCATCAGGTTGCCGGTGTTGAGGCCGGCCAGGCCGACCAGGCGCATGCCCTTGAGCAGGGTCGGCACGCGCGTCACGATCGCCTTCAGCTTGCGCCACAGCGAGCGCTCGATGCCGTAGAGCTCGTGCGCGCTCGACGTGGGGTCGGCGGCGATCTGGAACGGGCGCGGCCGGTGTCCGGCGAAGCGCAGAACGTCCGCCTGCGAGGCGCTGAACACGGCGACGATGTCCAGTCCGCGCGCGGCCAGTTCCGCGTGCTGGTTGGTCAGTTCGTAAATGCGGAAATTGCAGAATGGGCAGGCGGCGTCGCGGAAGAACGACAGCAGGGTGAGCCGGCCGCGGCTGCTGACCATGATCGGCTGGCCGTGGATGTCGACCAGGTCGAGCGCGGGTGCCGGCTCGGGTGCGAACAGTCTCACGTCGGTTCTCCTTCGGCAGGCGGGCGCATGGCTGCCGAATTGATGCGTCGGCGCCGGTCGAGGTTCCCGCTGCCGCTTTGTCGCACGCTGCCGCTCCGCCATACTTGGCGGATGAACGACCTCGATGACACCGAGTCCGACGACGTCGGCGCCCTGCTCGGTGCCGATGGCCCGTTCGCGCGCGAACTGCCGAACTTCGCGCCGCGGCTGGCGCAGCAGGCGATGGCGCGCGCGGTGCAGCAGGCGATCGCCGGACGCGACACGCTGATCGCCGAGGCCGGCACCGGCACCGGCAAGACCTACGCGTACCTGGTGCCGGCGCTGCTGTCGGGCGAGCGGGTGATCATCTCCACCGGCACCAAGGCGCTGCAGGACCAGCTGTATTTCCGCGATCTTCCGAAGGTGCGCTCGGTGCTCGGCGCGCGCTTGAAGACTGCGCTGCTGAAGGGCCGCGCGAACTACCTGTGCCTGTATCGGCTCGACCAGACCGTGCGCGAGGGCGCCACCTTCGAGCGCGCGCAGGCCGCGCAGCTGGCGACGATCCGCGCGTGGTCCGCACGCACCCGCCGCGGCGACCGCATGGAGCTGGCCGAAGTGCCGGAGGAATCGTCGCTGTGGCCGCGCGTCACCTCCACGCCGGAAAACTGCCTCGGCGTGGAGTGCCCGTTCTTCGACGACTGCCACGTGGTGAAGGCGCGGCGCGAGGCGCTGGAAGCCGACGTGGTGGTGGTCAATCACCACCTGCTGTTCGCCGACCTGGCGCTGAAGCAGGAAGGCTTTGGCGAGATCCTGCCGGGCGCCGCAGCTTTCATCCTGGACGAGGCGCACCAGATCCCCGAGCTGGCCGGGCAGTTCTTCTCGCAGAGCATCAGCGCGCGCCAGCTGACCGAGCTGGCGCAGGACACGCTGACCGAATGCAGCGGCGTCACCGGCGCGATCGGCCTGCTGCTGGAGCCGGTGGAAGCGCTGCAGGACGCGTTGCGCAAATTGCGCCTGGCGCTGGAGCCGCTGCCCGCGCGCGGCGCGTTCCAATTGCTGGAGGATCGCGCCGATGTGCACACCTCGCTGCACGACTTGCGCGAACTGCTGGCCACGCTGGCCGAACTGCTCGCCTCGCAGGCCGAACGCTCGCGCGGTTTCGCCAACCTGCACGAGCGCGCCGGGCTGTTCAACGAGCGGCTGGACCGCATCGTCGAGTCGCACGGCGATCGTGACGTGCGCTGGTACGAAACCTTTCCGCGCGGCTTCGCGCTGTACGCCACGCCGCTGGACCTGGCGGTGCCGATGCGCGGCCTGCGCGAACGCACCCAGGCGGCCTGGATCCACACCTCGGCCACGCTGTCGGTGGCCGGCAACTTCGACCACTTCGCGCGCCAGCTCGGCCTCGACGATCCGCAGACGCTGAGCCTGGAAAGCCCGTTCGACTACGCGCATCAGGGCCTGTGCTACCTGCCGTCCGGCTTGGCGGATCCGAACGCCCGCGACTATACCGAGCAGGTGATCGAGACCGTGCTGCCGGTGCTGCACGCCTCCAACGGCCGCGCCTTCCTGCTGTTCACCTCGCACCGAGCGCTGCGCCGTGCGGCTGAGCTGCTGCAGGACAAGGTGCCGTGGCCGCTGTTCGTGCAGGGCACCGCGCCGCGTCCAAGACTGCTGGAGGAATTCCGTGCCAGCGGCCATGGCGTGCTGCTCGGCGCGGCCAGTTTCTGGGAAGGCGTCGACGTGGTCGGCGAGGCGCTCAGCGTGGTGGTGATCGACAAGCTGCCGTTCGCCGCGCCCGACGATCCGGTGCTGATGGCGCGCCTTGCCGCGCTCGAACAATCCGGCATCAATCCGTTCATGGGCTGGCAGGTGCCCAGCGCCGTGATCGCGCTGAAGCAGGGTGCCGGTCGCCTGATCCGCGACATGCACGACCGTGGCGTGCTGGTGCTGTGCGACCCGCGCCTCACCAGCAAGGGCTATGGCAAGCTTTTCCTCGCCAGCCTGCCGCCGATGCCGCGCACGCGCGAGCTGGCGGATGTGCAGGCGTTCTTCGATACTGCAGAAACCCGTTCGTCCTGAGCGTAGCGCAGCCCGCCGGCAAACCCGATCGAGAGAGGACAGCAACATGGCCAAGGTCACCGGACTCGGCGGCATCTTCTTCAAATCACGCGACCCCGCCGCGCTCGGCGCGTGGTACGCACAACATCTCGGCCTGAACGTCGAGGAGTGGGGCGGCGCCCGCTTCGACGAGGACGCCCAGCGCCCCGGCTACACTCTGTGGTCTCCCTTCGCTGCCGACACCGGCTATTTCGGACCCGGCACGCAGCCTTACATGATCAATTTCCGCGTCGACGACCTGGACGCGCTACTGGCGCAATTGCGCGTTGCCGGCGTCGAAGTGGACGAGCGCATCGAACAGAGCGAGTTCGGCCGCTTCGGCTGGGTCGTCGATCCCGAAGGCACGCGCGTCGAGTTGTGGCAGCCGCCCGCGTAGCGACGCGATTCTGCCTTGCCGCGAGGTCCGATCCGGCAACGCTCAGGTCAGCGCAACCTCGACCGTCACGTGTACCAGTTCATCGTGGACGGCCAGTTGCCGGCGGACTTCCCCGGCGCTGATGGCCGAGGTGGCGACCAGTCCGAGGATGCAGGCGTAGCTGTTGCGGCCGACGCGCCAGACATGCAGGTCGCTGACGGCCGCCGTCGTGAAATGTTCCTTCACCACGTCGCGGATTTCCTCGACCACCGGCTGGTCCATCTCGGCGTCCAGAAGAATCCTGCCGGACTCGCGCAGCAGGCCCCAGGCCCATCGCGCCACCAGGATCGAACCCACGATGCCCATGACCGGATCGAGCCAGGAAGCGCCGTAAAGCTTGCCTCCGACGAGCGCGACGATGGCGAGCACGGAGGTTGCCGCGTCCGCGATGACGTGCAGGTAGGCCGCGCGCAGGTTCACGTCATGGTGATGGCCGTGCCCATGCCCATGCCCGTGCCCATGATGGCGGTGTCCATGCTCATGGCTGTGCTCTCCCTTCAACAGCCACGCGCACAACAGGTTGACGCCCAGGCCGATCACCGCGATCGGAATGGCCTCGTCGTAATGGATCGCAGCGGGCGCGAACAGCCGTTCGATCGACTGGACCATCATCAACGCGGCGACGACGGCGAGCAGCAAGGCGCTGCTGTAGCCGCCGAGAATCTCGATCTTCCACGTGCCGAAGGCGAACCGCCGGTCCTTCGCATAGCGCCTGGCAAACACGTAGGCCATGACGGACAGCCCCATCGCCAGCGCGTGCGAACTCATGTGCCAGCCGTCGGCCAGCAGGGCCATCGAGTTCAGCCAGTAACCGCCCACGATTTCCACCACCATCATGGCCGCCGTGATGAACACCACGCGCCGGGTATTGCGCTCCGCCTTCGCGTCGACGTGGTTGAACTGGTGGCTGTGGATGAATGGCGAGGCGTCGGGGGCGGGCATGGTTCGTTCTCTGGCGATATACTCCCCCATAGTATATGACCATCAGGCTGCCGTCATGTCCCACATCCAGGAAAACCGGAAGAAACTGGTCGCCCGGGTTCGCCGCATCGGCGGTCAGGTGGCTTCGCTGGAGCGCGCCATCGCAGGCGACGAAGAGTGCGGTGCGGTGCTGCAGCAGCTGGCCGCCGTGCGCGGCGCGGTCAACGGCCTGATCCTCCAGGTGATGGAGGGACACCTGCGATCCCACGTGGCCGATACCGGCAACACGAAGCAGCAGGGCGAGCTGCTGCCGGTGCTTGCCGTGCTGAAGAGCTACCTCAAGTAGCTGCCGACCGGGTTGCCGGCAGGAGGCTGCGGTCGACGCCCGAAGGCACTCGCATCCAGCCGCGGCACCCGCCAAAGTAGCGGGGTCTTCGTCGCAGCGGAGCAAAAGCCGTGAGCCGAACATCGAATCGCGATCGACAGCCGGTGCCCGATCCCGCCGAACCCGAACTGGTCACGCCACCCGAGCTGTTGCCCGTGCTGGAAGCACTGCGCCGGCGCGAGCCGATCTTCCACCGCCCCGAATTCGGCAGCACCCGCGCCGAATTCGAACGCATGGCTGCCGCCGACTTCTGGGAAATCGGCGCCTCCGGCCGCCGCTACAGCCGCGCCCGCGTCCTCGACGTCCTGGAACACCGCGCCCCCGATCCCGCCGAACACACCTGGAAAACCCGCGACTTCCACTGCCGCGAACTCGGGCCGGATACCTACCTGCTCACCTACACCCTGGAGCAGGGCGAGCGGATGAGCCGGCGCAGCACGATCTGGCGACGCGCAGGCGACGAGTGGCAGATCGTGTTTCATCAGGGAACGCTGATGGGGGTACTTTGAGGGACCGCGTTGGGGCGGTTGCTCAATGTCTGCTCTCGACAGCGGTCAGCAGGCGCGTTCGATAACTCCGGATTCCCCGGGTCCCCTGCCTTGCCCGGGGATGACCGGCTCGAAACGGGTCGCTCGGATTCCCTGACGGATGGCGGCGGCGTCAGTCGAGCGCCGCGCCGAAGCGGTCTGCACGAGGCAGGTAGTGATGTTCGGGGTCGAGCGAGGCGACCACGTGGCGGGCGCGGCCGACGATCGCGTTGCGCGGGAAGAAACCGAAGTAGCGCGAGTCCATGCTGTTGTCGCGGTCGTCGCCGAGCAGCAGGTAGTGGCCGGGCGGCACCTGCACCGGGCCGAAGTTGCTGGCCGGGCTGGGGCGGTAGTCGGACAGGCGGATCGCGTGGCGCATCACGCCGTAATGTTCGATTTCGTAGTGTGCCGGATCGTGCAGGTCGTCGTGGATGCCGGCGTAGCTTCCGGCGACATAGCGGGCGGCGTGGCCGTTGATGAAGATCACATTGCCGCGCATCGCCACCCTGTCGCCGGGCAGGCCGATCACCCGTTTCACCAGCCGCTCGTGCGCGGCCTGTGAATCGAGCACCACGATGTCGCCGCGTTGCGGGTCGGCCAGATGCAGCAGCGAAACGTGGGTCAGCGGCAGGCGCACGTCGTAGGCCAGCTTGTCGACCAGGATGCGGTCGCCGATGCGGATGGTGGGTTGCATCGAGCCGGTCGGCACCACGTTCCAGTCGGCCACCGCGCTGCGGAACACGACCATGCACAGCATGAAGGTGATGAAGCCCTTGTTGCGGGCCAGGAACCGCGCGATCGCGTGCATGGCATTCCCCTGTCCGGTCGGTCGGCTCGCCGGTCCTGCAGTGACCGCGCCGGCGGCGCGAAGTTTCGCTGTCATCCGCATGCCACCTTGCGGCCTGTGGGCCGGCCGCGCTTGCCCGCGTTGCCGCCGCCGGGACTGCTGTGATCGGCACTCCGGATCAAGGGAGTGCTTGGGACATGGGCAAGTGGACTCAGACGGTGACCGCCAAGGTGCTGGGCATCGGCGTGCTGGCATTGCTGATGACGATACCGCTGATGCAGGTGCGCGAGCTGGTGCGCGAGCGGCAGCAGTTGCGGGAAGGAGCGATCGCGCAGATCGCGCAGGGCTGGGGCGGCGCCCAGGTGCTGGGCGGGCCGGTGCTGGTGGTGCCCACGCTGCGCCAGGTGACGGTGGCGGAGAATCAACCGCCGCAGTGGCGCGCCGGCAGCGAGAGCATGCTGGCCGATGCGCTGAGGCTGGACGTGGCGATGGCGGTGGAGACGCGCAGCTACGGCATCTACGCCGCGCCGGTGTTCGTCGCCACGGTGAAGCTCGGCGGCCAGTTCCGTGCGCAGGACCTGGCCCAGTTCCGCCGCGCCAGCAGCACACAATGGCAGGGCGGCAAGGCCGAGCTGCGCCTGGCCGTAGGCGACCTGCGCGGGCTGCAGGAAGTGAGCGAGCTGCGCATCAACGGCCGGCCGGCGCGCTTCGACTCGTCGGCCGATCGGCTCGGCCCGTGGCCGAACGTGGTGGTGCCGGTCGACCTGGATGCGCTGGGCGATCAGCCGATCGACGTGCAGATCACGCTGAAGCTGGCAGGCACCGAGGCGCTGCAACTGCTGCCGCTGGCGCGCAGCACCGACGTGACGATGCGCGCGCCGTGGAACGATCCCAGCTTCTTCGGCGCGGCGTTGCCGCTGGAACACCGGATCGACGCGCAGGGTTTCAGCGCGCACTGGCACCTGCTCGACCTCAACCGCAGCTACGGTCAGCATTGGACCGACGCCGACAGCGACATGAAGGCCGCACTGCAGGCCTCCGCCTTCGGCGTGCAGCTGTACCAGCCGGTCGACGTCTACCAGCGCAACGTGCGTGCGGGGAAATACGGGCTGCTGTTCATCGCGATGACCTTCGTGGCGTTCTTCCTGTTCGAGGTGCTCAGGCAGCTGCGCGTGCACCCGGTGCAATACCTGCTGGTCGGTGCGGCGCTGGCCACGTTCTACGTGGTGCTGCTGGCGCTGTCCGAACAGATCGGTTTCGGCCCGGCCTATGCCCTGGCCGCGGCTGCGGTGGCCGTGCTGGTGGGCGGCTACGCGATGGCGGTGCTGCGTGCGCGGCGCGCCGGCCTGCTGCTGGGCGGCGTGCTGGGGCTGATCTACGCGATGCTGTACGCGCTGATCGCGGCCGAGCAGTACGCGCTGCTGATCGGTGCGCTGGTGCTGCTGGCGATGGTGGGCTTGATGATGTACCTGACCCGCCACATCGACTGGTACGCATGCACCGCGGCCGAGCCGCCAGCCGCTATCATGGACAAACCATGAACCTGCTCGCGATCGAAACCGCCACCGAAGCCTGCTCCGTCGCCCTGATCCACGGCGATGAATTGATCGCCCGCAGCGAGATCGCGCCGCGCCGGCACACGGAACTGGTGCTGCCGATGGCCGACGACCTGCTGGCCGAGGCCGGCATCGGCCGCCACGCGCTGGACGCGATCGCGGTGGGCCGCGGCCCGGGCGCGTTCACCGGCGTGCGCCTTGCCGTGTCGCTGGCGCAGGGCATGGCGCTGGCGCTCGATCTGCCGGTGATCACCATCTCCTCGCTGGCCGCGCTGGCGCTGGAAGCGCCGGAGGAAGAAGGCAGCGCGATCCTCGCCGTGATCGATGCGCGCATGGGCGAGATCTACGCCGCCTGTTACCGCCGCGACGACGACGGCGGCCTGGTCGCGCTGGACGACGAGCGCATCTGCACCGCCGAGTCGCTGGTACTGCCCGAGGCCGGCGCCTGGCAGGTGGTCGGCACCGGCTGGGCCACCTATGCCACCGCGCTGAGCCAGCGCCTCACCGGCACGTTGCATTCCGCCGACGGCCTGCGCTATCCGCAGGCCGCGCATGTGGCCGAGCTGGCGCTGCGCGAGTTCAAGGTCGGCCACACGCAGGCGCCCGAACTGGCGCTGCCGGTGTATCTGCGCGACAAGGTGGCGTTGACGCTGGTGGAGCAGGGCAAGGCGTGAGTTGCCGATGGCACTGCCATCCGCCGGCAAGGGAATGACCAACGAATGAGTCGTGCGCTGCAAGCCTTCATCAGCGATCTGGAGCAGGACTCGTCGCTGCGTGAACCGGATCGACTGCGTGAGCGCGGCGATGTGCTTGACCGCCTTGAGGCCTACGGCCTCGACGGGCTGCCTCACGGGGCTCATGCCGATGCGACGGTGGAGGCGGGACTACGCCACCGGATCGACGTCTTGCGCGCCGAGCTTGAAGCCATCGACGGCCGGCTTTACCAGGGCATTCGCCTGGATATCCAGCGCGGCGCGGGGGGGCGCAGGTTGCTCGAATGGGTGCGCGCAACCGCTTCGGATCGCACAGGCACTCCAGCCGATGGCGAAAGCTATGACCATCTCGACGGATTGGTCAGCGGCGTTCTGCAGATCGATGAACCCGGACTCCAGCTTGCCGGGCTGTCGGCAGAGATGGTGTTTTACCAACCCACGCCGGCGCGCCATATCTTCGACATGATCGCCCGCACGGCACTCGACGAGCGCGACGTGCTGGTCGATCTCGGTTCCGGCCTGGGCCAGGTCCCCGTGCTGGCCGCCATTTGTACCGGTGCACGCTGCATCGGCATCGAATGGGAATCGGCCCATGTCGAGTGCGCGCAACGCTGCGCTCGCGCACTGAATCTCGACCAGGTGACGTTCGTGCAGGGGGATGTGCGGATGGCCGATCTGTCGGCCGGCACGGTGTTCTATCTGTACACGCCGTTCGAGGGCGCGATGCTGCGCGACGTGCTGGACATGCTGCGGGCGGAGGCGACCACGCGCGCGATCCGCATCTGCACGCTCGGGCCTTGCACCGCGACCATCGCGCGGGAGCGGTGGCTGCAGGCTGTCGGCCCGCGGGAGATGCATCGGCCCGCCGTGTTTCGCAGCGCTTGAATGCCTGGCGTGGCAGCCGTCACAACTGCCCGATCACCCACTGCACCAGCAGGCTGCTCACCGCCACCGCGATCCACACGCCCAGCCCCAGCAGGATCGGCCGCGCGCCGCTGGCGGCCATCTTGCGCAGGTTGGCGGACAAGCCGATCGCGGTGAGCGCCACGATGATCAGGAACTCGGCCAGCAGGTGGATGGACGGCTGGATCGCCACGGGGATCAGGCCGGCAGTGCGTACCGCCGAGGCGGCCAGGAACCACAGGATGAACCAGGGGAAGATGCTGGCGAGGCTGAAGTGGCCGACGCTGCCGGCTTGCGCATGCTTGCGCTTCTCGCGCGCGGCGACCACGAAGGCGAGTACCAGGCAGACCGGGATGATCAGGGTGGCGCGGGTCAGCTTGACGATGGTGGCGTAGTCGCCGGCGGCGTGGCTGTAGCTGTAGCCGGCGGCGACCACCGACGAGGTGTCGTTGATCGCCGTGCCGGCCCACAGGCCGAAGCCGAGGTCGCTCAGCTGCATCAGGTGGCCGAGCAGCGGAAACAGCAGCACCGCGACCAAGTTGAACAGGAAGATGGTGGAGATTGCGAACGCGGTGTCGTGGTCGTCCGGGCGGATGATCGGCGTGACTGCGGCGATCGCCGAACCGCCGCAGATCGCGGTGCCCACGCCGATAAGGATCTTCAGCTTGTCGTGCACGCCAAGCCAGCGGCCGAGCAGCCAGGCGGCGAGGAAGGCCACGCTCATCGTCACCAGGGTCACCGACAGCGATTCGAGGCCGGTCTTCGCGACCTGGCTCAGGCTGAGCCCGAAGCCCAGCGCGATGATCGACCACTGCAGCACCTTCTTGCCGGCGAACGCGATGCCGGGGTTGTAGCGCTCGCCCGGCGACAGCAGGTTGCGCACCACGATGCCCAGCACGATGCCGATCACCGGGCCGCCGATCAGCGGCGCCCAGCGCCCCAGCAGCAGCGCCAGCACGCCGATCGCCACCGCCAGCAGCAGGCCGGGGGCGCGTTGTCGAAAGAGCGTGGGTGTGACGGCGAGGGATGGTGCGTTCATGCATGGGCTCCGGCAATCGCGCCATTGTCCGCCTGCGCATCAATCAGGAAAATTTGGAATATGTGATTGCGTGTATAAGATAGGCTGATGATCAATATCAGCCCGCGCCAGTTGGACGTGTTCGTGCAGATCGCGCTGCACGGCAGCGTGCGTGCCGCCGCCGAGCGGCTGCACCTGACCCAGCCCGCGGCCAGCATGGCGCTGGCGGAGATGGAGCGGCAGCTGGATGCTCCGTTGTTCGACCGCGAGCGCGGCCGTTTGCGCCTGAATGCGCGTGGCCGCGAACTGCTGCCGCTGGCGCAGGAACTGCTGGAACGGCATGCCGAGTTCGGCCGGCGCGGGCGCGAGGAGGGCGCCGAACTGGGCGGCGAACTGCGCATAGGCGCCAGCAACACGGTGGGCAATTACCTGGTCGGCGAGCTGCTCGGCGGTTTCGTGCGAGCGCATCCGCAGGTGGCGATCCGCCTGCGCGTGGCGAATACCGAAACGATCGCCGCCGCCATGCTCGAGCACAGCCTGGATGTCGGCTGCGTCGAAGGCCCGGTGGCGCACCCGCTGCTGGAAGTGCGGCCGTGGCGCGACGACCTGCTGGTGGTGTGCGCACCGCCGGAACATCCGCTGGCGCGCCGGCGCGGCTTGAAGCCGGCGGATTTCGCCGGTGCCCGCTGGGTGCTGCGCGAGCCCGGCTCGGCCACGCGCGCCACCAGCGAGCGCGTGCTGGCGCAGCTGCCGCCCGGCGAAACCGTGCTGGAGCTGGACCAGATCGAGGCGATCAAGCAGGCCGTGGTGGCCGGGCTGGGCATCGCCTGCCTGCCGGCGGTGGCGGTCACCGACGCACTGGCGACCGGGCGGCTGAAGGCGTTGAAGACGCCGTTCCTCGACCTGCGCCGCAAGCTCTCGCTGCTGTTGCACCGGCGGAAATACCGCGGCGCGCTGCTGGACGCGTTCCTCGAGGGGATCGACCTCGATCGGGTCCACTGAGCCGGCGGCAGGCCGTCCCTGGCTTGTGCTTGCCACTTACTGTTTCATCGCCACGAACGACATGTGGGTGCCGTGCAATTTGTCGTCGACCGCGATGGTCATGCTCTTTCCATCGGGAGCGACGGTCATTTTCGCCACGCTGATGATCTTGCCGTCGCGCTTGTCGGTTTCCTGCATGACGTGCGAACTCAATTTCTTCACCGAGACGCTGGTCGCGCCGGGGTCGCCCCTGTACGGGACTTCGCTGCCGTCCATCTTCGCCGTATACGACTCGCCGGTGGGCGCGCTCATGCTGAACGTGTCGCCATCGACCTTGTAGCTGCGGGTCAGCGCGTTGTCCGAGACGCTGTCGTAACTCTGCGTGCGCCACGAGCCGGAAATCGCGTGCGCGCCGGCCGGTCCTTTCGCCACGCGCATCATGGTGCCGTTGCCGGTCACCGGGTCGGTGTTGTTGTTGCTGCTGTCGGTGAACTCGAAGTTCGCCGTCTTGCCGTCGGCGGCCACGGTCATGGTGGAATCCGAGACGACCTTGCCGTCCTTCTTGTCGATCTCGTGGACCGCGTGGTCGTCGACGACGGTAACCGCCATCGTGTCGTAGTACGGATGGCCACTGACCGGCTGGTCGGTGCCGTCGGCCTTCACGCTGACCGGCGGAACGCAGGTCCTGCAGTGGTACATGCCGTTCTGCAGCAGCAGGACGTCGGGCTTCTTCGGCATCTCGACCTTCTTCAGGTCGATCTTCCAGGTACCGTCGAAGGCGCTTTGCGCCGTGGCCGGCGAGGGCATCAGGCATGCCCCCAGCAACCCTCCCAGAAGTACAGCGACAAGTGACTTGTTCATGATGACACTCCCCATGGCCGTGGATCGGTTCGATGAGATGCGGAGTTGTCGTGCCGGAGTCCGGGCGGTGAAGAACGTGCACGCAGCTGGTGTCCCCTGAACCGCTGACGATGCGCCCGGAAATGTAAAGCGCAGCGAAACGATTCGTGACGAATGGGGAACGAGCCGCCGTCGTGGCAGAGGCTCAGTTCGGGGTGGCTGCGTCCACGATGTCGTTCAACATCGCCTCGGCCTGCTCGTGGGTATGCGCGCGCAGCAGCTGCGCGGCGTGGCGGCGCAGGTGGGCGTGGTCGAGCGTGGCGAGGCGGTCGCGTACCTGCAGGATCTGCGCCGGGTGCATGCTGAATTCGTTGAGCCCGAGCAGCAGCAGCAGCGCGGTGAAGTTCACGTCGCCGGCGATCTCGCCGCACAGGCTGACCGGCTTCCCGGCGCGGCGGCCGGCGCTGAGCACGTGCGAGATCAGCCGCAGCAGCGCCGGCTGCAGCGGGTTGTAGATGTTTTCCAGCGCGTCGTTGCCGCGGTCGGCGGCGAGCACGTACTGGGCCAGGTCGTTGGTGCCGATCGCGAGGAAGTCGGCGTGCTCCAGCAGCGCGCGCACGTTGATCGCCGCCGCCGGCACCTCGATCATCGCGCCCAGCGGCAGTTTTTCCGGCAGGTCGATGGCTTCGCGCTTCAGGTCCTGCCGCGCCAGCTTGAACAGCGTACGCACCGCGATCAGTTCGTCGGGCTGGGTCACCATCGGCACCAGCACGCGTACCGGGCCGTAGCAGGCGGCGCGCAGGATCGCGCGGATCTGCGTGGTGAACACCGCCGGGTAGCGCAGCGACAGGCGCACGCCGCGCACGCCGAGCGCGGGGTTGTCCTCGCCGCGCAGGGTGAGCCCGGCGGCATCGGCCTTGTCGGCGCCCAGGTCCAGCGTGCGGATGGTCACCGGCAGGCCGCCCATGCCCATCACCAGGTCGCGGTAGGCGATGAACTGCTCGTCTTCCGACGGCAGGCCCTTGTGCTTGAGGAACAGGAATTCGGTGCGGTACAGGCCCACGCCGTCGGCGCCGCGGGCGCGCGCCATCGCCACGTCGGCCGGCGTCTCGGCGTTCGCCAGCAGGGCGATCTCGACGCCGTCGCGGGTGCGCGTGGGCGCGTTCGCCAGCTTGGCCAGGCGGCGGCCTTCGGCAAGGGCTTCGCGCTGCCACGCGCGGTAACGCGACAGGTCCTGTGCGGCGGGATGCACGATCGCCTCGCCGCGCTCGGCGTCGAGCAGGATCAGGTCGTCGTCGTGGATGTTCGACAGGGCGTCGCGGGTGCCCACCAGCATCGGCAGGCCGAGGCTGCGCGCCAGGATCGCGCTGTGCGAATACGCGCTGCCGGAGCTGGCGACCACGCCGAGCAGGCCGTTGCCGGCCAGCTGCGCCATGTCGCCCGGCGCGATGTTGTCGGCGATCAGGATCTCGCCCACGCGCGCGGCCAGCTTGCGTTCCTCCGGGCTGGTCTGCCGCTGCAACGCGGAGATCACCCGGTTGATCACCTGCTCGACGTCTTCCTTGCGGCTGCGCAGGTAGGGATCGTCCATCGCCTCGAACACCGCGGACAGGCGGTCGCGCTGCTTCTTCAGCGCGGCGCCGGGGCGGTAGTGGCCGATCTTTACCAGGTCGTCCAGCCCGCGCAGCAGCTCGGCGTCGTCCAGCAGCAGGCTGTGCGCGTCGATGAATTCGTTGACCTCGCGCGCCAGCGCGCCGTGCAGCTTGCCGCGCAGCTCGCGCAGCTCCTGCCGCGCGGTGTCCAGCGCCTGGTGCAGCTTGGCCAGTTCGCCCTCGATCTCGTGCTCGGCCAGCGGCCGGGTGTCCACCGCGTAGCGGCTGGGCTGCACCAGGCGGGCGCGGCCCAGCGCCATGCCGTGGGCGGCGATGGTGCCGTGCAGGATGTGCCTCACAGGCGGCTCCTTGCAGGGCCGGGAATCGGGAGTCGGGAATCGGGAATCGGCAGAAGCAGCGCGCGCACGGAATGGCGGTTCACCGCCAGCTTCATGCTGCCGGCTTTGCCGATTCCCGATTCCCGACTCCCGACTCCCATACCAGTCATGCTCCCTCGTCGAACTTGCGCTCGAACAGCTGAACCACGGCGGCCAGCGCGGATTCCTCGTCCGGCCCGTCGGCGCGAACGGTCAGCGGGCTGCCGAGCCCGGCGGCCAGCATCATCACGCCCATGATGCTTTGCGCGTTGACCTCGCGGCCCTTGCTGACCAGCCACACGGTGGATTTGAAGCCCTGTACCAGTTGCACCAGCTTGGCCGAGGCGCGGGCGTGCAGCCCCAGCTTGTTGGTGATGACGATGTCTTGCTCACGCATGGTCGATGAAGATTCCCCCGCGGCCACCGCTGGCCGCGATCTCGGCCAGTTCGTCGAGTGGTTTTTCCGCATAGTTGAGTACGCGCAGCAGCATCGGCAGGTTGAGGCCGGAGACGCAGCGAAGATGTACGCCGAGCGCGCCCAGCGACAGGCCGATGTTGCACGGCGTGGCGCCGTACAGGTCGGCCAGGATCAGTACGCCGTCGCCCTGGTCGAGTTCGCGCGCGTGATGTGCGGTAAGTGTGCGCATCACGTCCGGGTCGGCGCTGGGCGGCACTTCCACAGCGGCCACCTGCAGCGGCAGCTTCGGCATCACGTGATGCGCGGCGGAGATCAGCGCGTGGCCGACCGCCTCGTGGGTCATCAGCAGCACGCCGACGCTCATGGCCGGCGACCCGAGGTGTTTGCGGGGGTCGTCATGGTCACTCCAGCTCGCGGTGGAAGGTGAGCACGCCTTCGCGACGGCCGCGGTAGTGCGCGGCGAGCTTCTCGACCAGGTAGACCGAACGATGGCGGCCGCCGGTACAGCCGATCGAGATGGTCACGTAGCTGCGGTCGTCCTGTTCGAAGCGCGGCAGCCAGGCGTCCAGCCAGCGCGCGGTGTCGGCGAAGTATTCGCCGACCAGCGGTTCCGCCTCGAGGAATTCGCGCACCGGCGCGTCCTTGCCCGACAGCGGGCGCAGGTGCGGGTGCCAGTGCGGATTAGGCAGGCAGCGCGCGTCGAACACGAAGTCCGCGTCCAGCGGCAGCCCGCGCTTGAACGCGAACGACTGGAACATCAGGGTCAGCCCCTCGGTGGCCTGCGCGTAGCCGGTGGCGACCAGCCGGCGCAGCTGGTGCACGTTGAGCTCGCTGGAGTCGATCACCTTCTCGGCGATCGCCATCAGCGGGCGCAGCAGCCGGCGCTCCTCGACGATCGCGTCGGCCAGCGACACGCCGCGGATGGCCAGCGGATGGCGCCGGCGGGTTTCCGAATAGCGCTTGATCAGCACTTCGTCGCGGCAGTCCAGAAAAATCAGGTGCACCTGCACGCCGGCGGCGGCCAGTTCCGACAGCACGGTCGGCATGTGCGCGAAATCGGTGCCGCGGTTGCGCACGTCCACGCCCACGGCGATGCGCCGCGGCCGGCCGCGGCGGTCGCCGCTGGTGGCTGCGTTGACCAGTTGCGGCAGCAGCACCGAGGGCAGGTTGTCGACGCAGTAGAACTCCAGGTCCTCCAGCGCGCGCAGCGCCACCGTCTTGCCGCCGCCGGACATGCCGGTGAGCACGATCAGGTGGATCTCGTGCGGGTCGACCAGCGGATTGGGGGATGTGTGGTTGTCGCTCATGCATTCACCATGGGGGCAGCCGGCGCAACTGGTGCGCCTGGCGGTCGATGAAGGTCTGTGCCGGGTCGATGCCCTTGCTCTTCAGCGCGTGGCTGCGCACGGCGGCTTCGACCAGCACCGCCAGGTTGCGGCCCGAGGCCACCGGGAGGGTGATCATCGGCACCTGCACGTCGAATATCTCGCGGTGGCCGATGTCGCCGGTGAGACGGGTCAGCGCGTCGGTCTCCTCGCCGTCGCGCAGCGGCTTGAGGTGGACCACCAGGCGCAGGTACTTGGACGTCTTGACCGACATGTGGCCGAACATCTCGCGCACGTTGAGCACGCCCAGCCCGCGCACTTCCAGCAGGTCCTGCAGCAGCTCGGGGCAGCTGCCGTCGATCACGTCCGGCGCGATCAGGGTGAATTCGGTGGCGTCGTCGGCGACCAGCCGGTGGCCGCGGCTGATCAGTTCCAGCGCCAGCTCGCTCTTGCCGGAGCCGGCCTCGCCGGTGATCAGCACGCCGATCGAGAACACTTCCAGGAACACGCCGTGCAGGGTGGTCTTGGCCGCCAGCATGCGCGCCAGGTGGTACTGCAGGTAGGTCAGCAGTTCGTGGCCGCGCTTGGGGCTGATCCACAGTGGCGTGTTGGTTTCCTCGGCGACCTCGCGCAGGTCGGCCGGCACGGTCTGGTCCTTGGTCACGATCAGCGCCACCGGCTGGTAGGCGGCGATCTTGTGCATCACCTCCCAGCGCTGGCGCGAGTCCAGCCCGTCGAGGAAGTTCAGCTCCTCCGAGCCGATGATCTGGATCTTGTTCGGATAGATGACGTTGAGGTAGCCGATCAGCGACGGCCGGCGCGCCTGCGCCACGCCAGGCTCGAGCACGCGCGACTCCCCGCGCATGCCGGATACCCAGCGCAGGGCCATGCGTTCGTGGACGCCATCGTAGAGTTGTCGCGCGCTGATCCGGTCCAAACCTTGGGTCCTTTGCGCCGCATGTCGGGGCCCGACGGGCCTTTGCGGCAGCATGGCCATTGTGCCAGCTTGGACGGATACGCGTGTTCAGAGCGGAAAACGGCCCGCCCCGGAACGGGCGGGCCGCGATCGGCCGGACGCGGCCGGAATCAGCCGTACTGGCGCTCTTCGCGCGCTTCGCGCTGGTGTTTGTCGGCGACCTTTTCACGGTACTTGCGCAACTGGGCGACCAGTTTGTCGAACAGCACGTCGAGGGAGGCGTACATGTCGGCCTCGGTAGCCTCGGCGTGCAGAGTGGCGCCGACGACGCCCAGGGTGCCATCCGCGCGGTGCTGCAGCTTGTCGACCGACAGCACGATCGCGAGGCTCTTCAATTTGTCGTCGAGGCGGGTGAGGCGGTCGAGCTTGGCGGTGGCGTGGTCGCGCAGGGCCGGGGTGACTTCAATCTGCTGGCCGCTGAGTTGGAATTGCATGGGGCGCCTCCTCTGGTGGTGCAGTGCCGCTTTCGCGGCGGGGTGGACGTACCCGGCCCGGGGGCCGGGCACATCGTCAATCACTCTACTAGCAGGTATGGGAGCGCTTTTCCGTTAACCAAGTTCCCGTGGGTGTCCCCGGCGACAATCAGCCCGCGCGCTGGCGTTCGCTGGACGTGGGAATGCGCAGCCCTTCCCGGTATTTGGCGACGGTGCGGCGGGCGACCTGGATGCCCTTGCGCTGCAGTTCCTCGGCGATCGCCAGGTCGGACAACGGCTTGCGCACGTCCTCGGACTCGATCAGCTTGCGCAGCATGGCCTGGATCGCAGTGGCCGAGGCGCTGCCGCCGTCCTCGGTGGAAACACCGCTGGAAAAGAAGTATTTCAGCTCGAACGTGCCGCGCGGGGTGTGCATGTACTTGCGGGTGGTGACGCGGGAAATGGTGGATTCGTGCATGCCCACTTCCTCGGCCACCTCGCGCAGCACCAGCGGGTGCATGGCTTCGGGGCCGTAGTCGAGGAACGCGCTCTGCCGCCGCACGATCGCCTCGGCGACCTTGAGCAGGGTCTCGGCGCGCGACTCCAGGCTCTTGATCAGCCAGCGCGCCTCCTGCAGCTGGCCGCGCATCCAGCTGGCATCCTCGCCGCGGGCCTGGGCGATCAGGCCGCAGTAGTGCTGGTTCAGGCCCAGCCGCGGTTGCGCGTCCGGGTTCAGGCTGACCCGCCAGCGGCTGCCGTCGCGCAGCGCGTAGACGTCCGGCGCCACGTATTCCACCGGGGTGGCGTCGAGCGCCGCGCCGGGGCGCGGGTCGAGGCTGCGGATCAGCACGGCGGCCGCGGCCACGTCGTCCTCGCTGGCGCGCAGGCGCCGCGCCAGTCGGGCGATGTCGTTGCGCGCGAGCAGGTCGAGTTCGGCGTCGACGATGCGCAGCGCCAGATCGCGCTGCGGCGTATCCGGGTCGAACTGCTCCAACTGCACGCGCAGGCAGTCGCGCAGGTCGAGGCTGCCCACGCCGGTGGGGTCGAAGCCCTGCAGCCGGCGGCGCACGGCCTCGACCTCCTCGACGCTGGCGTTGAAGTCGGCGGGCAGGGCGGCGAGCACCGCCTCCAGCCCTTCGCCCAGGTAGCCGGCGGGATTGAGCGCGTCGATCAGCACGGTGGCGATCAGGTGTTGGCGCGGATTGAACGAGGCCAGGTTGAGCTGCCACAGCAGGTGCTGCTGCAGCGTTTCCGGCGCGGCGTTCTGCGGCTCGAAATCGTCGTCGCCGCGCGAACCGCTGCTGCCGTTGCCCCCGCTGTTGCTGGAGAAGTCGATCGGCGTTTCGGCCACGCCACCGCCGTCCGACCAGTCGCCGGCGTCGCCGTCATCACTGCTGCTGGCGGCGACCGCCTCGACGCTGGGGTATTCGCTTTCGGCCTCGACGCTCTCGGTCGCCTCGTCGTCCTCGACTTCCTCGGCGAACTCCAGCAGGGGGTTGCTCTCGGCGATCTGCCGCAGTTCGGCTTCCAGCTCCAGTTGCGACAGTTGCAGCAAGCGTATCGCCTGCTGCAATTGCGGCGTCAGGGTCAGCTGCTGGTGGAGGCGAAACTGTAGCGCAGGTTTCATGCCAGCCGGGTCGAATGGGGGTCGCCACCATCGTAACGCGTGCCCGCAGGTGCGGCCATAGCTGCGGTTCGCGGCAGAAGCGGACGCGACAGGCAATTCAGAGGCGGAATTCGCGGCCCAGGTAGACCTCGCGCACCTTCTCGTCGGCGAGGATGTGCGCCGGGGTGCCGCGCGACAGCACCTCGCCGTCGTTCAGGATGTAGGCGCGGTCGCAGATGCCCAGGGTCTCGCGCACGTTGTGGTCGGTGATCAGCACGCCGATGCCGCGCTCCTTCAGGTGCCGCACGATGCGCTGGATCTCGCCGACCGAGATCGGGTCGACCCCGGCGAACGGCTCGTCCAGCAGCATGTAGCGCGGGTTGGCGGCCAGCGCGCGGGCGATCTCCACCCGGCGCCGTTCGCCGCCGGACAGACTGATGCCCTTTTGCCCGGCGATGTGCGCGATCTTCAGCTCGTCCAGCAGGTTTTCCAGCTCGGCGCTGCGCTGCTGCTCGCCGAGCCCGTCGCGCAGCTCCAGCACGGCCATGATGTTGTCGGACACGCTGAGCCGGCGGAACACCGACGCCTCCTGCGGCAGGTAGCCGATGCCGAGCCGGGCACGCGCATGCATCGGCAGCCCGGTGATGTCCTGCTTGTCCAGCTTGATCGTGCCGCCATCGGCCTCGATCAGGCCGACCACCATGTAGAAACAGGTGGTCTTGCCGGCGCCGTTGGGGCCGAGCAGGCCGACCACCTCGCCCTCGCGGATCGAGAAGCCGAAATCGCGAACGACCTGGCGCGCCTTGAAGCTTTTCTGCAAACCTTCGGCGGAGAGCACGTCAGGGTTGTTCCTGCGCTGGGGCCGGACTGCTTTGCGCCGGGGCCGGCGAGACGGAGGCCGGCGTAGTTGAGGATGCGGCCGGCGTGGCCGGTTTCGGCCTGGGCTGGAAGGTCATGTGCACCATGCCGTCGCCGCTGCTCTCGCCGGTCATCTGGCTGGTCTGGGTGTTGTAGGTCAGCTTGTCGCCCTGGGCTTCGCCGCGGCCTTTCTGCTTGACCGATGCATTGCCGGTCAGCACGGCGACCTGCTTGACGTTGTCGTAGTCGATCGCGGTGGCGTCGCCCTGCATCAGGTTGCCGCTGTCATCGAGCTGTTCGATGTGCGCCGGCGTGCCGGTGATGACGACCCGCGTGACGCTGTTGTCCGCGTCCAGGTAAGCGGTGGCCAGCGCGCCGGTTGCCTTCAGGGTGCCCTGGGTGAGCAGCACGTTGCCCTTGTAGTGGATGACGCCGTTGTCTTGCTGGGTTGCGTCGAATGATTTCGCTGCGATGTTCGCCGGCTTCTGGCGGTCATCCTTGCGGGCAAGCGCGGGTTGCAGCATGGCCAGTCCAAGGCCCAGGACCGCGAGCTTAACGGCCCGGCTTGGCTGGCATGAACGTGCTGTGGACATCATCGAGCAACTCCAGGTGCTTGTTGGTGAGGTTGGCGCGCATGCCGACCCCGCTGATTGTAGATGCTCCTTGAACGATCCGTGCCGGCGCGGCGGTCTCCAGGCGGTTTTCCTTCGGCCAGGCGGTGACGTCGGAGGTATGCATCTCGGTGGCCGGCGTGCTGCCGAATGCCGGCCGGTGCATGGTCACCGGGCCCTGCAGCTTGAGCAGGCTGCCATCCTTGTTGACCCAGCCATACAGCGATTCGCCCTGCCAGTCCGGCACGCCGGCCTGCCTGGCCGGCAACTGGAAGGTGGGCGAATTGAGGTAGAGCGAGTCGTCGCCCTCGCGGCGTTCCAGGTGCGGCGACTGCAGGCGGAAGCTGGGCTGGCCCGCGGCGTTGAATTCGGTCATCCGGGCGTCGGAGAGGGTGTAGCTGGAGCGCGGCGGACCGACGAAGTCGCTGGTCTTCGGTGCCGGCCCGAACCACCACAACAGCAGCTGGGCCACGCCCGCGGCGAGCGCGATGGCGATGGTCGCGGCCGGCAGGCGCCGGTCGCGCAGGTAGCGGCGAAGGCTCACTGCCAGCGCTCCCGCTCCGCGTCGCCCTTGCCCTGGGCGTGCAGGATCAGGTCGCAGACCTCGCGCGCCGCGCCCATGCCGCCGCTCCGTGCGGTCTGCCAGTGCGCCGCCTCGGCTACCCACGGGTGCGCGTTCGCCACCGCCACGGCCAGCCCGGCGAGGCGCATCGGCGGCAAGTCGGGCAGGTCGTCGCCGGTGAAGGCGGCCTGTTCGGGGGCGAGGTTCAACGCATCGAGCAATTCCCGCAGGCAGGCGCGCTTGTCGCTCTGGCCCTGGTAGACGTGGGCGATGTCCAGTTCCTCGGCACGCAGCGCGACCGGGTGGCTGATCCGCGCGGTGATGATGGCGACCTGCACGCCGTTCGCCTGCAGCCGTTTCAGGCCGAGGCCGTCGTGCACGTGGAACACCTTGGTCTCGCGGCCGTCCTCGGCGTACCACAGGCGCCCGTCGGTCAGCGTGCCGTCCACGTCGAACACCGCCAGGCGGATTTTCGCGGCGCGGGTCAGGAGATCGGCGGGGAGATCGGCGAGGTAGTTGGTGGGCACGGGCGGGATTCTGGGAGAGCAGGATCAAGAGCAGCGTATTTGATTTGTCTGATTCGTCGAGACGAATCAGACGACACGCGCACGGAGCAGATCGTGAATGTTCAGTGCGCCGACCACGTGCTGTTCGTCGTCGACCACCAGCAGCGCGTGGATCTGGTACTTCTCCATCAGCTGCGCCGCTTCCGCCGCCAGCTTGTCGGCGCCGATCGTCTTCGGACCACGCGTCATCAGTTCCGCGACGGTGGCGCCGCGCAGGTCCACGCCCTCGTCGTCCAGCGCGCGGCGCAGGTCGCCATCGGTGAACACGCCCAGCAGGCGCTGTTCGGCGTCGACCACGGCGGTCATGCCCAGGTGCTTGCGGGTCATCTCGACCAGGGCCGCGGTGAGGCTGGCGTCGGGCGAGACCCGCGGCACGTCGTCGCCGGTGTGCATCACGTCGCCGATGTGCAGCAGCAGGCGCCGGCCCAGCGCGCCGGCCGGATGCGAGCGGGCGAAGTCGTCCGAGGTGAAGCCGCGCGCCTCCAGCAGCGCGATCGCCAGCGCGTCGCCCAGCACCAGCGCCACGGTGGTGCTGGTGGTCGGCGCCAGGCCGAGCGGGCAGGCTTCGTTGGAGATGCTGCCGTCCAGGTGCACGTCGGCCTGGGTCGCCAGCGAGGAACCGGGGCGGCCGGTGATCGCGATCAGCGGGATGCCCTGGCGCTTGATCACCGGCAGGATCAGCAGCAGTTCGTCGGTCTCGCCGGAGTAGGAGATCGCCAGCACCACGTCCTGCGGCAGGATCATGCCGAGGTCGCCGTGGCTGGCTTCGCCCGGGTGCACGAAGAACGCCGGCGTGCCGGTGGAAGCCAGGGTGGCGGCGATCTTGCGCCCGATATGCCCGGACTTGCCCATGCCGCTGACCACCACGCGGCCCTTGCAGGCCAGGATCAGCCGGCAGGCTTCGACGAAGGCCGGCCCGATCCGCGCCTCCAGCGCCTCGACCGCGGCCGCTTCGGTGGCGATCACCGTGCGCGCGCTGCGCGTGATGGCGTCCGGGTTCAGGTCGATCGGGGCGGGTGGGGCGATGCGTGCGTTCATGGGGGCTCGATGAAAGGGCGGGACGAATGCCCGGGTAGCCGTGGCGGGCGGCCACGTTCGGGCCGATCTGGAACCGCTGTCATTTCTGCGCCAGCGGATTTCCATTACCATGGCATATCCGCATTTTAACGTCATAAGCCAGCGCAATGGATTCCAGTCGTGACGGAATCCGCTGCCGGTTGGCCCGAGCTCCCGCATGGAACACTCCCCGATGGACCCCGCCCGCATCCAGGCGATGATCGAAAATGGCCTGCCCGGTGCCCGAGTGGAGGTCAGCGGGGCCGATGGCGTGCATTTCGAGGCCACCGTGATCGCCGGCCAGTTCGCCGGCAAGCTGCCGCTGGCGCGGCATCGGCTGGTGTATGCCACGCTGGGCGAGCTGATGGGCGGCGCGATCCACGCGCTGGCCCTGAAGACCCTGACACCCCAAGAAGCCGGGATTCGGGATTCGTGATTCGGGATTCGCGAAAGCGAACCCCGCCACCATCTCGCCCCCTGGCTGTTCCGAATCTCAAATCCCGAATCTCGAATCCCGTACATATGGCCAAAATTCTGATCAGCGGCGGCACGCCGCTTCATGGCGAGGTCGGCATTTCCGGCGCCAAGAATGCCGTGCTGCCGATTCTTGCTGGCTGCCTGCTGGCCGATGAGCCGGTCAGCATCGGCAACGTGCCGCACCTGCACGACGTCACCACGTTCATCGAACTGCTCGGCCAGATGGGCGTGCAACTGGTGTTGGACGACCGCATGAAGATGCACGTCGACCCGCGCACCACCAGCACCTGCGTGGCGCCGTACGACCTGGTGCGCACGATGCGCGCCTCGATCCTGGTGCTCGGCCCGCTGGTGGCGCGCTTCGGCCAGGCCGAGGTCTCGCTGCCGGGCGGCTGCGCGATCGGCTCGCGCCCGGTCGACCAGCACATCCGTGGCCTGCAGGCGCTGGGTGCCGAGATCACGGTCGAGAACGGCTACATCAAGGCGAAGGCATCGCGGCTGAAGGGCACGCGCATCGTGATGGACATGGTCACCGTCACCGGCACCGAGAACATCATGATGGCGGCCACCCTGGCCCACGGCACCACGGTGATCGAGAACGCGGCGCAGGAGCCCGAGGTGGTCGACCTGGCGCATTGCCTGATCGCGATGGGCGCGCAAATCGAGGGCGCCGGCACGTCCACCATGGTGATCCACGGCGTCGAGCGCCTGCACGGCGCCGAGTACGAGGTGCTGCCCGACCGCATCGAGACCGGCACCTTCCTGGTCGGCGCGGCGATGACCGGCGGCAAGGTACGCGCGCGCCACGCCCGCGCCAACACGCTCGAGGCGGTGCTGGCCAAGCTGGAGGAATCCGGTGCGCACATCTCCACCGGCGACGACTGGATCGAGCTGGACATGGGCGGCCGCCGGCCGAAGGCGGTCAACATCAGCACCGCGCCGTACCCGGCGTTTCCCACCGACATGCAGGCGCAGTTCACCGCGCTGAACTGCGTCGCCGAGGGCACCGGCGTGGTCACCGAGACGGTGTTCGAGAACCGCTTCATGCATGCGCACGAGCTGCAGCGCCTCGGTGCGGACATCCGCCTCGAGGGCAACACCGCGGTGGTGCAGGGCGTCGCGCAGATGAGCGGCGCGCCGATCATGGCCACCGACCTGCGCGCCTCGGCCTGCCTGGTGCTGGCCGGCCTGGTGGCCAAGGGCGACACCACGGTCGATCGCGTCTACCACATCGACCGCGGCTACGAGAACATCGAGGAAAAGCTCGGCGTGCTCGGCGCCAAGATCCGCCGCCTGCCGAACTGATCGGCGCTGCATCGCGCACGGCAAAAAGCCCGGCATTGCCGGGCTTTTTCGTGCTGGTTGCGCCTGAAAAGCTCAGTCGGCTTTGTAGCTCACCAGCTCCATCACCATGTCGCCGCCGTCGTGCTGCGACAGTTTCACCGGCAGCGGATAGCGGTCGGGGGCGTACCACGCGCTGAAGCCGCGGTCGGCGTCGGTGCGGTCGATCCGTTCGGCGTCGAAGCTGCCGGCAGGAACGGTGATGGCTTCCTTGCCGGTCACCTTGAAGTTCTGCACCTGCACTTCCTGGCGCACCGCTACCGGCAACGCGACCTGCTGCTTGCCGTCGCGCAAGGCCAGGCCCAGTGCCAGCGCGAGGGTATTGCGCTCGACCATGCCCGGACTGGCCGGATAGGTCTGCGGACCCTTGCCCTCGTCGACGGCGACCTGCTTTTTCGCCCAGTCGACCACCATGTGGCGCTGCTTGGTCTTCACCGCCGCCTGCAACTGGTAGTCGTAGCTGATCGCCTCGGGCACGTCGCCTCTCCAGCGGAAGCGCGAGCTTTCCGTGACGCTGGCGCCGAGCAGGGCGGCCAGTCCGCCGGTGCCCTTGACGTCCTTGCTGTAGATCCACTCGCCGTTGCCGGCCGCGCGCAGGCTCACCGTGGCCCGACCCATCGGCGAGCCAGCCTGCGACACGTCGTAGGTGGCGGTGAACGCGGTGGGCGTGGCGGCGGGCGCGGCCGGGGTACCGAGCAGCAGGCCGAGGCCGAGCAGGGGAGCGAGCAGGGGTCGGATAGTCATGCGCCGAGTCTGCCGAGACCGGGCTGAACCGGCTTTAAGGAGAAAGGCCGTCGTCGTCCAGCCGCAATGGCGCCGCCAGCGGCTGGCCGTCGAAGCGTGGCGCCTGGCCGTCCCATTGCAGGCGCCCGCTGACCAGCAGGCCCAGCACCGCAGGCAGCAGCCGGTGTTCCAGCGGCAGCAGCCGTTGCGCCAGCAGTTGCTCGTCGTCGCCGGCTTCGATCGGCAGGCGTGCCTGTGCGATCACCGGGCCGCCATCCAGTTCGGCGGTGACGAAATGCACGCTGGCGCCGTGCTCGCGGTCGCCCGCTTCCAGCGCGCGGCGATGCGTGTGCAGGCCGCGGTATTTCGGCAGCAGCGAAGGGTGGATGTTGATGATGCGGCCCACCCACGGCCGCAGCGCCTCGCCGTCGAGGATGCGCATGAAGCCGGCCAGCACCAGCCATTCGGCGCCGCTGGCGGCAACGCGCTGGAACAGGTCCAGGTCGAACGCGCGGCGGTCCGGATAGCTGCGCGGGTCCAGCGCCAGGGTGGGAATGTTCGCCGCCTCGGCCAGGCGCAGCGCGCCGGCACTGGCCCTGTCGCTGCCGACCAGCACGAACTCGACCGGCAAGTCGCCGTGCTCGCGCGCGGCGAGCAGCGCAGCGAGGTTGCTGCCGCGCCCGGAAGCGAGCACGGCGACTTTGGCAGGTGCGGTTGTCACGGAGCGGTTCAGCCGATATGCACGCGTTCGTCGCCCAGTGCGGGCACGATGTCGCCGATCACCGAACTGGCCAGGCCATGTTTCGCCAGCAGCGCGGATGCGCCGGCCACCGCGTCGCGCGGCAGGATCACGGTGAAGCCGACGCCGCAGTTGAACGTGCGCCACATTTCCTCGCGCGCCACGTTGCCTTCGCGCATCAGCCAGTCGAACACCGGCGGCAATACGATGGCGGAGGCGTCCAGCGCGATGCCGAGGCCGTTCGGCACCACCCGGATGATGTTTTCCTTGAGGCCGCCGCCGGTGATGTGGGCCATGCCGTGCACCGGGCTCGCCTTCATCAATTCCAGCATCGACTTCACGTAGATCGTGGTCGGCGCCATCAGCGCGTCGGCCAGCTTCACGCCGCCCAGGTCGAGGTCGAGCGGGTTGCCGGCGCGCTCGAGGATCTTGCGCACCAGCGAATAGCCGTTCGAGTGCGGGCCGCTGGAGGCCACGCCCAGCACCACGTCGCCGGCGACGATCGCCGCGCCGGTCAGCATCTGCGATTTCTCCACCGCGCCCACGGTGAAGCCGGCCAGGTCGTATTCGCCTGGCGGATACATGTCCGGCATCTCGGCGGTTTCGCCGCCGATCAGCGCGCAGCCGGCCAGTTCGCAGCCTTTCGCGATGCCGCCGACCACCGCCACCGCGGTGTCCACATCCAGCTTGCCGGTGGCGAAGTAGTCGAGGAAGAATAGCGGCTCGGCGCCCTGCACCAGCACGTCGTTGACGCACATGCCGACCAGGTCGATGCCGATCGTGTCGTGGCGGTTCAGGATCTGCGCCAGCTTCAGCTTGGTGCCCACGCCGTCGGTGCCGGACACCAGCACCGGATCCTTGTAGCGGCCGCTCAAGTCGAACAGGCCGCCGAAACCGCCCAGGCCGCCCATCACTTCGGGGCGGGAAGTGCGCTTGACCAGCGGCTTGATGCGTTCGACCAGCGCATTGCCGGCATCGATATCGACGCCGGCGGCGCGGTAGGTGAGGGCGTCAGACATGGCGAGGACCTTGATCAGGATCTGCGGCGTGGGTGAAACGCGCAAGTTTACCAGCTTGTGGCGCGGTTGCCGGCAGGCGATGGCGGGTTCGTGACGACCGCGATGGACGCTGCGGGCGCGATTGGGCAGACTTCCCGTGAGCTTCCCCCTGAAGATGCCCACATCCATGCGCCTGTCCCGTCTGTTGATCGCCACCCTGCTGCTGTTTCTTGCCGCGCTGCCGCTGCTGCGTGCGCAGGTTGCCGGCTCGCCGTATTCGGTGGTCGTGCCGGTCGCCGATACCAGCGACGCCCAGCGCGACCAGGCGTTCGCCACTGCGCTCGGCCAGGTGCTGACGCGGATCGCCGGCGGCCAGGACCTGCGCAGCAACGCCGGTTATGCCGACGCGCTGGGCAAGGCCGGTTCGATGGTGCAGAAATTCCAGTACCAGCGCGCCGCGACCGGGCTGATCCTGGACGTCGAGTTCGAGCCGGGCTCGGTGCGCCGGCTGGTGTCGAAGCTGGGCGTGCAGAGCGCGGGGATCAAGCCGCCGGTGCTGCTGCTGGTGCAGGGCAGCGACGGACATCTGCTCGACCAGGCGGCGCTGGCCAGCCTGGCCTCTGCCGCCGCTGCGCGCGGCACCAATGTGATCTATCCCGACAGCACTCCGCCGGATCCGGCCAAGGTCGCCGCCGCCGACCCGGCCGCGCTGGCGGCGGTCAACCGGCAGTACCACACCGGCCTGGTGCTGCTCGGCAGGCTGCGCGACGGCGGCGCGGACTGGACGCTGATCTCCGGCGGCCAGGCGCAGCGCTGGAACGGCCAGGGCGAAAGCGCGGATGCGCTGCTCGGCGACGCCGGCAACGGCATGGTCGACCGCATCGGCAGGCAGCTCAACGTGATCGGCGCCGGCCCCAGCGAGGGCAAGCTGTGGGTCAGCGGGCTGGATTCGGCGATGGATTACGCGAACCTGGTGGCGACCCTGCAGGACGACCCGTCGGTGAAGCAGGTGCTGACCCTGGGCGCGCAGAACGACGGCGTGCTGCTGTACGTCAAGGCTTCCGTGCCGATGGGCGGTCTGGCCGCGAACCTCGCCGCCGGCGGCCACCTGCTGCTGCAGGGCGAGCCGCATCCGGGCGCGGACGCGAACCTGCGCTGGCTGAGGTGATTAAGGATGCGTGCCGAGTGAATCAAGACAAGGACATCTCGCGCCGCTGGCAGCTGTTCGCCATCACGGCGGTCATCGTTTACCTGATCTGGCTGCTGGCGCCGGTGCTGATGCCGTTCGCGGTGGCCGCCATGCTGGCCTACCTCGGCGATCCGCTGGCCGACCGGCTGGAACGGCTGGGGCTGAACCGGATGTGGGCGGCCACGATCGTGTTCGTGGTGATCATGGTCGTGGTGGTCGGCGTGCTGCTGCTGCTGATCCCGCTGATCGCGCGCCAGGTCGAGAACCTGATCAACAACCTGCCGCGCTACGGCGACTGGGCGCAGAACACCGTGTGGCCATGGCTGCAGGCGCGCCTGCATCTGGACCCGCACACCTTCGACAGCGACCGCCTGCTGACCGCGATCAAGGAGCACATGGCCTCGATCGGCGGCGTCGCCACGGCGGTGCTGGGCAAGGTGTCGCGTTCCGGCCTGGGCATCGCGATGTGGCTGACCAACCTGGTGCTGATCCCGGTGGTGGCGTTCTACCTGCTGCGCGACTGGGACCGGCTGGTGGCGAAGGTCGACGGCATGCTGCCGCGTTCGATCCAGCCCACCGTCGCCTACCTGGCGAGCGAGTCGGACAAGATCCTGGGCGCGTTCGTGCGCGGCCAACTGCTGGTGATGCTGGCGCTGGGCGTGTTCTACGGCGCCGGCCTGGGCGTGGTCGGGCTGACCGTGGGCCCGCTGATCGGCATGGTCGCCGGCCTGCTCAGCTTCGTGCCGTACCTGGGTTTCATCATCGGCTTCGTCGCGGCGATCGTGGCCGCGCTGGTGCAGTACGGCGACTGGACCCACGTGCTCCTGGTCTGCGGCGTGTTCGCGGTCGGCCAGCTGCTGGAAGGCTATGTGCTGGTGCCCAAGCTGGTCGGCGACAAGATCGGCCTGCACCCGGTGGCGGTGATGTTCGCGGTGCTGGCCGGCGGCTACCTGTTCGGTTTCCTCGGCGTGCTGCTGGCGCTGCCGGCGGCGTCGGTGATCATGGTGCTGCTGCGCTACCTGATCGAGCGCTACCGCATGAGCGAGCTGTACAACGAGGCGGGGCCGCAGGATCCGGTGGTCGCCGAGGTGGAGGTCGCCGTGCATCGCGATGGCGAGGTCGAGGCCAGGGTCGAGCCGCCGCGGGACGACCGGGCCGAGCCATGATCCCGCAGTTGCCGCTGGCCTTGCGCTGGCCGCGCCGCCAGCGCTTCGAACATTTCCACGCCGGCGCCAACGCCGCCGCGCTGGCCGCGGTGCAGGCGCTGGCGCTGCAACCCGGCGCACCGTGGATCTACCTGCACGGCGCCAGCGGCAGCGGCCGCAGCCACCTGCTGATGGCCGCCTGCCAGGCGGCCAGTGCGGCGGGACGGCGCGTGCAGTATCTGCCGCTGGCGACGATCGCAGATCGCGCCGCCGCCCTGCGCGGCGTCGCCGGCAGCGAACTGCTGGCGCTGGACGACCTCGGCGCGATCGCCGGCGAGCGCGAGGCCGAACACGCGCTGTTCGACCTGTACAACCGCGCCCGCGCCGAAGGCAGCGCACTGCTGTTCGCCGCCGATGCCACCCCGACCCAGCTCGGCATCGACCTGCCCGACCTGCGCTCGCGCCTCGGCGCCTGCACCCAGTTCGCGCTGAAGCCGCTCGACGACGACGAACGCCGCGCCGTGCTGAAGGCGCAGGCCGCTGCGCGAGGCATCGAACTGGACGACAGCGTGCTGGACTGGCTGTTCGCCCGCTATGCGCGCGACCTGGGCGCGCTGCTGGATCTGCTCGACAAGCTGGATGCGGCCTCGCTGGCAGCGCAGCGGCGGATCACCATTCCGTTCCTGCGGGGGTTCCTGCGCGAAGGCGGCGAAACGGCGCCCTGAACGGCGCGGCTGTCGAGCCTCCTGTTTGCCGGACACGCTCGACCAGGCAGCGTCTTGAGTCGGTGCCGGTTGGTGTGCCTCAGGCTTGGGGGGATGGACTGGTGTCCCAGGTCAGCTGGCGGTAGTCGAAGCCCTTGGCCAGGGTTGGCTTGATCACCTCGAAATACGGCGAAACGTCGAAATCGCGCGGGGTGTAAAGGCTGTGGTCGCGGATGTGGAAGATTTCGCGGATGCAATCGCGGCATTCGGGAGTAGCCGCGGATTCGGTATGGATGACTGGCAGGATCGGGAAGGGCACCGACTGGAATGCTTCGGCGACCAGGGTGGAGCAGATCGCCCGGGTGGGGTCGCCGCTGCCCAGCGCCAGCAGGCGCCGCCGCCACGGGCCGGGTACCGGCGGTGTCGGCAGCAGGTAGCGGGCCAGGTCGAAGACGTTTTTCAGGTCGTAGCGCTGGCCCAGTCGCGCTATCACGTAGTCGACCACGCGATGGGCGTCGGCGTCGCTCAGTCCCGCGGGTCGGCAGATCCGCAGGTGATAGCCGCCCAGTTGCTGCAGGTCGAGCAGGTGCACGCCGAGTTCGGTGTCCGCCTCGACTACCAGGTCGGTATGGCCCGCCAGGGACTGTCCGGCGTAGTCGCCCACATACAGCGCAACGTGCGACCAGGTCGATTGTGTCAGGTACTTGATGGCGCTGCTGATGCGTGCGCGGCCTTCCACCAGGATCACGTCGGCCGGGCGCAGGATGCGTCGCAAGGTCGCCAGGTCGGCCGGCAAGTGCGGATACGGCCCGCGCGCCGGATGATTGAGGTAGCGCGCCAGCGCGCTGCCCAGTCGTTGCGTGATGCGGTTCATCGGACACTCCCGGCATGGTGGCTGGCGCCGCGCCGGTTGAAGTGGGAGCCGGCGTCTCGCCGCGACGGACGGTGATTGGGATGGAGCGGTTCGGGATACACGTTCGCAAACCTGCGCGATCGGTGGCAACCGGTTCGGCCTGGCGTGGCAGCGCGGAGTCGGTTGTTGGCATCTCGCGCCCGGCCTTCATCCCAGTAGATGGACTGGCTCTTTGCAGGTTCCCCGCCTGGTGCGGGGACGGGGGTCGGGCGGCGAAAAAAGCAAAGGCGCCCTTGGGCGCCTTTGCTTTTTCAATGGGTCGAACCGCTCAGGCCTTGAGCAGCCCCGGCGTCGCCTGCTGCCCGATCGCGTCGACCATGGCCTTCGCCACGTTGAGGTTGCCGGCGACGAGGTTGCCGCTCTCCGGGATGCCGTCGCGGCCGGCGAAGTCGCAGTAGCGGCCGCCGGCTTCGTGCACCAGCAGCACGCCGGCGGCCATGTCCCACGGCTTCAGGCCGATCTCGAAGTAGCCGTCGTAGCGGCCGGCGGCGACGTAGGCCAGGTCCAGCGCGGCGGAGCCGGAGCGGCGGATGTCCTCGGCCTGGCCGAGGATCGCGCGGGTCATGTCGAGCTGCGGCGCCAGGTGCTCGCGCTGGCGGAACGGGAAGCCGGTGGCGATCATCGCGCCGCCCAGGTTCTCGCGCTTGCTGACGCGCATGCGGCGGTCGTTGAGGTAGGCGCCATCGCCCTTGCTGGCGGTGTACAGCTCGTCGCGCAGCGGGTCGAACACCACGGCATGGATCGGCACGCCCTTTTCCAGCAGCGCGATCGACACGCAGAAGTGCGGGATGCCGCGCAGGTAGTTGTGGGTGCCGTCCAGCGGGTCGATCACCCAGGTCAGCGGGCCCTTGCCGGTCGCGCCGCTTTCCTCGGCGAGGATCGCGTGGTCGGGGTAGGCGCGGCGCAGTTCCTTGATGATTTCCGCCTCGGCCAGCTTGTCGACTTCGGAGACGAAGTCCATCTGCTGCTTCTCGACGATGTTGAGGCCGTCGATGCGGTTCATGTAGCGCAGGATCACATTGCCTGCAGAACGCGCGGCGCGCGCCGCGATCGTGACGTGTGGTCTGGCCATGGTTTCGACTTTGGAAGAGAGCTTGGGTTGCGGCCGGCGATTCTAGCAGAGGCGGGCGGAAGCCGCCCCGCCTCCACTATCCTTGTCCGCTCCAGCCGCAAAAACGCCACTTCTCGCATGACCGACCTCCACGACCTCGCCGCCCGCATCCGCTACGTGCTGGTGCGCACCTCGCACCCGGGCAATATCGGCAGCGCGGCGCGGGCGATCCGCACGATGGGCTTCGCGCGGCTGGAGCTGGTCGGCCCGTATCGTTTCCCCGATCCTGAGGCGAATGCGCTGGCCGCCGGCGCGGACGACGTGCTGGCCCATGCCGGCATCCACGCCGACCTGGTGGACGGCCTGGCCGGCAGCAGCCTGGCGCTGGGCCTGTCGGCGCGCCGGCGCGGGGTGAACCTGCCGGAGATCTCCCCGCGCGAGGCGGCGCAGCAGGTGCTGGCCGCCGCCGCCCGCGGCGAGCAGGTGGCGCTGGTGTTCGGCAACGAGCGCACTGGCCTGGAGAACGAGGAACTGGCGCGTTGCCATGCGATGGTGCGGATTCCCAGCGTGGACGATTTCAGCTCGCTCAACCTGTCGCAGGCGGTGCAGGTGATGGCCTACGAGCTGCGCGTGGCGATGCTCGGCGACGCGCCGCCGGCGACGCCGCCGGAACACGGCGAGCCGCCCGCCGACGCGGCGCAGATGGAGCAGTTCTACCGCCACCTGGCGCAGACGCTGGACGACATCGACTTCCACAAGGGCCGCGAACCCACCACGATCATGCTGCGCCTGCGCAAGCTGTTCCAGCGCGCGCAGCCGGACGAGCGCGAGTTGCGCGTGCTGCACGGCATCCTCGCCGATGCACAGCGGATGGCGGGGCTGGCCAACGGCAAGTAGCCGGCTCCGCCAGGGCGACGCCCCTGCGAAGCGGCGCCTTACTGCTCGTCGTCCGACAGCTCCAGCGATGGCGCCGGCGTGACCAGCAGCTTGTCGATGCGGGCACCGTCCAGGTCGACCACCTCGAAGCGGATGCCGCGCCAGGCGAACACTTCGCCGGTCTGCGGGATATGGCCCAGGGCGGTCATCACCATGCCGGCGGCGGTGCGGTAGTCGTGTTCGTCCTCGCCGGGCAGTTCGCCGATCTGCAGCAGTTCGCGCAGGTCGTCGGTGGACAGGCTGCCGTCGATCAGCCAGCTGCCGTCGGCGCGCTGCATGATCGGGCTGTCCTCGTTGCCGCCGCCGTGGCCGATCTGGCTGGCGCCGACCACCGCCGCGAGCAGGTCGTTGACGGTGACCACGCCCTCGATGTCGCCGTACTCGTCGACCACCAGGGCCAGCGGCGTCTCGGCGTCGCGGAATTCTTCCAGCAGGTCCAGCGCGCGCGCGGTGGCCGGCACGAACAGCGGCTTGGCCAGGTGGCCGAACAGCTCCGGCGTGCCTTCGGCGAAGCTGCGCAGCAGGCGCTTGACCTCGACCACGCCGACCACTTCGCTCTCGTCGCCGCGATACACCGGGTAGCACGAATACGGGGTCTCGCGCAGCACCTCGAAGTTCTCCTCGCGGGTTGCCGCGATGTCCAGCCAGGCGATGCGCATGCGCGGGGTCATCACGCTGTCCACCGTGCGGTCGCCCAGGCGCAGCACGCGGTTGACCATGTTGTGTTCGTCCGGGTCGAGCACGCCCTGTTCGGCACTCTCGGCGACGAGCAGGCGGATCTCCTCCTCGGTGACCACGCCGCTGCCCTGCCGGTTGACCCGCAGCAGGCGCAGCAGCAGGTTGCTCGACGCGTTCAGCAGCCACACGAACGGCGCGGTCAGCCGCGACAGCAGCAGCATCGGGATCGCCACGTACGACGACACTTTTTCCGGCGCCGCCAGCGCCAGCCGCTTGGGCACCAGTTCGCCGATCACGATCTGGATGAAGGAGATCAGCACGAAGCCCAGCACGATGCCGATGATCCGCGAGTACGGCAACAGCCACGCCAGCTGTTCGCCCCGCAAGGTGGCAGCGATGTGTTCGCCCAGCGCGTCGCCGGCGACCGCACCGGTGATCAGCGTCACCAGGGTGATGCCGACCTGCACGGTAGACAGGAAGTGCTCCGGCGCCTCGGCGTGCCGCAAGGCCGAGGCGGCCTTGCGGCTGTTCCGGGCCATCTGCTTGAGGCGGCTCTTGCGCGAGGCCACCAGCGCCATCTCCGACAGGGCGAAGAAGCCGTTGAACAGAGTCAGCACGAGAACGAGCGCGATTTCGGTCAGCATCGCGGTGATGGTGGAGGAGGGTGCATGGGCACAGTGTAAGGGTTGCGGGGCTTTCGCATCACCCCGGCAGGGCCGGGCATTGATGCAGGGCAGCACGACAGTCCTGTAACATTCCCGTCATCCCGTTCCCTCAGGCATGGCCAGCATGTTTTCACTGCAGACGATTTTCGGCAAAGGCGACAAGTTCTACGGACTGCTCGAACAGAGCGCCGCCACCGTCTGCGAAAGCGCCAGGGCCCTGCACGAGCTGCTGACCCAGCCCGACCAGGGCGCGGTGATGGCCGCGTTCACCGCCACCCGGACGCGCGAGAAGGCGCTGGCCGCGCAGATCAGCGAGGAGCTGGTGAACACCTTCGTCACCGCGCTCGATCGCGAGGACATCGAGGCGCTGAACTCGTCGCTGTACAAGATCCCCAAGAGCATCGAGAAATTTGCCGAGCGTTACGAAATCGTCTCCGATCGCCTGGCCGGGGTGGATTTCGCCCAGCGCGCCCTGGTGCTGCAGCGTTCCAGCGAAGTGGTTGCCGAGATGATCGGCGAACTGCGCCGCGGCCTGCGCATCGACCCGGTGAAGAAGCTGCAGGATCGCCTGCAGGCGCTGGAGTCGGAAGGCGACCGCATGCTGCTGGCGCCGTACCGCACGCTGTACATCGAGGGCGGCGACGTGATGCGGGCGATGCTGGCCAAGGACCTGTTCGAGCTGATCGAGAAGGCCATCGACAAGTGCCGCGACGTCGGCAACATCGTCTATTCGATCGTCCTGAAGAACTCCTGAGGCCACGCCCGTGACCCTGCGCATTCCGCATTGCCCGGCGCGGCCGTCGGCACCGCGCGCCTGCCCCCGCATTGCCGGGAGCCGCGCATGAGCATCGTCATCGCGGTGGTGGTGATCGCACTCGTCTTCACCTACATCAACGGTTTCCACGACACCGCCAACTCGATCGCCACGGTGGTGGCGACCAAGGTGCTCACCCCTGGCCAGGCGGTGCTGTTGGCGGCGGGCACCAACCTGGCCGGCGCGTTCATGGGCACCGCGGTGGCGGCCACGATCGCCTCCGGGCTGATCAACGCCGGGGTGATCGAGATGAGCTCGCAGCTGCTGATCTGCGCGCTGCTGGCGGCGATCGTGTGGAACCTGATCACCTGGTGGCTGGGTCTGCCGTCCAGCTCCAGCCATGCGCTGGTGGGTTCGCTGGTGGGTGCGGCGCTGGCTGCCTCGGACAACAACTTCGCCTCAGTGATCTGGGCGGAAGGCAGCTGGCTGAAGGGGCACGGCGTGATCCCGAAGGTGATCATCCCGATGGTGCTCTCGCCATTGGCCGGCTTCATCATCAGCTTCATCCTGATGGGCGCGCTGTATGCGCTGCTGGCCTGGTTCGCGAACCGGCACGGCTGGTCGCGCCGCTTCGGGCGCACCCCTTTCGTCAATTTCTTTTTCGGCAAGGCGCAGATCGTGTCGGCCAGTGCCATGGGCGTGGCGCACGGCATGAACGACGCGCAGAAGAGCATGGGCATCATCGCGCTGGCGCTGGCCGGCGCCACCGCCGCGCACCAGTTCGATCACCTGCCGGCGTGGCTGGGCTTCCTGCGCATCGACGGCAATCCCGCCGGCGGTTTCGCCATTCCGGTGTGGGTGAAGGTGGTCTCCGCGCTGACCATGGCCGCCGGTACCGCCGGCGGCGGCTGGCGCATCATCAAGACGCTCGGCCACAAGATGGTCAAGCTGCATCCGATCAACGGCTTCGCCGCCGAGACCAGTTCCGCTCTGGTGATCCTCAGCGCCTCGGCGTTCGGCATCCCAGTGTCGACCACGCACAACGTGTCGGCCTCGATCATGGGCGTGGGCGCGGCCAAGCGTTTCAATTCGATCCGCTGGTCGGTGGTCGAACGCATGGTGTGGGCGTGGATCCTGACCTTGCCGATCACCGCGCTGCTGGCCTACGGCCTGGTGGTGGCGTTCCGGCTGGTGTTCTAGGCGACTTCAGGCTTCGGGGCAGGCCGTGCCCGCGGAGTGTCGTCGAAAAGCCGGCGGGCGTGCCCGCGGTGTGCCATCGAAAAGCCGGCGGGCGTGCCGCCCTGCGAAACCAAAGCAGCGCCAGGTTCGCGCTTACAGCGAATCGTCGCCGGTGGCGATGAGCTGCTCCAACTGGTCGCCGAGCACGCCCAGTTCGCGCACCACGCGCTGCAGCTCGGCGCGATCGAGGAATTCGTAGGGGCGGTTTTCGCACAGGTGCAGGTACGGCGAGCCATCCAGGTCGGTCACCGCGAGGAAGCCGGTGCGCTGCTGCCAGTTGAAGCGCAGGCAGCGGATGGGATCGGTGCCGGCGAGCGGGCCGATCGGGGTGGAAACCCGCAGGTAGCGCAGCCCCGCCTCGTCCTCCAGCTCGGCCAGATAGATCCCCTGATAGCGATCCGGCGCCAGTTTCAGGTCGAAGCTGATCAGGTAGGGATCGTTCTGGCGCAGCTCGTGCAGGCTGCCGATGTGGGAACGCACGGCTTCGAAATGGCGCATGCAGCGGCTTCCGTCGGCGAGGGTCGGAAGCTACTCTGCCACGTATCCCTGCTAGCGTCGCGTGAACCATGAATGACACTGCCGCCCGTATCTACGCCGCCATCGCCGCGATTCCGCGCGGCCGCGTCGCCAGTTACGGTGCGATCGCCGCCCGTGCGGGGCTGCCGGGGCGGGCGCGGCTGGTCGGCCGGCTGCTCGGCGAGGTGCCCGACGGCATGGAATTGCCGTGGTACCGCGTGCTGCGTTCCAGCGGACACATCGCGATGCCACCGGGCAGCCGCGGTTTCCGCGAGCAGTCCCGGCGCCTGCGCGCCGAAGGCGTGGAGGTGAAGAACGGCCGCGTGCCGTTGTCGCGATTCGGCCTGGATGGCGATCTCGACCACGCGTTGTGGGGTATGCCGGACGCCTGAGCGGCGGCGCTGCCGACGAGTCGTCGCGGATGTTTCCGGCGGCCGGGTCGGGTCGGTTTGTTACCATGTCATCGATGAAAGCCTCAGCCCTCGACCTGCTCCAAAGCGTTTTCGGTTACCCCAGTTTCCGCGGCCAGCAGCAGGCCGTGGTC
This sequence comes from Rhodanobacter sp. LX-99, assembly GCF_018599185.1. Classification (NCBI taxonomy): domain Bacteria; kingdom Pseudomonadati; phylum Pseudomonadota; class Gammaproteobacteria; order Lysobacterales; family Rhodanobacteraceae; genus Rhodanobacter; species Rhodanobacter sp. LX-99. The sequence goes on along the minus strand of NZ_JAHFVL010000003.1, from coordinate 200,484 downwards.
GAACACCTCGGCGAGGGCGGCGACGCGCTGGTGCTGATGCCGACCGGCGGCGGCAAGTCGCTGTGCTACCAGATCCCAGCGCTCATGCGCCAAGGCACCGGCATCGTGGTGTCGCCGCTGATCGCGCTGATGCAGGACCAGGTCGATGCGCTGCGCGAGGCCGGCGTGGCCGCCGCCTATCTCAACTCCAGCCTCGGCGCGGAAGCGCAGCGCGAGGTCGAGCGGCAACTGCTGGCCGGCGAGCTGAACCTGCTCTACGTGGCGCCGGAGCGGCTGCTGACCCAACGCTTCCTCGGCCAGCTCGAACGTACCGAGGTGGCGCTGTTCGCGATCGACGAGGCGCACTGCGTATCGCAGTGGGGCCACGACTTCCGTCCCGAGTACCGCGAGCTGGCGATCCTGCACCAGCGTTTCCCGCAGGTGCCGCGGATTGCGCTCACCGCCACGGCCGACCCGCGCACGCGCGAGGAAATCGTCGAGCGGCTGTCGCTGCAGAATGCGCGGCAGTTCGTGTCCAGCTTCGACCGCCCGAACATCGGCTACCGGGTCGGCCTGCGCCACAACGCGAAGCGCCAGCTCACCGAATTCCTGCAGGGCCACCAGGGCGAGTCCGGCATCGTCTACTGCCTCAGCCGGCGCAAGGTGGACGACACCGCCGAATGGCTGGCCGAACTCGGCGTCGAGGCGCTGCCGTACCATGCCGGCCTCGATGCGGCGACCCGCGCGAAGAACCAGCAGCGCTTCCTGCGCGAAGACGGCGTGGTGATGGTCGCCACCGTCGCCTTCGGCATGGGCATCGACAAGCCGGACGTGCGCTTCGTGGCGCACCTGGACCTGCCGCGCAGCATCGAGGGTTACTACCAGGAGACCGGCCGCGCCGGCCGCGATGGCTTGGCCGCAGAGGCGTGGATGATCTACGGCCTGTCCGACGTGGTCACCATGAGCCAGATGATCGCGCAGTCCGAATCGGCCGACGAGCGCAAGCGCGTGGAGCGGCAGAAGCTGGAGTCGCTGCTGGCCTACGCCGAGGCCACCGGTTGCCGCCGCCAGTTGCTGCTGGGCACGTTCGGCGAAAGCTACCCTGGACCCTGCGGCCATTGCGACAACTGCATTGCGCCGCCGAAGACCTGGGACGCCACCGTGCCGGCGCAGAAGGCGTTGTCGGCGGTGTACCGCACCGGCCAGCGCTTCGGCTCCGGCCACGTGATCGACGTGCTGCGCGGCGAGGAGACCGAGCGCGTGCTCAGCCTCGACCATCACCGGCTCAGCACCTTCGGCATCGGTGCCGAGATGGACGAGAAGCAATGGCGCTCGGTGTTCCGCCAACTGCTCGCCGCCGGCCTGCTGGAGGCGGACGCCGAAGGCTACGGCACCTTGCGCCTCACCGCCGCCAGCCGCAGCGTGCTCAGCGGCGGCAAGCCGGTGAAGCTGCGCGAGGACGCGCGCCCCGAACGCGGCAGCCGTCGCCGGCGCGACAGCAAGCTGGTCACCGGCGGCGGCAGTCTCGGCATCGAGGCCTACGAGCAGGAACTGTGGGATGCGCTGCGCGCGCTGCGCACGCAACTGGCGAAGCAGCAGGGCGTGCCGCCGTACGTGGTGTTCCACGACGCCACCTTGCTGGCGATGCTGCGCGCCATGCCGGCCAACGAGGACGAACTGGCCACCATCAGCGGCGTCGGCGAAGCCAAGCTCAAGCGCTACGGCAGCGATTTCCTCGCGGTGATCAACGCGCCGGCGTAGGTCGTTGCATCGTTCACCTGCTCAACCCCAGCTCCGTTCACTCTGGCCCAGTCCCGTTCTCCCTGAGCGTAGCGGAGCGAAGTCGAAGGGCCTGGCAGCCCGGGGTACGCGGCCCTTCGACTCCAGCCCTGCGGGCCTACGCTCAGGGTGAGCGGGTGTGGGGTGGAAGGTGCTCTCCCCTGCCAAAGGCTGGTGCTAAGGTGCTGCATACGTATTCAGCCAGACACGGCAACGGTCGCGGTGCAGACTCGGGCGCATCTTGATGCCATGACGTTGGGGAGACGCGATGAGCACGATGGACATGACGGGCGACGGGCTGGGCCAGCGGGCCACCGCACGGGTGGTGCTGATCTCGGCGGCGGCGGCGCTGGGCGGCTTCCTGTTCGGTTTCGATACGGCGGTGATCAACGGCGCGGTCGACGCGGTCCGCGGCGGCTTCGCGCTGGACGCGGCGCAGATCGGCTTCGCGGTGTCCTGCGCGCTGCTCGGTTCGGCGCTGGGTGCGTGGTATGCCGGCATGCTGGCGAACCGCTTCGGCCGCGTGCGCACGATGCAGGTGGCGGCGGTGCTGCTGGTGGCCAGTGCGCTGGGTTCGGGGCTGGTGACCGCGGTGTGGGACCTGATCCTGTGGCGTCTGGTCGGCGGCATCGGCGTGGGCGTGGCCTCGGTGATCGCGCCCACCTACATTGCCGAGGTGTCGCCCGCGCACATCCGCGGCCGGCTCGGCTCGATGCAGCAGCTGGCGATCGTGCTGGGCATCTTCGCCGCGCTGCTCAGCGATGCGTGGCTGGCCGGCGTGGCCGGCGGCGCGGCGGAGCCGCTGTGGCTCGGGCTGGCCGCGTGGCGCTGGATGTTCCTGGTGGCGACGGTGCCGGCGCTGGTCTACGGCACCCTGGTGCTGGGCGTGCCGGAATCGCCGCGGCACCTGGTCGCCAAGGGCCGCATCGACGAGGCCCGCGTGGTGCTGCGCAAGGTGCTGAACATGCACAGCGAGACCGCGCTGGACAACAAGCTGCGCGACATCGAGGACAGCCTGCGCTCGGAGCACAAGCCGCGCCTGCGCGATCTGTGCGGCAAGACCGCCGGGCTGCTGCCGGTGGTGTGGATCGGCATCCTGCTGTCGGTGTTCCAGCAGTTCGTGGGCATCAACGTGATCTTCTACTACTCGTCCACCTTGTGGCATTCGGTGGGCTTCAGCGAGGCCGACTCGTTCACCATCACCGTGGTCACCTCGATCGTCAACGTGCTGGTGACCCTGGTGGCGATCGCGCTGGTCGACAAGATCGGGCGCAAGCCGCTGCTGGTGATCGGCTCGGCCGGCATGGCGGTCACCCTGGGGCTGATGGCGTGGTGCTTCTCGCAGGCCACCGGCAGCGGCGCCACGCTGAGCCTGCCCGGCGCCACCGGCGTGGTGGCGCTGGTCGCGGCGAATGCCTACGTGGTGTTCTTCGGCGTGAGCTGGGGCCCGGTGGTATGGGTGCTGCTGGGCGAGATGTTCCCGAACCGGATCCGCGCCACCGCGCTGGCGGTGGCCGCGGCAGCGCAGTGGCTGGCCAATTTCGCGATCACCAGCACGTTCCCCGCACTGGCCGAACTGGGCCTCAGTTTCGCCTACGGCCTGTACGCCGGCTTCGCGCTGCTGTCGCTGCTGTTCGTGCTGGCCGGCGTGCGCGAGACCAAGGGCGTCGAGCTGGAGGACATGCGCGCATGAGGCTCATTGCTCAGCCGGCATCCGTCGTGTCGTCGGCGACATGCGCCTGCCTCGACCAGCGGCAGGCGGTATACGACAAGCGGCGCGCAAACCGGCTAGGATTTGGCACGGACGGCATGGCGTCGTCGCAAAAGCTTGCGGGTCGCGCTGCGGATGAAGGCAAAAGCCACATCGATCGACATTGCCCACCTGGCCGGGGTATCCCAGGCCACGGTGTCGCGCGCGCTGCGCGGCAGCCCGCTGGTCAATGAGGAAACCCGGCGGCGCATCCAGGCCGCCGCCGAGCAGCTCAACTACAAGGTCGACAAGAACGCCTCCAACCTGCGCCGGATGCATTCCGGCACGCTGGCGCTGCTGTTCTTCGAAGACCCCACCGCCGACGAGTCGCACATCAACCCGTTCTTCCTGTCGATGCTGGGCTCGATCACCCGCGCCTGCGCACTGCAGGGCTACGACCTGCTGATCTCGTTCCAGCAGTTCTCGCGCGACTGGCACGCCGACTTCGCCGACAGCAAGAAGGCCGACGGCCTGATCCTGCTCGGCTACGGCGATTACCTCGCCTACACCGACAAGCTGGAGAAACTGGTCGCCCAGGGCACCCGCTTCGTGCGCTGGGGCGCGGTGCTGCCGGACCAGCCCGGCGTGTCGATCGGCTGCGACAACTTCCGCGGCGGCCAGGCGGTGGCCGAACACCTGCTGGAGCGCGGCTGCCGCCGCATCGCCTTCCTCGGCGACGCGTCCAGCCACTACCCGGAATTCTTCGGGCGCTATCGCGGCTACGTCGACGCCCTGCAGCGGGCCGGGGTGGAAGTCGACCCCGATCTGCAGGAAAACGCCGAGAGCACCGAGCGCTTCGGCTACGAGGCGATGCGCAGCCTGATCCTGCGCGAGGTCGGCTTCGACGCGGTCTTCGCCGCCAGCGACCTGATCGCGATCGGCGCGATGCGCGCGCTCAGCGACCACGGCCTGCGCATACCGCAGGATGTGGCACTGGCCGGCTTCGACGACATCCCCATGGCCAGCTTCGTGAATCCGCCGCTGACCACCGTGCTGCAGGACACCAAGCAGGCCGGCGAAGTGCTGGTGGACAGCCTGCTCGGCCTGATCCGCGGCGAACCGGTGGACAGCGAGGTGCTGCCGGTGAAGCTGGTGGTGCGACGTTCGAGCCTGCGCTGAAGCGGCGTGGCGCGGTCGTTGCGGCCATCACGTGCGATGGCTTAACCTGCCCTGGCTGCCTACCCACTTGCGTGACGGGACGCTCGCACCATGGACCACCCGCGGCTGGAACTGGACTTTCATCAGGTGTTCGAGCGGGTCACCGACGCCTACGTGGCGCTGGATCGGGACTGGCGCTACACCTACGCCAATGCGAAGGCCTGCCAGCTCTTCGGGCGTGCCGTCGGGGAGCTGGTCGGCCGGCACATCTGGACGGAATTTCCGGAGGGCGCCGGGCAGCCGTTCCATCACGCCTACGAACAGGCGATGGCCGAACAGCGCCCGCTGCAGGTCGAGGCGTTCTATCCGCCGTACAACCGCTGGTTCGAGAACCGCATCTATCCGTCGGCGGACGGGCTGACGATCTATTTCCACGACATCACCGAGCGCAAGCGCGCCGAGCAACTGGAAGCCGGCCAGCACGAGATCCTGGAGGGCGTCGCGGCGCAGCGGCCGCTGTTGGAAAGCCTCGAACGGATCGCGCGCCTGCACGAAACGATGAACCCCGGCGCGCTGTGCTCGCTGCTGCTGCTCGACGACGACGGCCGGCACGTGTTGCATGGCGCCGCGCCGAGTTTGCCGGAAGCGTACAGCCGCAGCCTGCATGGGCTGGAGATCGGCGAGGCGCACGGCTCGTGCGGTACCGCCGCGTGGCGCGGCGAGCGCGTGGTGGTGGCCGACATCGCCAGTCACCCGTACTGGGAGAATTACCGCGGGCCGGCGCTGGCGCATGGCCTCAAGGCGTGCTGGTCGACGCCGGTGTTCGGCAGCCATCACGAAGTGCTGGGCACCTTTGCGGTGTATTTCCGCGAGCCGCGCGAACCGCGCGAAGAAGAACTGCGCAGCATCGATCGCATGCTGCCGATCACCGCCATCGCGATAGAAAGCGCGCGCCTGGTCGACCGCCTGCGCGAGCGCAACCGCTTCTTCGAGATGTCGCAGGAAATCTTCTGCATCCTCGACCCGCGCAGCGAGCGGCTGCTGCAGTTCAATCCGTCGTTGCCGCGCCTGGCCGGCTACGGCGCCGGCGAACTGACCTCGCGCAGTTACCGCGAATTCCTGCAGCCGGAAGACCCCGGCGACGGCTCCGATCCGATGGTGGTGCTGGGCCGCTCCGGCGAGCGGGTCCACGAATTCGTCAACCGCTGCCGCTGTCGCGACGGAAGCGAACGGCTGCTGGAGTGGGTCTCGTTCGCTGCGCCCGACGGACTGGTCTACGCGGTGGCGCGCGACATCACCGAGCGGCGCCAGGTCGAGGCCGAGCTGGCGTATGCCTCCAGCCACGATCCGGTCACCGGCCTGCCGCAGCACCTGCTGCTCGGGCGGGAAGTGAGGGACATGCTGAAGGACGCGGCACCGGTCTGGGTGCTGGTGATCGGGCTGGACCGCTTCCAGGGCGTCAACGAATCGGTGGGCCATCTCACCGGCGACGACGTGCTGCGGCAGCTGGCCGCCCGCCTGCAAGCGGCGCTGGCCGGGCAGGGCCGGATCGCCCGGTTCGCCGGCGACGAGTTCGTGGTGACGGTGGCCGGCCTGTCGGCGAATGGCGCGCATGCGCTGGCCGAGCGTCTGCGCGCCGCCGTGGCCGAGCCGGTCGAGGGCAGCGATTACCGGTTGCTGCTGACCGCCAGCGTGGGCATCAGCCATTCGCCCGATCACGGTACCGACCCGAACAACCTGTTGCGCCGGGCCGAGGCCGCGATGAACCTGGCCAAGCGGGAAGGGCGCGACCGGGTGTCCGAATTCTCCGTCGAGCAGATGCGCGACCTGGAAGACCGCCTGGTGATGGGCAACCAGTTGCGCGACGCGATCCGGCACGGCGAGCTGGAGCTCCACTACCAGCCGCAGTATCGGGCCGCAGATCGCCGGCTGACCGGTTTCGAGGCGCTGCTGCGCTGGAACAGCCGGAATCTTGGCCAGGTCCCGCCGGCCCGCTTCATCCCGATCGCCGAGGCGCTGGGCCTGATGCCCGAGATCGGCGAGTGGGTGCTCGACGCGGCCTGCCGGCAGCTGCGCGCGTGGCTGGACCGCGGCCATCGCGGCTTCACCGTCGCGGTGAACGTGTCGGCGCAGCAACTGCAGCGTCACGGCCTGGTCGCGCAGGTCGGCGCGGCGCTGCAACGGCACGACGTGCCGCCGGCGATGCTGGACATCGAGATCACCGAGAGCTCGTACATGGAGAACGTGGCGCGCGCGCAGCGCACGCTGGCCGAGCTGAAGGCGCTGGGCATCAAGCTGTCGCTGGACGACTTCGGCACCGGCTATTCCAGCCTGGCCTATTTGAAGCAGTTCCCGATCGACAAATTGAAGATCGACCAGGCTTTCGTGCGCGGCCTGCCAACCGACGCTGCCGATGCGGCGATCGTGCGCACCATCATCGCGATGGCGCACGAGCTGCACATGTGCGTGGCGGCCGAAGGCGTGGCGAGCCAGGCACAGGTGGACTTCCTCGCCGCTGCCGGCTGCGACGAACTGCAGGGCAACCATCTCGCCCCGGCGTTGCGTGTGCAGCAGGCAGGGGAGCGCTTCGGCCCCGGGCGCGCGTAGCGCATCCGTGGTGCCCGGTCAGGTCGTCGTGCCGGGCTCCGGACCGGCACGTTCCTGCAGTGCCTGCAGGACGGCGATCGCCTGGCTGGCCGATTCGACCGGCACGAAGAGGTGGTCGTGATACGCCGCGGCGACGACGTTGCAACTGATGCCGACTTCGGCCAGCGCGGTCGCGACGGCGGCGGTCAAGCCGGCGGCCTGCAGGTCGGAGTGCACGGTCAGGGTGATCCACGCGGCGCGGAACAGGACCGGAAGCCCCGCATCTTTCGCCTGCTGCTCCCCGACGATCAGGGTGAGCCCCTCGCTCTCGCGGAACGTGGCGACCGGTTCGGCCCGATCCGGCACGCCGCCCGCAGGCAGCGAGACGAACGCGTACACGCCGCGATTCAACACGGGGTTCATCGACTGCAGCAGTTCGGCGAGGTTCGAGACGGCGTTGCTCATGGCGGCAGGGCCATCTTGTCGCTCACGCCCATGCTGCTATCGGCGGCAGGTCATTGGCTCGCCGGCGGTGACGCCGGCGTGGGCGCTGCCGGCATTCGGCGCAACAGCCGCAGCCAGAACGCCAACTCGAGCAGCACACCGACGAGAACCAGCACGCTGCCGACCAGCGGAGTGCCGAAGAACAGCGGGCCGACGCCGAAGGCATAGGCGGCGACAGCCGCGAGGAAGATGGCGAACGCGATCAAGTGCCGCATGGGCTCACCTCTTTGCGTAGTGCATTGTGCGTGGCTGTCACGGATAGCCGCAGGCCGTGCCGTGGAAGGAGAGGACCAAGGCCTGCCGTTTCATAGGGAACGGCCATCGTAATGCCGGACCGGGATGGCCGAAAGGTCGATGCCCTCGATGCAGCGGATGTTGATGGCGGCCATGGCGTTGCCTTTAGGGTCCGTGCCTTCGCCGTACGGATGCATGCCGCAGACCGGACAGAACCTGTGCTTGATGGCGTGCTTGTTGAACGTGTAGCTGCTTGCCGCGTCGTCGGGCGTGAGGAGATGAAGCTTCTCACGCGGAACGAACCACAGCAGCGAACCCTTGCGCTGGCAGATCGAGCAGTTGCACGCCAGGGCGCCCTCGATCTCGCCCTCCACCTCGAATGCGACCCTGCCGCAATGGCAGCTTCCCTTGTAGTTCATTGCCGACCTCCCGAATTCTGCGTTCATGCCCGGTCCGGTACTGCCGCGATAATGCAGCGTTGCGGCGAGGCCGTCCATGACCGGAGGAAATCTCCTCACGGGACGGAAATGCCGTCTGACCATCGTTGCATCCCGCACAGCGCTGACAAGGCAGTACGAAACGAGAGAACAACATGACGACAAGCATCGGCACGAAAGCTCAGGGCGAAAGCTTCGAGCGCACGGTATTGATCGGAAGCCTCATACGGAATAGTCAGGGCGAGTCACGGGGATGTTCGCCAGCTGTCACCAACCGAGAATGGATCGCGCAACTCACCGGATTCTGGAGTGCAGCAGTAGTTCAACCCTAGCGCCTCCATTAGTTTTCTGAGCACTGGGGGAGACGCATAGGTCACGACGAACTGCACGAATGGTCCTTTGTTTGGATTCAGACTCAACTCGATTGATTCACCGAGCCCCTGGCCTTGGGCTGACATGCGTCCACCTGCATCCCCCAGCCAAGTCAAGCCAGGAAATAACTCACTGACTCTGGCGCGAAGCTCGGCTGGTGTTCCCAGCGGCTCGGCGTGATCTTTCTTCCAGTCATTGATTGCAGGCAAGCCAGGAGAGGCGCGGTATAAATAAAAATCAAAGCTCATGGCTCCCTTGCCCTTCATCGGCCCGAAAGCTCAGGGCAAAAGCATCATGCGCCTGGGCTTGATCGGAAGTCTTGCGGGAATTGTCAGGGTCCAGGCCAGCGCCGCCGAGTTGGCCGCGCCTTGGCACTGCCGGGCGACGCATATATTTGTCTGGGCTGGGAAGCTGCTCAAAGCCAAATTTTTCGTACAGAGCGGGTGCGTCGGATGTGCGAAGCATGAGGGCCACCGACCGCAAGTCCGGGTGCTGACAGATGGCATGAACAATGGCTTTGCCGTGACCGAAGCCGCGGTGCTCGGGGAGCACGAATATGTCCATGAGATATCCGAAGCGGGTGTAATCAGTAACGACTCTGCCAAAAGCAACCTGAGACTGGCCAAGAAACCCCCCCGAAGCACAAGGAGTTGGCCAACGACGTGCGAACCGACGAGATGGAAATGCCCCTTGCCCAATGCGATTGCTCCGACAAGAAGTGATGGATGAGCTGGACATCAAGCTCCTCTCGGCTTGTCGAGATTCGTAAACCGGACATGGGCTCTTGGCGCCAGGTAGATTTCAAATTCCAGTTTAATCCCGCGGCCATCCCGTACCATCGGGTCCGACGTCGTTATGCCAAGCCCGAAAATCGGCACATCAGCTTCTTGATTGCCGCCTGATTTGGCAGCCTGGTCCCGCAGTGTTGAATCGGGCGGATCAGTGCTCTGGATGCCCGCGCTCCTGCATCAGTCGCGTCAGTTCCGCCACAAAGTCCGCACGCTTCGCCGCCGCATCCAGCAGATAGACCTGCACGCCGTGCGCCGCGACGCCGGTGCGCAGGCTACCGCCTTCGGGCACGTCGATCGCGGCGCCGCCGAGCGCCGGCTGCCAGCGGCCGGCCTGCAGGTAGTCGCTGACGTCGAATTGCGCGGCGGCGTCGCCCTTGTTGAGCAATACCAGCGCGATCTGATGCACGTCGCCTTTCTGGTACACGCGGTAGAACGCCGCCTGGTTGCCGGCGAAGCGCAGCGGCAGCATCAGGCCGCGTTGCAGGGAGGGGGTGTTTTCGCGCAGCTGGGCGATGCGTTTGAGCTGGCGGTAGATCGGGCTTTCCGATGCCGCGTCGATGCGCTGCTGGCCGTAGTAGTTGCGGTTGCCCTGGTGTTCGGCCTTGCCGCGCTCGAAGCCGGTTTCGGAGCCGTAGTAGATCGCCGGGATGCCGCGCGCGGTGAACAGCCAGTTGTTGGCGTCGATGAAGCCGTTGTCGCTGGCGTTCAACCGTGCCATGTCGTGGTTGTCGTAGAAGGTCACCAGCTCGTACGGGTTCTGGTACGGGCCGTTGGCGAGATACAGGCGGTCGAGCAGTTTCGCGTAGTCGCTGCCGGGGTGTTCGAACACGTCGGCGATGCGGCCGCGCAGCGGGAAGTCGAGCAGGCTGATGCCGCCGTTCTGTGGCCAGGTGTACTGGCCGATGTTGTCGGGGCTGTAGTCGAACGCCTCGCCGAACATGAAGAAGCCGGGGTGCTTCGCGCGGATGCGCGCGGCGAACTGTTTCCAGAATGCGGTGGGCATGTGGCTGATGGTGTCGATGCGGAACGCGTCGGCGCCCTGGTCGGCCCACTGGTTGTATGCGCCGACGAAGTAGTCGAGCACGGCCGGGTTCCGGTCGTCGTTGTTGGACAGCTGCACCAGGTCGTCGTAGGCGTGATAGAAGCGGTGCAGCGGGTTGCGCACCGGGTCGAGCCGGTACGGCGGCAGGTTCTGCTGGTCGGCGACCAGCTTGCCGTGCTTGTCGTAGATCTGGCCGAACATCGGCTGTGCCTTCGGCATCGTGAAGGCAGGCGAGCCGTGGTTGGCCACGATGTCGAGCACGGTCTTCAGGCCGTGCGCGCGCATCTTCGTGGTGAACTGGGCGAAGTCGAGGCCCTTGCTGGGCAGGTGTTCGTCGAGCTTGTAGAAGTTGACGCCCCAGTAGCCGTGGAAGCCGGTCTTGCCGCGGTCGGTGAACTTCGAGCCCCAGCTCACCGGGTCGCCGCCGGTGAACGCCTCGTTCGGGTTGTCCACGATCGGGGTGATCCACACCGCGCCGAAACCCATGCCGCGGATGTAGCCGGCGTTGTCCAGCACGCCCTTGAAATCGCCGCCGAGGTAGCCGATGTTCGCGCTCTCGCCAGGCGGTGCGCCGGGCACGGGGATGTCGAAGGTGCGGTGGGCGCCGCCCTGGTCGCGCTGGTCGTTCGACGGATCGCCGTTGACGAAGCGGTCGGTCAGCACGAAGTAGATCGCGTTCGATGCGAACGGCGCATCGGTGCCGACGAATTCCGGCGTGGCGGTCGTGGCGGCCTGCGCGCAGCCGCAGGCCAGCGTCAGCGCGATGGCCAGCAGGGTCGTTTTCCTGATCATGTCGGGGTTCCGCTGGCGAGGGCTGCGGGTGGCACGTAGACCGGCTCGCGCACGCGCAGGGTGAACAGGCCGGCGACCAGCAGGCAGGCGCCGCCCAGCGCCAGCGCCCAGATCGGCTGGTCATGGAAGCACAACCGCAGCAGCAGGCCGAGCACGCTGGCGGCCAGCAGTTGCGGGATCACGATGAAGAAATTGAAGATGCCCATGTAGACGCCCATCTTCGCTGCCGGCAGGTTGTCCGACAGCAAGGCGTACGGCAGCGACAGGATCGACGCCCACGCAAAACCCACGCCGACCATCGAGACGAGCAGCCACTGCGGGTCGCGGATGACCAGGAACGACAGCAGTCCCGCGCCGCCCAGACCCAGGTTCAGCAGGTGGCTGATGCGCAGGCCCCAGCGGCGCACCATCAGCGGGATCACCACCGCGGCCAGCGCGGCGAAGCCGTTGTACGCGGCGAACAGCACGCCGACCCAGTTCGCGCCCTCGTTGTAGAGCGCCGAACCGACGTCGGTGGTGCCGTAGATGGTCTGCGTCACGCCCGGCGTGGTGTAGATCCACATGGCGAACAGCGCGAACCAGGAGAACAACTGCACCCAGGCCAGCCGGCGCATCGCGGCGGGCATGTCGTAGAGATCGCCCATCACCTCGCGCAGCATGCCGCGGCTGCGGGTGAGGCCCAGCCAGACGAACAGCAGGCCGAACACGAGCAGGCCGCCGGCGAGCAGGTAGACCTCTTTCTCCAGCGCAAAATGCCCGATGGCGAACAGCACCGCGATGCCGGCCACCAGCAGCGCCAGGCCGGGGCGCCAGGCCTGCGCCGCGTCCACTGGCGGCTTTTCCGCCACGTTGTCGGTGAACGACTGCAGTTGCGCGGGCGGGTATTCGCGCGTGCGCAGGATCGTCCACAGCACCGCGCCCAGCAGCACCGCGCCGCCGGCGTAGAACGCGTACTTCACCGTGTCGGGGATGCCGCCGTCCGCGGCCACGTTGGCCACGCCGAACCGCGCCAGGATCCACGGCAGCGCCGACGCCACCACCGCGCCCACGCCGATGAAGAAGCTCTGCATCGCGTAGCCGCTCGGCCGCTGCTGCGTCGGCAACTGGTCGCCGACGAAGGCGCGGAACGGCTCCATCGACACGTTGATCGATGCGTCCAGGATCCACAGCAGGCCGGCGGCCATCCACAGCACCGGCGCGTTCGGCATCCACAGCAGGGCCAGCGAGGCGAACACCGCGCCGACCAGGAAGTACGGCCGGCGCCGGCCCAGCCGGTTCCAGGTGCGGTCGGAGAAATGGCCGATGATCGGCTGCACGATCAACCCTGTCAGCGGCGCGGCGATCCACAGCGCCGGGATGTCGTTCACGTCGGCGCCCAGGGTCTGGAAGATCCGGCTGACGTTCGCGTTCTGCAGCGCGAAGCCGAACTGCAGGCCGAGGAAGCCGAAGCACATGTTCCATATCTGCCAGAACGACAGCGCCGGTTTGTTGTTCAAGAGGGTGCCGTCCTTCATGGGGTGGCGTGGCCGGTGGCGAGCGGGGCGATCAGCAGGGCGTGCACGTCGGCCTGGTTCAAGGCGCCATCGCTGCCGCCGCTGCCACCGGTGTAATGGGCGAAGTGGCCGAGATAGCTCATGTTGAAGCCGTCGTCGAGCGTGAACCGGCAGGTGGCGCCGGCCTTGGCGTCGAAGCGGCCCCAGGTGGATGGCTGCGTGCGCAGGCTGTGCGGCATCACGATCGGCAGGCGCTGCTCGTCGCCGCCCGCGCAGCGGATCACCAGCATCTTCACCGCGGCGGTGATGCCGGTGTTGATCGGGCCGTGGTCGTTCGCGTAGTCGAGCGCGACGCGATAGTTGCCGCCGGCCGGTGCGGTCCACGTGCGCGGCCAGTTTCCGATGACCTTCGCCGCCTCGCCCACGCAGGTGTCAGGGCTGTGCAGCGACTCCAGCCCGTGCGCATCCACGCGCGTGGCGCTGAGGCAGGCCAGGCCCGGTTGCCGCGCGAGATGGCCGTCACCGTCGACGCTGCCGTGAACCTGGCCGTTGAGGTAGAGCCGCACCTTGCCGTCCGTCGTGATCTTCCAGCCGTCGCCGTCGGCATGCAGCAGCGGCGCGGCAGGCGCGACGGGCGCGTACAGCGGTGCATCGGTGCGCAGCGGCGCGTCCGGCACCTGCACCGCCTTGAGCGTCACCGTGGTGGCCGTGCCGTGCGTGCCGGTGCGATCGGCGACGAGCAGGTTGCCGGTGTATTTTTCCGGAAGCCGCAGGGTGATCCGGCGGTCGCGCAGGTCGAGCGTGATCGCGTGGCGCTGGCCGAACAGCATCGGCACCAGCGCGGTGGGCAGCTTCGGTTCCACCCGGCCGTCTTCGCCGAGGCCGAACACGCCTTCGGTGACCACCGCCAGATAGGCCGCCACCGACCACAGCTGGCGCGGCGAATTCACCACCGGGCCGCTGAGCTTGCCTTCGTCCACGTGCTGGCCCTGGGTGAGCAGCTCGTAGTTTTCCATGTTGGAACCGTACAGCGCGGCGCCGCGCATCACCGACTCGATCTCGTGCGCGATGCGCGCGGGCTGTTCCGTCATGCGTGCGGCGCGCAACGCGTAGGCGCTGACGAACGGCCAGATCGCGCGGTTGTGGTAGATCGGCTGGTCGGAACGCTCGGGCCAGATCACCGGGCTGCCGGCGGGCCAGGTCGGGTAATTCGCCAGCGCCTGCCGCGCGCGTTCGCCGTCGGCCACGCCGCTGTCGATCGCCAGCGCGATGCCGAGCAGGTCGTAGCTGTCGTAAGGCGTGCCGTCGCCGCCGATGTAGCTCATGTACATGCCGCGGTCGGCGCGCCAGAAGTGCGTGTTGATCGCGCTCTTCAGCGCGGCGGCCTGGCTGCGGTAGCCGGCCGCCGCTTTCGCGTCGTGCCGCCCGTCGGCCAGCGTGGCGGCCAGCTGCAGCGCCTGGTAGTGCAGCACGTTGGTGGACAGCGCGAAGGACTGCGCGATGAAGGTCACTTCGTCCGCCGTCCACGCGGGGTAGCTCTGCTCGCGCCAGTCGAGGAACGAGGTCTCGCCGCGGTACAGGCCGAACGTGGTGTCGAACGCGTACTGGCGATCCTGCGCCAGGGTGGCGCCGAGCGCCTTGTCGACGTCGCCGGCAAAGGCCTTGTCCCCGAGCAGGTGGCGCGCGCCGAGGAACCACACCACGCGGTCGGTGCTGATCGGCCAGCTGCCGCCGGAGCCGGTGTCCTGCATCGGGTACAAGCCTTGCGGCGCGGACGCAACGCGCACGCCGGACAGCTTGAACTGCAGCCCGTTGCGCGAGCGCGCCGGGTCGAACCGCCACAGGCCCAGGTCGATCGCGTAGGACAGGTCGCGCGTCCACACGTAGGGCCACTTCAGGCCGGTCACGAAGCACTGGCAGGGAATCGGCTGGCCGTGGTCGAACGCGCCGTCGCGGATCGCGCTGACCGAATCCAGCGCCAGGTCGTCCTGCGCCATCGCGAAGAGTCCGTCGAACAGCGTGCTGGCGGTCTCGCTGCGCAACGGCTGCGCCGCGATCACGCGCTCGCCGTACGGCCACGCCAGCGTGTAGTTGTGCTGCGCGTCGCGGCTGATGCCGACGTGCACGCCATGCCAGTCCAGCCCGTCGTGCCAGACCGGCGCGCTGGCGCTGGCGGCCAGCGCCGTGGTCAGCAGCAGGCTCAGCATGGCGTGGCCACGCGGGCTTGGATAGGGGCGATCCGGATCATCAGCATGGGCCCTCCGACGGCTGTTATGTCACGGCGTGGCATATCCCGCATGCTGCGATTGCAACATCAACGACGGGCTGGTTTGTCCTGCATGGTAGGCAGCGTCGCACTGCAGCAACCAGTGGTTGCATACGTATTCATGCGGTGGATCGCGTGGGGCGGGTACGTGGTTCCGGCATCGATACGGCTGAAGCGGCGCTTCGGCTCCGTTAGCCGCGCGAACCATGCTCAGCGCGAACGGTCCGGTCAACTGGATTCCGCAGGCTCGAATGCGAGCTCGCGGCGGCGGAGCGAATCCGCCCCGCCGCCATGAAACCGCTCTACTGCGCCAGGATCGCCCCGTAATGGCCGTTCACCGCCACGCTGACCTGGCCGTTCTGCACGGTGTACTGGGTGCCCGAGATCAGCTCGGTGACCGTGCTGCCGTTGGTCATGCTCAGCTGCCACACCGGCACGGTGACGGTGTGCGACACGCTGTCGTTGTTCAGCGCTACCGCGATGCGGTTGGTGGCGTCGAAGCGGCCGTACGCGTACAGCTTGTTGGCGTCGTCGGTGAGCAGGGTCATGAACGAGCCGGTGCGCAGCGCCGGGTAGGCGTTGCGGATCGCGACCAGCTTCTGGGTCAGCGCCACCGCGCTGTTGGTGATGCTGCCGACGGTCCAGTCGAAGGTGCGCCGGTTGTCCGGGTCGGCGCCTCCCTGCATGCCGTACTCGTCGCCGTAGTAGATCGTGGGCGTGCCGACGTAGGTCATCTGGAAGAACAGCGCGAGGTAGGTCTTCCAGATGTCGCCGCCGGCGCGATTGCCGAAGCGGGTGACGTCGTGGCTGCTGAGGAAATTGCTCATCGCCTGCTGCACGTTGGTCGGGTAGTTCGCACGGGTGCCGTGCAGCCAGCTGTCGAACTGCGAGACCGGGATGCTCGCCGCGTTGCCGCCGTAGTCCTGGCCGGTGATCCACTCCGACACCGGCTGGGTGAAGCCGTCATAGTTCATCGCGCCGTCCCACTGGTCGCCGCCGCTGGTCCACGGGCCGGCATTGCCCCAGAACTCGCCGAGGATGTCCGCGTTGGCGTTGACCGATTTCACCGCGCTGCGCAGCTCGGCCATGATCTGGTGGTTGGCGGTATCGCTGCCGTTGCCGCCGCCGGCGTCGAGGTACTGCGCCGCGTCGAGGCGCCAGCCGTCGATCGAATAGGGCGCCTGCAGGTAGGTCTTCACCACCGAGCCGGTGCTGCCGTAGATCGCGTTGCGCACCGCCGAGCCGCTGGCGCCGTAGTCCAGCTTGGGCATGCTGGAGAAGCCGAAGAAGGCCGAGTAGGTGTTGGGCCAGCTCTGGAAGGTGTAGTAGCCGTAGGTCGGACTGGACTGCGACTCGTAGGCGCCGGTGATGCTGGTCCACCAGTTGTAGCGGTCGAACCACTTGTGGGTGTCGCCGGTGTGGTTGAACACGCCGTCGAGCACCAGGTAACCCTTCGGTCCGTTGCTGGTGCTGTGGATGTCGGCGCTCAGCGTCTGCAGCGTGCTGTTGCTGCCGAACGCCGGGTCCACCGTCATGTAGTCCTCGGTGTCGTACTTGTGGTTGCTCGGCGAGAGGAAGACCGGGTTGAGATAGATGATGTCGGCGCCGACGGTGTTCTTGATGTAGCCCAGCTTCTGGTCGATGCCGGCCAGGTCGCCACCGAAGAACACGGCGGTGTTGCAGCCGCTGACGTTGGCCACCACGCTCGTCCCCCAGGCATGCTTCTCGGTGGCGCAGCCCGCGTACGTGTACTGGCCGTTGGTGACGTCGTTGCTGCTGTCGCCGTTGTAGAAACGGTCCGGGAAGATCTGGTACATCACGCCGTTCTTCATCCACGCCGGCGTGGTGAAACCCGGCAGGATGAAGAAATCCCCGGAGGACGGTTCGGCGGAAGTGATGCCGGCGGCGTTGAGCCAGGCGGTGGCGCTGCCGTCGTTGATCTGGAAGCGGTAGTACTTCTTCGAGGCGCTGGCCGGCACGGTGCCCTTCCAGTAGTCGAAGCTGCCGGTGGGGTCGTTGGCCGTCCAGCTCATCGCCACCCAGTGGAACAGGCCGTCGGCGCTGTCGTAGTACTTGATGTTGGCGCTGGTGATGTCGCCCTTGAAGGTACGCAGGGTCAGCGTGACCGCCTGGGCGGAAGTCGGCTCGACGTGGTTGTCGTAGAGCGGGCCCTGGTCGTGGAACAGGCCGCTCCATTCCACGTTGTTGTCGTTGCTGGCGGCCCGCGCCTGTTCGTGGATGGCCGGTAATGCATAGAGCGCCAGCGCCGCGGCGAGCGCGCACGCCAGGGTGGATTTCGAGCCGTGTCTTGCGTTGCCTTGATTGCCCATCGAACATCCCTCCGCAGGTGAGTGGATCCGGCGTGCCCGCACGGGAACGCCGGGGTTCTTGCGCTTTCAGGAAACCTTGAACAGCCGGTAGGCCCTACATGGCGATCGTGATTTGCGCGGCGCGCGCGGCGGCCACCCGTACGTAGATGACGTCGCCGTAGCGGTCGTGGCCGCGGGCCCAGCCTTCGCCGCCGCTGCGCTGCAGGGCGTCGAGATCGGCGTAGGCTTTCAGCTGGCCGACGCTGGCGGCCGCGGCGCCATGGACCTTCAGCAGGTAGAAGCGCAGTGCCGGCTTGAAGCTGCCGCTGGCGGCGCCGAGTTCCAGTTGGATCGCGTGGGCGCGGCGCTGCGCCGACAGCGGCTGCAGGAAGTACGCGCCGTGCTCGTAGTCGTAGGTGCTGCCGTCGTCGTCGTAGTAGTCGAACGTGCTGCGCTGCGCGGCGGGGAACACGTCGACGTCGAGCTGGGTCAGCGGCTGCTCGCCCACGTAGTCCTCGGGCGGGCGGGTCGGGATGATCGCGCCGTCGCGGACGAACAGCGGGATGTCGCTCCACGTCGTGCTGTCGATCGCCAGGCGGATGCTGCGGCCGCCGTCGTAGACCTTGCCGCTGAACCAGTCGGTCCAGCGCCCGGCGGGCAGGTAGATGTCCTTCGCGGTCTGGCCCTGCACGACCACCGGCGAGGCCAGCAGCCAGTCGCCGAACAGCCAGCTGTCGACGTCGTTGCGCAGGTTCGGATCCTCGGGCCAGTCGAACAGCAGCGGACGCACCAGGCCGACGCCGGTGGCGCGGCGCGCGTGCTCGTAGCTGTAGATGTAGGGAATCAGCGTGTAGCGCAGGCGGATCGCGGCGGTCGCGGCCTTCTCCGCGACCGCGCCGTACACCCACGGCTGGCGCTTCTGGCCCAGCTCGCCGTGCACGCGGAAGATCGGCGTGAATGCGCCGAACTGGATCCATCGCGCGTAGTTCTCCGGCGTCGGCGTGCCGTCCTTGAAACCGCCGCCGTCCATGCCCCACTGCATCGCGCCCACGTTGATCGCGCTGAGCATGCGCGCGCGCTGGCCGGCCATGCTGGGGAAGCCGGTGGGGATGTCGCCGGACCACAGGCCGTAGGCATAGCGCTGCGAGCCCAGCCAGAAGTTGCGGTTGATCGACCACACGCGCTGGTTCGAGACGCCGCGCTGGCTGTCGTACAGCGCGCGCTGCATGTTCATGAACTCGGTATCGCTGCCGGTGGTGTCCGCCTCGTCGTTCCACCAGCCCACGATGCCGTCGTCGTAGCCGTACTTGATCGCCAGCTTGCCGAACCAGGCGCGCGCGGCGGGCAAATCGAAGTCGATGTTCTTCACCGGCTTGTGCGAGAAATAATCGTCGCTGACCTGTTCGCCCGGCACCCAGAAACCGTGCGCGCTGGCGTAGCGTCCTTCCACCGTGTCGACGTGGATGCGCGGCTTCATGATGCCGGTCAGCTTGATCCCGCGGGCATCCATCCGTTTCTTCAAGGCGCCGCTGGGGCCATCGGGGAACTTGGCCGGATTCCAGCGGAACTCGCCGTAGTCGTCCTCGCCCCAGGCCTTCCAGTCGAAGTCCAGCGTGATGTTGTCGATCGGGATGTGCCTGGCGCGGTAGGTGTCGACGATCTGCAGCAGTTCCTTCTGGTCGATGCCCCACTGGCTGTTGGTGAAGCCCATCGCCCACTTCGGGAACAGCGGCGTGCGGCCGCTGAGCTGCGCCAGCGCGCCGAACAGCTGCGGCGGCGTGCCGAGCAGAATATAGACGTCCGTATCCTTGCGCGGGCCGGTCGCGCCGATCGTGCCGGGCTGCAGCGTGAACGTGGCGCCGTCGCTGTCCAGCAGCACGCCGTAGCCGGCGCTGCTCCACACGAACGGTGCGCCGGCATGGCCTTGCTCGCCGGCGCTGGCCACCTGCTTGCCGCCGCGCAGCATGCCGGCGGAAGCGTCCTCGGTGGCGTTGTAGCCGCCGATGCCGTACATCGCGTCGGCGGCGGCGTGCTGCGCCTGCAGCTTGCCGTGGCGCAGCGCATCGACGTCGATGCGCAGCAGCGTGCGCTGCCGTGCGTCGTCGATGCGCAGCTGGCGCTGCTGGCGATCCCAGTGGACCGAGGCGGCGGCGGAAGCGAGGCTCGCGCCGTCGGCGTTCCGCGTGCCGCGTACCTGCGCGAAGTGCGCCGGTGCGGCGGCGGGGTCGAGCACCAGCGCGGGCGCGCCGGCATGGCGGCCGGGTTCGAAATGCACGCGCACGACGCCGGGCGCGATGAAGTGGACGTCCAGCCGGTCGGCACCGAAGTCGATCGTGATGGCGTGGTCGGCAAGTTGATCCATGGGAGATGCCTGTGCAGTCTGCGCGGGGACGGCCGCAGCGATGCCGCCCGCCGGAGCCAGGGCGAGGCCAAGCCACAGCCAGGCGGCCAGGGCCGGGCCGGGTTTTGCGGTACGGGTGGGGGGGATGGTCATGGCGGGCTCCTCGCGGGTCGCGGGTTCAGTCCAGGATGGCGCTGGCATAGGGCGGCAATGTCAGGCGGCCGCGCCGCAGCGCGGTGCCGGCGCGGCTGTGTCGCAGCACGTGGCGGAAACGGGTGTCGCCCAGCGGCACCTGCTGCGGCTGGCCGGACAGGTTGTGCAGTACCAGCACGTGGCTGCCGGCGGCGTCGAGCTGCCACGCGGCGATGTGCGGGTTGGCCAGCGGGGGCGCGGTGAGCGTGCCGTCGCGCAGCGCGCCGATCTCACGGCGCCAGCCGATCAGCATGGCGTAGTAGTGCAGCAGCGAATCGCCGGCCTGCTGCTCGGCCTCCACCGAAACGTCGGGGCCGTCGCCGGCACTGAACGTTTTCCAGCGCGTCTCGCCCGCGCCGTGCGGATCGCGGTGCCAGCGCATCGGCTCGCGCAGGTCCGGGTCGGGCTTCTTCCCGCGCATGCCCAGCTCCTCGCCGTAGTAGACGAACGGCTGGCCGGGCAGGGTGAGCAGCATCGCGGCGGCCATGCGCATGTGCTGCGCGTTGCCGTCGAGCTGGCTCATCACGCGTTCCTGGTCGTGGTTGGACAGGAACGGCGCGTCCACGCCGGATTTGCCGGCGACCTTGCGGTAGGCGGCATCGGTGTGCGCGAGCAGTGCGCCGAGATCGCCGGCGCGTTCGTGCTTCGCGCTGTCGATCAGCTGCGTCGCCAGCGGGAAGTCGAACACCGCGTCGAGCGGCTTGAAGTACGGCGCCAGCTCGTCGGCGGAGTCGCGGGTCACCTCGCCGACGACGTAGGCCGCGGGGTTGACCGCATCCAGGCCCTGGCGGAATTCGGACCACCAGGCGAGGTTCTTCTTGAGCGTGAGCGGATTGTGGGCGTCCGCCTTGAAGTCGTAGTAGATGTGCTGGGCGGCGTCGAGGCGGAAGCCGTCGACGCCTTTCTTCAGCCAGTACTGGCCGAGCTTGACCATCTCCTTGCGCACCGCCGGCGTGTCGTAGTCAAGGTCCGGCATGTTGCTGGAGAAGTCGCCCAGGTAGTGCGTCGCGCCGAGTGCATGCCAGGCCTGCGCGCCGGCGGCGTCCGCGGCGTGCAGGTCGGTGTGCGGGCCGGCCCAGCTGTACCAGTCGTGATGCGGATCAGCGGGATCGCGGGCGGCCTCGAACCAGGGGTGCCGGTCGCTGGTGTGGTTGATCACCAGGTCGATGATCACCTTGATGTGGCGCTGGTGCGCCTCGCGCAGCAGCCGCTGGAAATCGGCCATCGTGCCGTACTGCGGGTTGATCGCGTAGTAGTCGGTGACGTCGTAGCCGTGGTAGCTGGGCGAGGGATTGATCGGCATCAGCCAGATGCCGCCGACGCCGAGCGACTTGAGGTAGTCGAGCTTCGCGGTGACGCCGTTCAAGTCGCCGATGCCGTCGCCGTCGGTGTCGTACCAGCTGCGCACGAAGATCTCGTACCAGACGCCGGAGGGTGCCGATGCAGCAGGAGCGGCGGGCGCGGCCGCGGCCGTCGCCGGCGCGGAGCCGCCCAGCGCGAGCAGGGCGAAGAGCAGGGACGAAGCGATGCGTCGGATCATGGTCGGTCCCCGGTCACGGTGGAATGCTGCGGCGCTCATGCGGCGAGGCTGCCGGCCGCGCGCGCCACGAATTCGTGGTGCGGCGGCAGCGCGTCCTTCGCGCGGCCGACCAGGGTGCGGATGTCGGCGAGGAAACCGTCCAGCTGCTCCGCGGTCAGCGCGTCGGCCAGCGGATGATGGCGCTCCGGCTCGATGCGCTGGCCCAGCAGCACCTGCACCCAGCCGGTCTCGGTGAACAGCTCGTCGGCCTCGCGGAAGACCATGCCGGTGCGCCGGAACAACTCGATGCGGCGCGCCAGCGCCGGCGGGATGTCCATCGCGCCGCACTGCTGCCAGAACGGCGTGTCGGTGCGCTCGGTGGCCTTGTAGTGCAGGATCAGGAAATCGCGCACGCGTTCGTACTCGAAGCGGGTCTGGCGGTTGTACTCGTCCACCAGCTGCCGCTCGCAGTGGCGGTCGGGGAACATCGCCAGCAGGCGGTTGATGCCGGACTGCACCAGGTGGATGCTGGTCGATTCCAGCGGCTCCATGAAGCCGGCGGCCAGGCCCAGCGCGAGGCAGTTGCGGCTCCATGCCAACCGGCGCATGCCGGTGACGAAGCGCAGCGGGCGCGGATCGCCCAGCGCTTCGGTCTCCAGGTTCGCCAGCAGCTGGGCGGCGGCTTCGTCGTCGCTGATGAAGCGGCTGCAGTACACGTGGCCGTTGCCCACGCGGTGGCGCAGCGGGATGCGCCACTGCCAGCCGGCCGTGCGCGCGCTGGCCTGGGTATACGGGCGCATCGGGCCGCCCGGCGCGCTGGCTACGGCCAGTGCGCGGTCGCAGGGCAGCCAGTGCTGCCAGTTCTCGTAGCCGGTGTTCAGCGCGCCCTCGACCAGCAGGCCGCGGAAGCCGGAGCAGTCGATGAAGAAGTCGCCCTCGACGATCTCGCCGTTGTCCAGCTGCAGCGATTCGATGAAACCGTCGCCGGCGCGCAGGCGCACGTCCACCACTTTGCCCTCGGTGCGCTGCACCGCGCCAGGCGCGATGCGTTCGCGCAGGTACTGGGCGTAGCGCGAGGCGTCGAAATGATAGGCGTAGCGGATGCCGCCGACCGGGCTGTCCGGCACGGTTTCCAGCGGCGCGAAGCGGTTCTCGGCGGCGGCCGCGGCGTTGAGCGAGTACGCCCACAGGTCCGGCGCGTCCGCGCGGCTGCGCTCCTGCACGGCGCGCAGCCAGTAGTGGTGGAACGGCGTCAGCCCCAGCGGCAGGCCGAGGTCGCCGAAGGCGTGCAGGTAGGAGTCGCCGAGGCGGCCGAAGCCGTTGAGCTGCACGCCCAGCTTGTAGGTGCCGTGGACGGCACGCAGCATGTCGTCCTCGTCGATGCCGAGGAAGCGGTTGATGTGGCGGATCTGCGGAATGGTGGCCTCGCCCACGCCCACGGTGCCGATCTCGGCCGATTCGACCAGGCGTATGGCGACACCCGCCCCGAGAGCCTTCGCGAGCAGCGCCGCCGCCATCCAGCCGGCGGTGCCGCCGCCGACGATCACGATGCGGCGGATGCGGGGATCGTTCATGTCATGGCTCCTCGGCGTCCTGTTATCGCTGTCACGCAGCCATCGTTGCGGATGCGCGGATCGTGAAAAAAAACCCCGCCGGAGAACACACAGCGGGGCACCATGGGGAGGTAATGCCTATACGGCTTACTGGAACTTGTACGAGACGCCGATATCGTAGCGGCGGCCGTAACGCTCCCACGTCAGCACCTGGCGCGGGTCGTTGTTCTGGTAGGTGATGAAGGTCTTGTTGGACAGGTTGGAGCCCTGCACGATGAAGGTCAGGCCCTTCAGGCTGCCGCTGTCGATGCTGTAGCTGACCTGGGCATCGTAGGTGCTGCCGCCCTGGATGGTCTGCTCGATGCGGGACGCGCTGATGCCCGACACCTCGCCCAGGAAGCTCGAACGGTAGCTGTCGCTGATGCGGGCCTCGAAGCCGCTGTGCTGGTAGTACAGCGTGGCGTTGGCGACCCACTTCGACAGGCCCGGCACGGTGATCGGCGTGCTGTTGCCGGCGAACACCAGCGAACTCTTGGTGCGGTTGCCGGTGAGGATCGTGCCGAAGCCGTCGAGTGCCGGCGTGACCAGGTTGAACGGCAGGTTCAAGGTCACCTGGCCGCCCTTCACGTAGCCGTGGCCGTCGTTGGTCGGACCGGAGACGATGCCCAGGGGCGTGCCCAGCTGGGACTGCTGCGTCGGCGTCAGGCCAAACGGCAGGAACGAGCTGAAGTCGTACAGGAAGGCTGCGTTCGGGTTGATGTAGTCCTTCAGCTTGAGGAAGTAGCCCGACAGCGCGAAGTAGCCGCCGCCGCTGCGGCACAGGTCCGAGTTCTTCGCGTCGCCGGCGTTGCACTCGTAGCCGTTGCCGCCGGAGAAGTAGTGCTCGTAGCTGACGTTGTAGTTGTCGGCCATGGTCGGCTTGAGCTTGGCGTTGCCGCCCGAGGCGCTGAAGTACGCCTGGTTCGGATCGGTCGACTGCAGGCGCGTGATGTTGCCGCTCACCCCCAGGCTGGCATTCATCTGGTCCATGCGCGGGCGGGCCAGGGTACGTGCGGCGCTGACGCGCAGGTCGTCGTTGTCGCCGAAGCCGAAGATCAGGTTGGCGCTGGGCAGGACCTTGGTGTAGCTGGTGCTGCCCACCACCGGGATCAGCGTGATCGCGTTGCCGGTGATCGCGCTGCCCGGCGCCACGCGTTCGCCGGTCGAACGCTGCGAGGTGTGCTGTGCCTGCGCACCGAAGTTGCCGCGCAGGCTGACGCCGCCCAGGTAGGTGTCGAGGTTGAACTGCACGAACGGGGTCAGCGTCTTCTCGCGCACGTTCCAGTTCGGCGGCATCGCCAGCGACGAGCCGAAGGTGGGCACCTGCTGCAGGGTGCCGTTGTCGATCAGGCCGAACGGGTTGTAGCAGAGCTGGTCGGCGATGCCCATCCACGACAGCGGGGAGCACGACGTGCCGCTGAACGGCGCGGTGGTGACTGCGCCGCCGCCGCTGATGGTGCCGCCGCCCAGGGTGAGGAAGCTCTGGTCGATGTGGTAGGTCTTGTCGCGGGTGCTGTGCGCCACGCCGAACTCCATGCTGGAGAACGGACCGCTGGAGAAGCTGCGCTCCGCGCTCAGGCGCAGGTTGGCCAGGTAGTCCACGGTGTGCGGCGCGTTGATGAAGCCCGCCTGCACCACGTCGTTGCCGCCGCCCCAGCCTTGCGGGTCGGTCAGCACGACGCCGTTGGTGTAGTCCAGCGACGGGGTGAGGTAGAGCAGCCCGTTGCTGCGCTCGACGAAGCCGACGGTGTCGGTGGCGCCGTTGGCCGGAGTGAAGCCGGTGCCGGAGTAGCTCTCGAGGTTGATGTCGCGGCGGGTGGCGCGCGAGTAGTTCGCGTCGAAGTCGGCCGTCCAGTCCTCGTTGATGGTGAACTTGTTGTCCCAGTTGAAGTTGTAGACCCGGGCGCTGGTGCTGTTGTAGTCGTTGCGGATCACCGGCTTGACGTTGCCGTAGGTGCCGCTGGTGACCATGCCGTTCTGCACGGTCCCGCCCGGCTGCAGTTGCGCGGAGCTCCACCACAGCGGGAACTCCATGCCCTTGGCCTGCTGCACTTCCTTGAAGTTGTCGTAGGTCAGGTCCACGACGCCGCTGTACCACTCGTTCGGCTGCCACTGCACGGTGGCCAGCACGCCGCGACGCTTCATCGTGTCGGAGATGCCGTAGTTCTTCGCGCCGCCGACCACCGCGTTGCCGTCGTTGTCGCCCGGATAGCCCCACGGCGCCTGGTGCTGGATCTGCGCGGGGTTGGATTCCATGTCCACGCCCAGGGTGACGCCGAGGGTGTGGTCGGCGAACTGGTGCACCCACACGCCGTTGACGTTGTAGCCCTTGTCGCTGACGCCGGGGCCACTCGCCAGCTGGGACATGTCGTTCCAGATGTAGTGGGCATTCAGCGCCGCCTCGGGGCCGCTCTTTTCCAGCGGACGGATGGTGTGCATGTCGACGGTGCCGGTGAGGCCCTGGCCGATCAGGTCGGCCTGCGGGGTCAGGTGCACCACCACGTTGTCGAACCAGCTCGACGGATACTGGTCGAACTGCACGTCGCGGTTGTTGGACGTGGAAACCTGCTGGCCGCCGTTGACCAGCGCGGTGGAGAAATCCGGGCCGAGGCCGTGGATGGTCAGCACCTGCGGACGACCGCTGACGGTCTGCACGGCGAGGCCGGGCAGGCGGCCGAGGGTATCGGCGATGCTCACGCCGGGCAGCTTGCCGACCTGTTCGGCCGATACCGCCTCGACGATGCTGCTGGCGTTGCGCTTGAGCGCGGTGGAGTTCTCGATGCTGCTGATGAAGCCGTTCACCTCGACGGCCTGCATCTTCTGCGCCTTGTTGTGCTTGCCGTCGGCGTCCTTGCTGTTCTTGTCGGTCGGCGACGGCTGGGCCTGATCTTGCGTGTCCTGCTGCTGGCTGGCCGAAGGTGCGGTCCCGGCGTAAGCCGTGGCGCAGACGCCAAGGCACACCGATGCAATCGCCATCGCCAGCACGTTGTGTTTCAGAACCATGAACTCCCCTCCCACTAAAGGTGTGTCGCCGTCGATCTCGGTTATTGGATTCCCCCGCGCTTCCGTCGGCGACGACCGTCGGCAGGTGCGCTGCCGAAATTTGCGGCGGCGTGTTTGCATGGTAGGCCGGCATTTCCGCAGCGAAGCATTTCCTGCATACGTATTCATGGCCGGCGCCCTGTTGCGCTTATCGCATTGCAGCATCGCGCATCCGGAAGGCGGGTGCCGGCGGCGCAGGCCGCGACGCGACTCGGCATCGGCGCGTGACGCGTGAACCGCCGCCGGCACGCCGCGCACGCGGCATGCCGCGACTGCAGCACGAATGAATACGTATGCACATCCGTGCTGGTCGCAACGAAGCTGCGGCTAAGCTGATCGGCATTCAACGACGGGCGGTCGGATGTGCCCGCCTCATGCCGAGGGGACACGTTCAAATGAGTGATGCACCCTGGTGGCGCGGAGCCGTCACCTACCAGATCTACCCGCGCAGCTTCCTGGATACCGATGGCGATGGCGTGGGCGATCTGCCGGGCATCATCGAGCGGCTCGACTACGTGGCCAGCCTCGGCGTGGACGCGATCTGGATCGCACCGTTCTTCCGCTCGCCGATGGCGGACTTCGGCTACGACATCGCCGACTATCGCGACGTCGATCCGCTGTTCGGCACGCTGGCCGACTTCGACGCGCTGCTGGCGAAGGCGCACCGCCTCGGCTTGAAGGTGATGATCGACCAGGTGCTCAGCCACACCTCGATCGAGCATGCCTGGTTCAGGGAAAGCCGTGAGAGCCGTGACAACCCGAAGGCCGACTGGTACGTGTGGGCCGACGCGCGCGAGGACGGCAGTGCGCCGAACAACTGGCTGTCGCTGTTCGGCGGCCCGGCCTGGAAGTGGGAGCCGCGGCGCGGCCAGTATTACCTGCACAACTTCCTCGCCTCGCAGCCCGACCTGAATTTCCATCATCCCGACGTGCGCGCGGCCATTCTCGACAGCGTGCGCTTCTGGCTGGACAAGGGCGTGGACGGCTTCCGCCTGGACGCGATCAACTTCTGCTTCCACGACCGCGAGCTGCGCGACAACCCGCCCAAGCCGAAGGAGAAGCGCGTGGGCCGCGGCTTCAGCCCGGACAATCCGTACGCGTTCCAGTACCACTACTACAACAACACGCAGCCGGAGAACCTGGCCTTCCTCGGCGAGTTGCGCGCGCTGATGGACCGTTACCCGGATGTGGCCACGCTGGGCGAGATCTCCTCGGAGGATTCGCTGGCGACGATGGCCGAGTACACCCGCCCCGGCCGGCTGCACATGGGTTACAGCTTCGAGCTGCTCACCGACGACTTCAGCGCCGCGCACATCCGCGGCACGGTGCAGGCGCTGGAAGCGCAGATGACCGACGGCTGGCCGTGCTGGGCGATCTCCAACCACGACGTCGAGCGCGTGCTGACGCGCTGGGGCAGGGATCAGCCCTCGCCGCAGCTGGCCAACCTGCTTGCCGCGATGGTCTGTTCGCTGCGCGGTTCGGTGTGCGTCTACCAGGGCGAGGAACTGGGCCTGACCGAGGCCCAGCTGCCGTACGAGTCGCTGCAGGATCCCTACGGCATCGCGTTCTGGCCGCAGTTCAAGGGCCGCGACGGTTGCCGCACGCCGATGCCGTGGAACGATGCCGACGCACATGCCGGCTTCAGCCGCGGCAGGCCGTGGCTGCCGGTGCCGCAGGAACATCGCGCACTGGCTGTGAGCCGGCAGGATGCCGATCCGCATTCGGTGTTGAACGGTTTCCGCGCCTTCATGCGCTGGCGCAAATCGCAGCCCGCGCTGCGCTGGGGCGACATCGCATTCGTCGACACCGCCGAGCCGGTGCTGGCGTTCACCCGCCGCCTGGACGGGCAGACCGTGCTGGTGGTGTTCAACCTGGCCGGTGCGCCCATCGACATCCGCCTGCCCGCGGCGCTCGGCCAGCCGCGTCTGCTGGACGGCCATGGGCTGTTGCAGGGGCATTTCGACGGCGGCCAGTTGCGATTGCCCGGCTACGGCGCCTGGTTCGCCAGCGTGGAATGATGGCGCGGCGCTGGTTCGTGCGGGGCTTCCTGTGCGGCGTGCTGCTGACTGGCGGCGTGCCGGCGGCGCTGGCGTCGAACGAAACCGGCGTGGTGCAACTGCGGCTCGATGCACCGGCGTTCGCGCCGGAGAAGATCGCGGTCACGGTATATCTGCCGCCGGATTACGACCGCGCCGCGATGCGCCGTTATCCGGTGCTGTACGCGAACGACGGCCAGGACATGGAGGCTGTCGGCCTGCAGCCGGCCCTGGCGCAGCTGTATCGGGACAAGGCGATCGGGCCGGTGATCGTGGTGGCGATCGGGATGCTCGCCGATCGCGCCAGCGGCTACGGCCTGTCCGACCGCGCCGCGGCGCGCAGCCTGGTCGGCGGTTCGCCGATCGGCCCGATCGGCACGCGCGCGCAGGACTATTCCGCCTGGGTCGCCACGGCGCTGGTGCCGTATGTGGACGCGCACTACCGCACGCGCCAGTCCGCGCGCGGGCGCACGATGCTGGGCTGGTCGCTGGGCGCGTTGAACGCGTTCAACCTCGGCTGGCAGTACCCGGAAGTGTTCGGCCAGGTCGGCGCCTTTTCGCCCTCGTTCTGGCTGGCCGCGGATCGCGGCAGCGCCACGGCGGTGCAGCACACGCGGCTGGCGCAGGCGATGGTCGATCACGGCCGCAAGCGCGCAGGCTTGCGCATGTGGTTCGCGGTGGGCACGGCGGAGGAAACCAAGGATCGCGACGGCGACGGCATCAACGATACCGTCGACGACACGCAGGACCTGCTGCAAGGCTATCGCGGCGCCGACGGCTTTCGCCTGCGCGGGCTGAAGCAACTGGGCTATACGGTCAACATGGATGCCGCGAAGCATCCGTCGCGTCACGCCGACGCCACGCTGTTCCTGCTGCCCGGCGGCGTGCACAACCAGGCGTCGTGGAAGCGGATGCTGCCGGTGTTCCTGCGCTGGGCCTACGGCCTGCACTGACGATTGTTCCTCCCCCTGCTCGCAGGGGGAGGTTCGGGAGGGAATACATCAGGAACCCGGGGCTTACTTCCGCTCGGCGGCGCTGGCGTCGCGGGTGGCGCGGAATTCGGAGTCCTTGCCCCAGTTCGGCCACTGGTCCGAGTTCGCCAGGTCGTGGCCGACGATGTAGAGCAGCTGCAGGTCGCGCGCCATGCCGGTGAACGGCCAGTTGGCCTGCCATTCGTCGGCAGGCTGGTGGTAGCGCTTGGCGGTGTAGTCGTCTTCCGCCGCCTTGCCGGCCGCGAGGCCGCCCTCGATCCAGTCGTTGCCGGAGCCGAACGAGATGGCGGGCACGCCGCGCTTGGCGAACGAGAAATGGTCGGAGCGGAAGAAGTGGCCGGCCTCCGGCTTCGGGTCCGCGGTGTAGGCCACGTCATGCTGCTTCGCCACCGCGACCAGGTCGTCCAGCAAGCCGAGTTTCGCGCTGCCGGAGATGGTGAAGTTGCGTGCCGGGCCATGCGGGTCGAGCGCATCCATGTTGAGCACGCCCACGGTGGTGGCCAGGGGGTACAGCGGGTTGGCGGCGTAGTACTCGGAACCGAGCAGGCCCTTCTCCTCGGCGGTGACGTTGAGGAACACCACCGAACGCTCGGGCTTCGGCCCCTGCGCGAACGCGCGGCCCATTTCGATCAGCGCCGCGGTGCCGGTGGCGTTGTCGACGGCGCCGTTGTAGATGCGGTCGCCTTTCGCGTCCGGCGCGCCGACGCCGAGATGGTCCCAGTGCGCGCTGTAGATCACCGTCTCGTCCGGGCGCTTGCTGCCCTCGACGCGGCCCACGATGTTGTGCGAGGTGATCACTTCGGAATCGACCTTGAAGTTCGCCGACAGGCTCTCGCCCTTCAGCGCCACCGGCTTGAACGCGCGCGTCTGCGCCTGCTTCTTCAGCGCGTCGAAATCCAGCCCGGCGTGCTTGAACATCCGTACCGCCAGGTCGCGCTGGATCCAGCCTTCCAGCTCCGGGTGCACCGCAGCCGGCTTGTCGCGCACGATGTCGAACATCGCGTTGGTGTTGGAGTTCTTCACCGTGGCCCAGCCGTACGAGGCCGGCGCGGTCTCGTGGATCACCAGCATGCCGAGCGCGCCTTGCCGCGCGGCTTCTTCGTACTTGTAGGTCCAGCGGCCGTAGTAGGTCATGGCCTTGCCGCCGAAGTCGCCGTGGCCGGTCTCGAAGTCGGGGTCGTTGACCAGTACCACGGCGATCTTGCCGTGCAGGTCGACGCCCTTGAAGTCGTCCCAGTTGCGCTCCGGCGCCTTGACGCCGTAACCGACGAATACCAGCGGTGCGTTGGCGACCGCGACCGTGGTCGAGCCGTCCATCGGCGCGCGCACGGCGATCTGCTCGCCCTGCGTCAGCGCCTCATGTTTGTCGCCCAGGCTCAGTTTCAGCGCGGGCGTGCCCACGATCTGGCTGCGCCGCAGCGGCACCGCCTGGGTCCATCTGCGCTTGCCGTCCTTGAGGTCGCCGCCGGGTTGCAGCCCGGCGGCCTTCATCTGCGCCACCACATAGTCGATGGTCTTCGTCTCGGCCGGCGTGGCCGGACCGCGGCCCTCGAAGGCATCCGAGGACAGCGTCTTCACTTCGGCGGACAGCCGCTGAGGGCTGAAGGTCGGCGTGTCGGCGGCCTGCACGACCGAGCATGCGGCCATGATCAGGGCGGAAAGGAGCAGTCGCTTCACGGGCGGTCACCTGTGTCGGGGGAAGGAATCCCCCCGATGGTAGTGAGCATCCGCCGTCCGGTCCATCCGGCGAACGCGCCCTTAGTAGGTGCCGATCACCTTGCCGCTGGTGGCGTCGATCTTCAGTTTGACGCGGTTGCCGGCAGGGTTGTCCGCCTTGGCCTTCCACATGCCGTCCTCGAATTCCACGTCGTGCACGTTCGTGTAGCCCTGGGTTTCCAGCGACGCACGCACGTCCTGCTTGCTCAGCTGCGACACCTGCTTGTCCGGGTACACCTGGCCGGTCCTCGCGTCGATGCGCAGGTCCACCCGCTCGCCGTTCGCGCTTTTCGCCTCGGCGTACCACATGCCGTTCTTGAACTTCAGGTCGTGCACCTTGGTATAGCCTTGCGCGGTGAGCTGGCTCTGCACCTGCGGTTCGGTCATGGCCTGCTGTGCCGCCGCGGCAGCGGAGACTCCCGACGCCAGCGTTCCCAGCGCCAGAGTGAAAGTCAGTGAAGCGAGCTTGTTCGTCATGGGGGAGCACCTCGTTGCCTGCGGGAAACCCGAGTCTTGAGCAGCCCCACTCAACCCGCAGTGAACGCGGACCGTCGCGGCCGGCTACCGTTCAGGCACGTGACTTTTGCGTCAACGATTTCTGGCCTTGGCGCCCTCGACCGTCCCCCAGTTGGTTATAGTTCGAACTGGTTCGGAGGCATGGGGTTTCGATGAGCGATCGTGGTCAGGCACCGTTCCGCTCCGGCGAACGATCTTCAGGACCGCAGGGCACCCGGTTTTTTTCCACCGAGGCATTGCGGCAGTACGCCAGCGATGCCGGGGAGAGGGTGGATGACCGGGCCAGCGTGCACGAGCCGGTGCTGGAAGGCAGCAGCCCCGGCATCGAGGGGCGCCGCTTCACCCTTCGTCCCGGCCGGCAGGCCATCGGCCGCCGGGTCGACAACGAGATCGTCGTCGACGACCTCAGCGTATCCGGCAGCCATGCCTGGATCACCAACCAGCAGGGCCGCTGCGTCATCGTGAACACGCTGTCCACCAACGGCACGTTCGTGAACGACCGGCGCATCCACGAGGCGACCTTGCGCCACGGCGACCACATCCGGCTGGGGCAGGCGGAGTTCGTGTTCCTGACCCGCGAGCGCGACCTGCCGAGGCCCGCATCGCGGCGCTGGATCGGCGCGATCGTGCTGCTTGCCGTGCTCGGCATCCTGGGCACGCTGGCGTGGTGGTTCCTCGGGTCGCCATGAGCGAGAGCGCCATTCCGCAGCAGGTCGGCCGCTATCGCGTCGAGGGCATCCTCGGCGAAGGCGCGATGGCCGTCGTCTACGCCGGTTTCGATCCGGGCATCGAGCGCAAGGTGGCGATCAAGTGCCTGCACCGGGAGATTGCCGCCGATCCCGCCTACCGGCGCCGGTTCCTGGTCGAGGCGCGCGCGGCAGGCCACCTGACCCATCCGCACATCGTCACCATCTTCGACGTCGGCGAGACCGACGACGGCCGCTCGTACATCGCGATGGAGCGCCTCTCGGGCGAGACGCTCGCCGGCGCGGTCAGCCGCGAGGGGTTTCCGCCGCTGCCGGTGATCATCGACCTGGTGGGACAGCTCGCCGCCGCGCTCGACTATGCGCATGCCCGTGGCGTCCTCCATCACGACGTCAAGCCCGAAAACATCATGCTGGCCGACGGCTGGAGCTACGCCAAGATCAGCGACTTCGGCATCGCCGAGCGCCGCGGTTCGCCGCGCGACGCCGGCGGGATGCCCGCGGAAATCGGCGGCACGCCGGCCTACATGGCGCTGGAGCGCCTGCGCGGCGAGCGCAGCGACGCGCGCAGCGACCTGTTCTCGCTGGGCGTGGTGCTGTACTGGCTGGTCACCGGCAAGCTGCCGTGGCCGGACATCGGCAACATGCAGCAGCTGATCAGGAAGCGGCTGCGCTCGCCGCGTCCGCCGATCCGCCCGCGCGACCCGGCCACGCCGTCGATCTTGATCAGCATCGTGCGCACCTTGCTGGCGCCCACGGCGGAGTCGCGCTACCAGCGCGGCGCGGAAGTCATCGACGACCTGCGCCTGGCCGCGCGCGAGTACGAGCGCGAGCGCGAAAATCCGCTGGCGACCCGCATCATTTCATTGCGCCTGCGCTGGGCCAGCAGCCTGGGCGCCATCCTGAGCCTGGTGCTGATGCTGGGGCTGGCCGCGATCTACGCCAAGCAGAGCGCCGCGGTGACCGGCGTGGCGCTGGATTTCGGCAGTTCGATGGGACGCATGATCGCCAGCGAATCGGCCGAGAACCTGCTGCTCGACGATCACGCCGCCACCCGCGCCCTGGTCACGGATGTCTCGCGCAACCAGCAGATCCACTACCTGGCGATCGCCGATCGAGCCGGCGACGTCATTGCCAGCACGCGGCAGGAGGAGGTCGGCCACAAGCTGCCTGCTCCACAGGGGATGCAATACCTGCCGCGACCGGACGATATCCAGAGCTACCTCAGCCGGACCGCGGGCGACCGCGGGCAGGGCGGGATGCTGCTGTTCGACGTGCCCATCCATTACCAGGCGAAGACGGTGGGCGACCTGCGCCTCGGGGTCAGCAATGCGGCCCTGCGCGCGGCGCAAAGGACTACGCTGGGGGTGATCGCCATCGTGCTGGTGCTGACCCTGGCGGCCGTCGTCGGCGCGGCCTACTGGCTGTTCCGCCGGCCGCTCAACACGCTGGACCTGCTTGGCGATGCGCTGCTGAGGGTGGCGCGCGGGGATTATCGCCATCGTATCCGGCTGGCTCGCCGCGATGAGCTGGGCCGGCTGTTCGCTGCCTTCAACCTGATGAACGGCGCGCTGCAGGCCCGGCAGCACCGGTCCGAGTCCGCGCCGGCAAGCGCCGCTGCGGACGTGACGCGGCCGACGCAGATCATATCGGCGATAGCCGACGAAGGCGGCGCCAGCGAGGCCTGAGTCAGTACTGCTTGAGCCGCTGCTTGAGCTCGCGCGCGCGGGTGCGGTAGACGATCGCCGGCTCGTAGTCCGGCGCGATCGCCAGCACCCGGTCCCACAGCGCGATGGCCTGGTCCAGTTGCTGGTCGCGGTACAGCACGATCGCGCGCTCGTGGTACGAGTCCAGCAGCTGCGTTCGCAGCGCGGTCGCCCCGGCTCCGGCCGGTTTCAGTCGCGGGTCGATGGCCAGCGCCTGGTCGAGGCGGGCGAGCGCCTGGTCCTTGTGTCCCTGGCCGAGCAGGGACACGCTCTCGCTCTGCAACCGGCGCGCCTCTGCCGCCGGCGATTCGGTGCCGCGCACGATCGCCGTCGGCAATGTCGTGGCGGTCGACGATTCGGCCGCAATCGCGGCATCGGTGCCGGCGGACAGCGGCATGTGCAACGTCTCGCCCGCGCGTAGCAGGGAAGGATTGGTCGAGCCGTTGTAGCGGGCCAGGATCAGGAACCGGTTCGGGTCGCCGAGATAACGGCTGGCCAGGGTGCTGTAGGAATCGCCCGGCTGCACGACGTGCGCGCGCCAGCGCTCGCCCAGCGCCTGGCGGGGATCCACGGTGAGCTGGTGCAGCATGGCCTGCGCCGCGCGGTCGCCGGGATGCTGTTTCAGGTAGCGCCGCAACGCTGTCTCGCCCTCGGCGTAGTGGCCAAGCTGAAGCTGATTGCGGATGATCGCAGCCAGCGAAGGCTGCGGGGGCGTTCCTGCCGACGCGGGCGATGCCGTCGGCGATTGCGACGGAGTGACTACCACCGTGGAATGCCCGCCGCGCAACGTAGCACAGCCGTTCGCGCCCAGCGCGACCGCGGCCACGACGACCCATGGCGTCCATGTTCGCCACGGCCGGCCAGCGCCAGGCAGCAGTGCGTGGATGTCGATTTGCATGCTCATCGTCCGGCAGTCCCCCGTCGCAGCATCCGCCCAGGAAGGGCGGGCCGCACCGTCGGCCGGGCATTATAACTCCGGTGTCCACAAGAACTGCCGCCGGGTGGGGCCCGGAACAGCTACGCCTTGCGCGTCCGCCGGGGCTTTGCCTGCGCCGCCGCGATCAGCTGCTGCAGATAGGCAATACCTTCCTCTTCCGGGAAGAACGCCACCACGTCCGCCACGCTCAGCTCATGCCGTTTGCGCAACACCAGGAACTCCTCCCGTGCCATCGCCAGCCGCTGCACCGCCGCGGCCTTCTTGCCGAGAGGCTTGGCCGGCTGCTGTTTTTCAGCCTTGCGTTCGAGCTTGGCGAGCTCTTCCTGGAACTGGCGGAAGTCGTATTTCTGGGTGGACATGAAGTAGGGGCGCCATCGGTGGGTGCCCGATTTTCGCACGTCGGCGCGCTGCGGCGCAGGCATGGCGTGTCCGCTGCCGTCATGCCTGCACGTCGGCAGCGGTCGCTTCGTTTGAAGCAGGTGTCAGCCCGCCAGGAATCCATGGCGGCTTTTCGAAAGAGAACCTGAAGTGGTTCGGATGCATGGTGAAGCAGTATCCGTGCCAATGCGCGTAATTGTGATTGTTCGCTGATGGCCGCAAGCCAGCTGCAGAAATTTCTCTTTCGGCGTGCGCCGGTCAATCAGATGCAGAAATCCTCGCCATTCGCCGTGCCGGTGTCGGGCTTGCGGTGCGCGATCACCGTTCCTCCCGGCGTTTTTCACGGGAAGGTCACCTGTTCAAGGCTAAAGGTGGAAAGACGCGGCGGTTTGAATCCGAGTGACCGCAGCCCCCGGTCCAACAACCGGATCCGAGTCGTCTCGTGCTCGCGATTTTAACACATAAAATCTACGCAAAACGTGACATGTTCCGCATTTAGAGTATAAAGGTTGTCCCTCTGTCGCGATCAGTCATGCCGGCGGAAGGATTCGTTGCTGCGGGGAGGCGCAAACATGTACGGATTATTCCGATTCCGTGCGCTGCACTGGCAGTTGTTGCTGGTGTCGGCCGAGTTTGTGCTGCTGGTGGCGAGTGTCTATGCCGCGGTGGTGCTGCGTTACCTGGGTGACGTCGACACCCAGGCTGCGTTCAGCGCAGCGCTGCATTGGCGTGGGTTGCTGGTGGCGATGGTGCTGATTGTCTCGATGGCGGCGCTGGGGCTGTACGAAGTCCATCTGCGGGCGGGCTGGCTCGGGCGGCTCAGTCGGCAAGGCATTGCCTTCGTGCTGGGTGGCATCGCGCTTACCGTGTTGTATTACGCGGTTCCTCCGGCGTATCTGGGCCGCGGCGTTCTGGGCATCGCGCTGATAGTCGGTTACTTCGTCGTGGCGTTGTGGCGGGTGGCGTTCCTGGGTTTCGTGGACGCCGACCTGTTCAAGCGCCGCGTGGTGATGTTCGGCGCCGGCGAGCGCGCCGCCGAGGTGAGCCACAAGATGCGCCGCAGGACCGATCAACGCGGGTTCAAGGTCCTGGGTTACGTGCCGGTTGGTGCCGATCCGGTATTCATCTCCGCGCCTTTGCTGCTGCAGCCCGACGGGAACCTGTACGAATGGGCGACCCGGCTTGGCGTGGACGAAATCGTGGTGGGGCCGGACGATCGTCGCGGCACCTTGCCGGTGGATGCGTTGTTGGAATGCAAGCAGCGCGGCATGGCAGTGACCGAGCTCACCGAGTTTTTCGAGCGCGAGGCCGGCAGGATCAAGATGGATCTCACCAACCCCTCGTGGCTGGTATTTTCGGATGGCTTCAACAGCTCCCCGGTGCGGCGCACGATCAAGCGAGCCTTCGACGTGGCCGTCGCCGCGCTGGTGTTGCTGGTGGCATGGCCGTTCATGCTGTTGACGGCCCTGGCCATCCGGCTGGAGTCGGGTCGTGGCGCGCCGATTCTGTACCGCCAGGAACGGGTTGGTGAAAACGGCGAGCTGTTTTCGTTGATCAAGTTCCGCAGCATGGGCACCGACGCCGAGCGCGACGGGGTGGCCCGTTGGGCCAGCAAGAACGACGGCCGGGTGACCCGGGTCGGGCATTTCATCCGCAACGCCCGGCTGGACGAGTTGCCGCAGCTCTGGAACGTGCTGTGCGGCGACATGAGCATCATTGGCCCGCGCCCGGAACGGCCGCAGTTCGTGGACGACTTCAACACCCGCATCCGCTACTACCGCTTGCGTCATTGCGTGAAGCCGGGGCTGACCGGCTGGGCTCAGCTGCGCTACCCGTACGGCGCGTCGCTGGAGGACGCCGAGCAAAAGCTGAATTTCGACCTGTTCTACGTGAAAAACCACAACCTCGTGTTTGATCTGAGCATCCTGGTCCAGACCGTGGAAGTGGTGCTGTTCAGGCGTGGCGCGCGCTGAAATCGGGGAGAACAAGCAATGAAACCGCTACCGGGAAACTACGTCTTCTGGCTGGTGATGGTGGCTGGCTTGCTGCTGCTTGGCGGTTGCAGCAGTGCACCGACTATCGATGGTTCGGCCGCGGCGACGCCGCCGGTGGACCGCTACATCATCGGTCCGGGCGATTCGCTGGAAATCTTCGTGCGCGACAATCCCAGCCTGAGCACCACCGTGCCAGTGCGTCCCGACGGGCGTATCTCGATCCCGTTGGTGCAATCCATCGTGGCGGCCGGCGAAACCCCGGACAAATTGGCTGGCGACCTGGAGAGCGCGTTGAGCCGCTACATCCGTTCCCCGCTGGTGACCGTGATCGTCAAGAGTTTCGTCGGCGCCTATAGCCAGCAGGTGCGCGTCGTCGGGCAGGCAGCGATGCCCAAGGCGGTGCCGTACCGCAGCGGCATGACCCTGCTCGACGTGATGATCGAAGTCGGCGGCCTCACCAAATTTGCCGCTGGCAACGGAGCGAAGGTCGCGCGCCGGCTGCCCGACGGCAATGAGCAGACCATCCCGGTGCGGCTCGACGACCTGATGAACGGCGCGATCAAGTACAACATGGTCATGTACCCCGGCGACATTCTGATCATTCCGCAGTCATTGCTTTGACGCGGCGGGCGCGAGTGCATGGCAACCGTCAATGACATCGGGAAGGGAAGTGATGCAGAAACAATCGATCGATTTGCGTGAGCTGTTTCAGCATGTACTGCTGGAGGCACGCACCGCTTGGCGCTACCGCTGGCATGCGCTGATCGTCGCGTGGTGCGTGACGATCGTCGGCGCGCTGCTGGTGTTCAGCCTGCCGAACAAGTATGCGGCCAATGCCCAGGTGTATGCCGACACCGAGGCGTTGACGAATCCGCTGCTGCGTGGTGTCGCGGTGCAGCCAGACGTGCGTGGGCGCCTCCAGATCATTACCCAAACGTTGCTTTCGCGTCCCAATCTCGAGGCCGTGGCAGACAAGACCGGGCTGTCTCTGCGCGCCACGACCCCGGCGGACAAGGATGAGTTGCTGGTGAGCCTTGGCGCTGCCGTCACGGTGAAGGGGGCCGGCCCAAAAGACCTCTACGACCTGAGCTACGTCGATCCCGACCGGCAGATGGCGCAGAAAGTGGTACAGGCGTTCCTGCAGATTCTCATGAACGACACGCTGGGCACGAATGCCGCGTCCACCGAGGCGGCGCAGAATTTCCTGCAGCAACAGGTCCAGGCTTACGGCAGCCGGCTGAACGAGGCGGAGCAGAAACTCGCGGATTTTCAGAAGGCCAACGTCGGCTACATTCCAAGCCAGGGCGGCAGCAATTATTTCACGCGCCTGCAGGAGGCCGAGACCCAATTGCAGAACCTGCAGGGCCAGTACGATACGGCCGTCGCCAGTCGCGCGACCATCCAGCA
This sequence comes from Rhodanobacter sp. LX-99, assembly GCF_018599185.1. Taxonomy (NCBI): domain Bacteria; kingdom Pseudomonadati; phylum Pseudomonadota; class Gammaproteobacteria; order Lysobacterales; family Rhodanobacteraceae; genus Rhodanobacter; species Rhodanobacter sp. LX-99. The sequence goes on along the minus strand of NZ_JAHFVL010000003.1, from coordinate 161,980 downwards.
GCAGATGCGCGCCATGGCGAGCAGCGGCCCGACCTCATCGGGAATCGATCCGCGCACCCAGGAGGTCGACAAGCAGATTGCGTCTTACCAGCAGCAGCTCAACCAGCTGTTGCTGAGTTATACGGATGAATACCCGGACGTGATTTCCACCCGGCGCATGATCGCGCAACTTCAGGCGCGGCGCGAAGCTCTGCAGAAGAATGCACCCGGGACCTCGATGATGGGCGTGGTCTCGGACAACCCGGTATACCAGGAGATGCAGAAATCCATGTATTCCACCCAGGTCAGCATTCAGACGCTGGCCACGCAAGTCGCCCTGCAGAAACGGCAGGTTGCCGACCTCAAGGGCAACGTGGACAAGATCTCCGACGTGCAAGCCACCTTGCAACGGCTGATGCGCAATTACGACGTCACCAAGAAACAGTACGACCAGTTGGTGGAGCGCTTGAACACGGCCGAGCTGTCTCAGGACGCAACGCAGAGCGGCAACAACCTGAAATTCCGCGTTATCGATCCACCGGTCGTTCCGCCGCTGCCGGTGAGTCCGAAACGCGGGCGGTTGTTATTGCTGGTGCTCGCGTTGGCGCTGGCCATCGGCGGCGGGTTTGCGTATTTCCTGCATAAAATAAATCCGGTGTTCGTGAGCCTCAAGAGTTTGCGCGAGTCCGGCGATTACCCCGTGCTCGGTGCGCTCAGCTTGATCGTGTCGCCATCGCGGCGCCAGGATCGGCGCCGCGAGGTGGTCGGGTTTTGCACCGGGGCTGGTCTGCTGGCCGTGGTGCTGGTGCTGGGGTTCGCCTTTGACGGACAGCTTACCCAGCTGGTGCAGCATTTCTTTGTGGTGGGGGCCGCATGAGCATCGTTGAGAAGGCAGTCGAGAAGCTCAAGACCTTGCAACCTGAACTGCTGGTATCGCCACCTGTCGAGGCGGTAACACCGCATTCGGCGTCGACGATCGAGCGTTTGTCGGGCAGGGCGCGGGCGGTGGGCCAAACCACGGAAACCGCGCCGCTCTGGCACGTGGATCAGATGGCGCTCGAGCGCGCGGGTCTGCTCCCCGCTGGTGACGAGGCGAACGATCGGCTCGCGGACGAGCTGCGCCGCGTCAAACGGCCGTTGATGGACAATGCCATCGGAAATGGCCCCAAAGTATTGCCGCACGCAGGGCGCATCATGGTGACCAGCGCGGTGCCGGGCGAAGGCAAGACCTTTACCGCGTTGAATCTTGCCCTGAGTCTGGCGCGCGAGCTGGATTTCGAGGTATTGCTGGTGGACGGCGATATACCGAAATCCCATATCACCCGCGTTTTCGGGCTCGGCGGGCAGCCTGGCCTGATGGACGTGCTGGTGGACGAACGGCGCCATCCTGCCGAAGTCATCGTGCAAACCGATGTACCGAATCTGCTGGTGGTGCCGGTAGGGGAGCGTCATCCACTGACCGCCGAGCTGTTCGGCAGCCTCCGCATGGAATATGTACTTGAGGAACTTGGCGGCCGGAACCTGCACCGTCTGGTGGTATTTGACTCTTCGCCCTTGCTGGCGACTTCGGAGTCGCAGGTGCTGGCTTCCCACATGGGCCAGGTTGTTGTGGTGGTAGCCGCAGGTCGCACAGGCCAGCATGCCGTCAATTCGGCTCTGCAAAGTTTGAATGACTCGCAATATGTCGGTCTGATTCTCAATATGAGCTGCCTGCCGGCAAGCGAGAACCACTACGACAACTACTACGGTCTGTATTCCCGGGGCCGCTTTGCCGGGGAAGCCTAGATGCGTGCCCTGTCGGCGTCGGTGGTTTTGTCGTCGATCACCCTGGGCGGCTGGCTGGCCGGGGCTGCAGCCCAGAACGCGGACGTTGGGACGCTGTCAGCGCTGAACTCGGCCTTCGGCGGACCCGCCGGGAACTCCGAGAATCCGCCACCGGGCGTCATCCCGCAGCCGAGCGTCGACTCTCCGGGGGTGGTCACGGGCATCACGCTCGGTGAGCTGTACACCGATAACCTCATGCTTGCGGCCAGCGGCAAACCGAAACAAACGAGCTGGATCACCGAGATTCAGCCATTTATCAAATCGGCCTACAGCGGACCGCGATTTTCCGGAGTATTTGACTACACGCTCACTGGATATCTGTACAAGGGACAATCGCGCCATAACCAGTTGGCGCAAAACCTCGACACTCACGGCACGCTCACCCTTCTTCCGCAGCACTTCTTCCTCGACGGCAGTGCGTTGTACGGACGCGAAGTCATCAACAACGAATTGCCGGCCGGGTCCGGCACGTTTTTGCTGGACAATAACCGCGCCAATGTCGCGCGGGCCACGCTCAGCCCGTACTGGATCCAGGACCTTGGCAACGTCGGCACCGCGACGCTGCGTTACAGCTATGGGCGCGTGCTGTACAACACCAAGGGCATCCCCGCGCAAAACAACGATTTGTTGATCGGCATATCCGACATCACCAGCAACGCGCTGCAGTTCAACCTTGTGAGCCCGCAGTACGAAACGTGGAGTTGGAACCTTGGCTATTCCGATCAGCGTATCGAGTTTGATTCCGGCCGCAACTCGCGTTTTGCGATTGCCAAGCTGGGAGCCGCCATGCAGGTCCGTGAAAATACCAGCTTGCTTGCCGATGTCGGCAAGGAAAACAAGTTCCTGGCGGATGGCACGGTGGACAGGCTGGGTGCGAGCTTCTGGGATGCCGGTATCGAGTGGTCGAACACGCTGAATAATTTCAAGGTACTGGTCGGGCATCGGTTTTATGGCCGCAGCTACCAGTTGTCCTGGACGCGCACAGCCGCCTTGCTGACGACGGCCGCAAGTTACGTGGAACAACCCACCGACCTCAACCAGCAGTTGCTGGGGCAGGGCGTGGACGTTACCCCGCCACCCGGATTCCCTGTGACTCCCTCGCTCAGGGAGCAGCAGGTTTACCTCATGAAGCGTGCCACCGCGTCGGCGGCCTACGAGATGCCCAAAGGCAGATTGCAGGTGACGCTATACGACGAGCGGCGCACTTATTTTCTGTTGAACAGCGGCCAGGAAAGAGTGGCGAATGCGGATGTCGCCTGGCTGTTCAATATCGGGCCGTTCACCACGTTGACCCCGACCTATGGCTGGCAGCGTTACCGGCACCAGGATGGGCAGACCAACTACAACCAGTACGCGCAACTGGCGGTCGTGCATCAACTCGACCCGAAAAATTTCGCCAGCCTGCGGCTGCGCCGCGATTCCCGCAATGTGTCTACCGGATCGGCAGGCGCGCGGGGATACCGCGCGAACGTGATTTTCCTGCAGTTCACCCACCTGTTCTGAGGACGACATGTATCAGGCGTTTTACAAGCTGCGCGGCAAGCCTTTCCAGTTGACCCCGGATCCGGGAATGCTGTTCCCCAGCAAGGGTCACAAGCGCGCCATGGCGTATCTGCTCTACGGTTTCGAGCAGGGCGAAGGCTTCGTGGTGATCACCGGCGCCGTCGGAACCGGCAAGACGCTGCTCATCCAGAAGCTGTTCGAGGCACTCGCGCATCGCAATATTGCCGTAGCCAGTATCGCCTCGGCCAATCTCGATGGCGACGATATATTGCCGGCGGTGGCTTCGGCGCTTGACCTGCCTTATGAGGGGCGCAGCAAGGAGGCTCTGCTGCAGGATGTGAAACGGCACCTGATATCGCTGCATGCCCGTCTGACGCACGCCCTGCTGGTGGTGGACGAGGCGCAAACGCTTACCCCGGCGGCACTCGAGATGCTGCGCATCCTGTCGAATTTCGAGTTCAAGGGTCGTGCGCTCCTGCAGGTATTTCTCGTCGGCCAGACCGAACTGCGGCGCATCATCGTCAGCAACCACATGGAGCAATTGCGCCAGCGCATCATTGCCTCCCACCGGCTCGAACCGATGAGCGAGGAGGAAAGCCAAGCGTACATCCTGCACCGCCTGCGTACCGTCGGCTGGAACAACGACCCGGAACTGGCGCCGGAAATTTTCAGCGGGGTTTACCGGGCCAGTCACGGGATCCCGCGCAAGATCAACCTCGTCATGGACCGGCTGCTGTTGCACGGTTATCTGGAAGAGCTGCACGGCCTGGACCAAGCGGCGCTCACCGTCGTGCTCGACGAAATCCAAGAGGAGATGGCCGGTGTGCCGCCGACACTGGAAGCGCCAGCCGTGCCCCAGGACCTGGATCTGACGCATGCTGCCGTGCCATCGAAACGGGAATGCGGACTTGCCGCGCCGGACCTCGAACGCAACAAATTCATGTTGCAGTTGATGCGCGACGAGGTCCGACGCAGGGAAGCACTGCTGGCCGCGTCGTCGCTGGCACCGGTCGTGGACGAGGCGATGATTGCCGACGCGCGGTACCCGCGTTCCGGCCAGGAAGGCAAATGAGCACGGCGCCACCACGGCTCGAGCCCGTCACCAACGCCATGACGGTGGACGTGGAGGACTATTTCCAGGTGGCCGCCTTCGAAAAGTGCATCCGGCGCGAGGATTGGCCGCACTGGCCCGTCCGCGTCGAAGGCAATACCCGGCGCGTGCTGGAGCTTTTCGAGCGTCACGGTGTGCATGCCACTTTCTTCGTGCTTGGCTGGGTGGCCGAACGCTTCCCGGTGCTGGTGCGCGACATCAGCGCCGCCGGCCATGAGGTCGCAAGCCACGGTTTCGGCCACGAGCGTCTGACGGATCTGAGCCGAGCGGAGTTTCGCGACAGCATTACGCGCACAAAACTTCTGCTCGAGGACGTCACCGGTACCGCAGTGCATGGCTACCGGGCGCCCAGTTATTCCATTGGGCCCACCACGTTGTGGGCTCACGAGGAATTGCGCGAAGCGGGGTACCGCTACAGTTCCAGCATCGTGCCGATCCATCATGATTTGTACGGCATGCCGGCGGCACCGAGATTTCCGTTTTTTGCGAAGCGCTCCGGCTTGCTCGAAATCCCGGTGACGACGGTGCGGCTATGCGGGCGCAACTGGCCGTGCGGCGGCGGTGGTTATTTTCGCTTGCTGCCGTATGTGCTGTTCAAGCGCGGCCTGCGGCGCGTCAACCGGCGTGAGCGGCGCTCCGGCGTGTTCTATTTCCACCCATGGGAAGTGGATCCGCAGCAGCCGCGGGTGCCCGGCGCGACGCTCAAGAACCGGGTGCGCCACTATTTGAACCTGACCCGCACGGCGCCGCGGCTTGAGCGGCTCGTGCGCGACTTCCGTTTCGACCGCATGGATCGGGTATTTCTCGCCCGCACCCACGCCGACTATCCGGTGGTGGCGCTGCAGGCCGCCGAACTCTGTGCGCATTGAGAGGGATGCGACATGCTCGACCGTGCGGACGACAGCCATTCCGCCAACCCTTGCACCGTCAAGCGCCTGGGACGTGGCGACGAGCGGCGTTGGGACGCTTTTGTCGAGAGTGCGCCGCGGGCCACGTTTTTCCACCGGGTGGCCTGGCGCGGGATCCTCGAGCAGGTGCTTGGTCACCGCTGCCACTATTTGTACGCGGAACGGCATGGGGTCATCACGGGCGTTCTGCCACTCACCGAGATGCGCAGCCGGCTGTTTGGCCACGCGCTGATTTCAACGCCGTTTTGCGTGTATGGCGGAGCGGTGGCAAGCGATCCGGACAGCGAGGCGCAGCTCATCCAGGCCGCGACCGCGCTCGCCGACGAGCTGCGCGTCGATTATCTCGAACTGCGCGAGCGCGAGTTGCGCCACCCCGCCTGGCCGGTCAAGGATCTGTACGTCAGCTTCCGCAAGGCGATCTGTCCGGACCATGACAAAAATCTCAAGGCGATCCCGCGCAAGCAGCGCGCCATGGTGCGCAAGGGCGTCGGCGCCGGCTTGCAAGCGCGCCATGGCGGCAGCATTACCGAGTTTTACCGGGTGTACGCCGAGAGCGTGCGCAATCTGGGTACGCCGGTGTTGTCGCGCAACTATTACGCGAGACTGCAGCAGGCGTTTGGCGCGGATTGCGAGGTTACCGTAGTCGCCCACCAGGGGCAGCCGGTGGCCGCGGTCATGAGCTTCTACTTTCGCGATGAAGTGCATCCGTATTACGGCGGCAGTGTGGCGCGTGGCCGTGACCTCGCGGCCAACGATTTCATGTACTGGGCGGTGATGCAGCGCGCGGTCGAGCGCGGCGCCCGGCTGTTCGACTACGGCCGCAGCAAGCAGGACAGCGGTTCCTATCACTTCAAGAAGCACTGGGGTTTCGAGCCGCAACCGCTGCCCTATGCCTATTACCTGGTGCGTGCCAGGACGGTTCCCAATATCAGTCCCACGAACAGCAAGTACAGTCTGTTCATCGAGGCTTGGAAGCGGCTGCCGCTGCCGGTGAGCTGTGCGCTGGGCCCATGGCTTGCGCGGGATCTGGGTTAGCGCATGCAATCGGTATTGTTCCTCTGCCACCGGCTGCCCTGGCCACCCAGCAAGGGTGACAAGATCCGCTCGTACCACGTGTTGCAGCGGCTCGCCGAACGCTACCGCGTGTATCTCGGCACGTTCGTGGACGATCCGGCTGACTGGCGACACCTTGCGCCGGTCGAGGCCTTGTGCGCCGAGGCGTGTGTCCGGCCTTTGCCGCCTTGGCGCGCGGGCTGGCGCGCGCTTGCCGCGCTGACGCGAGGCGAAGCGCTTACCGTCGGGGTTTACCGCGACCGCGTGATGCGGCACTGGGTCGAACGGTTGTTGGCCGACCACAAGGTGGAGCTGGCCTTGTGCTACTCGTCCGGCGTGGCGCCGTTCGTCATGCGGCACGCCCCGCTGCGCCGGGTCATGGATTTCGTGGACGTGGACTCCGACAAGTGGCACCAGTATGCGCAGCAGGCCCGTGGTGGCGTGAAGCGCATGCTGTACCAGCGGGAAGCGCGGCGATTGGCGGAGTTCGAGCGCACGATCGCCGCGCAATTCGACGCCAGCGTGTTTGTCTCGGAAGCCGAAGCGGCGTTTTTCCGGCGCCTGGTGCCGGAATCGGCAGGCCGGGTGCACGGCATCCCCAACGGGGTGGATGCCGGGTATTGGGATCCGCAACGAGCCTGTTCCAGTCCCTACCGGCCGGGAGAACGGGCGGTGGTGTTTGTCGGTGCCATGGATTACCGCGCCAACGTGGATGCGGTGCACTGGTTCGCGCACGAAGTCTGGCCGCGGATTGCCGCCCGGCGGCAGGACGCCCGCTTTTACGTCGTGGGAAGCAGGCCGACAGCAGCGGTCCGCGCGCTGGGCCAGCTCGCGGGCATTACGGTTACCGGGCGGGTGGAGGATGTGCGGCCGTACCTGGCGCATGCACATGCCGTGGCGGCACCGCTGCGGATTGCGCGCGGCATTCAGAACAAGGTGCTGGAGGCGCTGGCCATGGAGAAGGTACTGCTGGCGACGCCTGCGGCCTACGCGGGCGTCGCGGATTTCGCGGGTCGCCAGGGTTGCATCGATGAATCGCCCGAGGCCATGGCGACGGAAGCCCTGCGCTGGCTGGATGCGCCGCAAGCCGTGCGGGTGCCGGCGGCCCGCGCCGAGGTGCTGTCCCGCTATGACTGGGCGCGCAGTCTCGACACGTATGAAAACGTGCTGTGCAATGCGCAGTCCGGTGCAGCTTCCGTGAGTGCCGTTGGCACTGCCGGGTTGGAGGCGTGCCCATGAACAGGCCGCTTGCCGCCGTGGCCGGCTTTTCCGTGCGCACTTCCGGCTGGGCACTGGCCGCGGCCGCATTCGCCGTCGCCGTCGCCGTGCTGCTGGTGTGCTACTGGCGGACCGTGCAATCGCTGGTGTGGACCTGGGATCACGATGGAACTTATCAGTACGGCTTTCTGATCTTTCCGTTGAGCCTGTGGACGGTATTCAACCTGCGCCATCAACTCCAGGCGAACCCGCCGGTGCCGAGTGCCTGGGGCCTGGCAGCGGTGGCTGCGTTGGTGTTTGTCTGGTATGCCGGCCGCCTGCTCGACATCAATCTGGCGCAGCATTTCGCGTTCGTGGCGCTGTTTCCCGCGCTGGTGCTGGCCTGCTGGGGATGGCGCGCGCTATGGGTGTTGGCGTTTCCGCTCGGCTATCTGGTGGTGTTCGCGGTTCCCTGGGGCGATGCGCTGGTGGGTCCGCTGCAAGACATCACGGCGCATTTTGCGGTGCGTGCGCTGGAGCTGACCGGCACGCCGGTCCTGCTCAACGGCCGGGAGATCATCACGCCTTCGGCGGTATGGATGGTGGCCGATGCATGCAGCGGCGTGAAATTCTTCAACGCCTGCACCGCACTCGGCTGCCTGTATGCCTACCTGATGTACCAGCGCTGGTGGAAGCGGGTGGTTTTCGTGGCGCTGGCGGCGGTGGCTCCGGTCGTCGCGAACGGCTTGCGGGTGTATTTCACCGTGCTGATCGGCGAGACCTGGGGGCTGGAACACGCGACCGGCACGGACCACATGATTTTTGGCTGGCAGTTCTTCGGCACGGTGCTGGTGCTGCTGTTGCTGGCCGGCTGGTTTTTCCGCGACCCACTCGTGGCGCCGGAACATCCCTTCGCACGTGGCGGCAGGCCTGCCGGCGCACGCACCATGGTCTGGCCGGCGGCAGTGGCGCTGTTGATCGCGGGTCCGGCCTTGGCCGCCGGACTCGCGGCACCGGCACCACCGGAAACCATGCACTTGACCGCACCGGCGATCGTCGGCTGGAGCGGGCCGCAAGCTGCCGCGGACGGCTGGCGGCCGATCTTCAAGGGGACGGCGGGGCAGGTGCGCGCGTCCTATCAATCGGCCGCCAGTGGTGACGTGGTCGAGTTGTTTCACGCCATCTATACCGGCAAGCCACGCCGCGGACATACCCTGATCACCTATGGCAACGATCTCTACGATTCGGCGCATGCGCAAATCCTGAGTCGTGCCAGCCGGCAGATTGAACTCGCCCATGGGTGGAGCACGACTGCCGGAGAGCTGCGGCTGGTCGGTACGACCGGCTCGCGGTTGGTGTGGTACTGGTATTGCGTGGATCGCCGCTGCACCCGTTCGCCAGTGTTGACCAAGTTGCTGCAGGCGTGGGGTGTGCTGCGCGGGCAGGTACCGCGATCTTCGGTGTGGGCATTGTCGTCGCCGGTCGTCAGCGACGATGCCGATCGGGTGCGGACGAGGTTGCGCGCCTTTGCGCAGGCGCTGCCCGCGCCCGGCGCGTCGGATGTGCAGGCGCGGCGGCCACCCGATCTTGCGGGGAGCCAGCCATGAACGAGCGGCCGCTGATCGTGCATGTGCTCTACCGGCTGGACACCGGTGGCATGGAGCGCGTCGTGGTGTCGCTGATCAACGCGACGCACGATCGTTACCGCCACGCGGTGATTGCGCTGGCCGGCTTCGGGGCATTGCGGCATGAAATCGAGAACGCGGCCGCCGCATGCGTGTCGCTTGAAAAGAAGCCAGGCAAGGACTGGCCCTGCTACTTTCGATTCTGGCGCGCGCTGCGCGCGCTGAAGCCGGACCTGGTACAGACTTACAACATCGGGACGCTGGACCTGGCACCGGTCGTGAAATTGGCCGGCGCACACCGACTGGTCCACGCCGAACACGGACGCGACGCTGCCGATCCGGGCGGAGACAATCGCAAATACCACCGGTTGCGGCGTTGGATGGCGCCGCTGGTCGGGCGATATGTCGTGGTGTCGCCGGACTTGCGGATCTGGCTCACGGAACGTGTGCGCATTCGGTCGTCCAAGGTAACGTATATCGCCAACGGAATTGACGCGGCGCCGTTCGATGTGCCGCGCCCCCGCTCCGGGCCGCGCAGACAGCTGGGCGATTTTGCGCCGCCGGGCACCGTGCTGGTTGGCAATGTGGCGCGCCTCGACAAGGTCAAGAATCACGCGGGTTTGCTCCTCGCGTTCAAGCTTTTGTGTGAAGAAGACGGGCGCAAAAATGCCGCGTGCCGCTTGATCGTCGCCGGTGACGGGCCGCAACGCGGGGAATTGGAGCAGCAGATTGTCCAGCTTGGCCTGACGGAAACGGTGCGGCTGCTCGGCAACCGCGGTGATGTGGCGCAACTGCTGGCGGAGTGTGACGTATTTGCCTTGTCTTCTGTTGCCGAAGGCATGCCGATCACCTTGCTGGAAGCCATGGCCGCCGGGCTGCCCGTGGTCGCAACCGACGTCGGGGGCGTAGCCTCGATGGTCGAGGCCGGGGTGACCGGTACGCTGGTGCCGGCCGGCGATCCGCACGCCCTTGCGGCGGCTCTGCGCGCCTATGCCGCAGATGAAAAACTGCGGTCTCGGCATGGCGACGCCGGGCGCGCGCGCGTCGCTGCGCAATTCAGTTTGCGCACCATGGTGTCCGCGTATGTCGCGCTGTACGACGAACTGCTGGGTCGGCAGGCGGGCATCGTACGGCCACGCGTGATGTCCGGCTTGAGCGGGCACAGGGAGAATTGACGTGTGCGGCCTGACCGGAATCGTCTCGTCACGGCATGCCGGTGTGGATGAAAGGGTTCTGCTTGCCATGCGGGATGCGCAGCGGCACCGCGGACCGGATGCGGCCGAGCTGTATCTCGGCCAGGGCGTGGGCCTGGGGCACCGTCGCCTGTCCATCATCGACCTGGACAATGGGCGGCAGCCGATGGTGGATGAAGTGGCCGGTCTGGCGCTGGTCTACAACGGCGAGCTGTACAACTTTCCGTCGCTCAAAGCCGAACTGGAGGCGCAGGGCGTGGTGTTTCGCAGCCGCTGCGACACGGAAGTGCTGCTGCGTGCCTGGCAGCAATGGGGCGAAGCCTGCCTGACGCGCCTGGTTGGCATGTTTGCGTTCGCGGTGTGGGACATGCGTACGCAGCGCATCTACCTGGCCCGCGATCACCTTGGCATCAAGCCGCTGTATTACGGCCTCACCAGTTCCGGCGATCTGGTGTTCGCTTCCGAACTCAAGGGACTGCTGGCGCATCCCGGCGTGGAACGCAGGCTCGATCCGCAGGCGCTGGAAGATTATCTCGCACTCGGCTACGTGCCGGATCCGAAAAGCATCTATCGCGGGATTTTCAAACTGTCGCCCGGTCATTGGTTGAGCTGGCACGCCGGCGAACCAGGACCGGTTCCCCGGCAATACTGGGATGTGCCGTTCAATCTTGCCGCCGGCATGACGGCGGATGAGGCTGCAGCGCAGCTCCACGGCTTGCTGGACCGAGCCGTGGCAGGCCAGATGATTGCGGACGTGCCGCTCGGCGCGTTTCTTTCCGGCGGCGTGGATTCCAGCGCCGTGGTGGCCAGCATGAGCCGGGTGTCGCAGCAACCGGTGCGTACCTGCTCGATCGGTTTCGACCGCGGCGGTTTCGACGAGACCGCCTATGCGCGGCGCGTGGCCGAGCATCTGCATACGCAGCATTTCGAGCGGCGGGTCAATGCCGATGATTACGATCTGCTCGACACGCTGGCGGCGGTTTACGACGAACCGTTTTCCGACAGCTCGGCGCTGCCGACGTACCGCGTGTGCGAGTTGGCGCGCACCCAGGTGACCGTGGCGCTGTCCGGCGACGGCGGTGACGAGAATTTCGCCGGCTACCGGCGCTATCGCCTGCATGCGTGGGAAAGCGGGCTGCGCGCGTGCTTGCCGCTGGCGTTGAGAAAGCCGCTGTTTGGTTTATTGGGCAGCATCTATCCCAAGGCGGACTGGGCGCCGCGCCCGCTGCGCGCCAAGACCACGCTGCAAGCCCTCGCCCGCGACGATGTGGAAGCCTATTTCCACACCGTCAGCACCACCTCGGCGGCGCTGCGCCAGCAGCTGTACAGCGCGACCTTCAAGCGCGAACTGCAGGGTTACAGCGCGCTTGCCGTGTTCCGCGCCCACGCAAAACGCGCGCCCACCGATCATCCGCTGCTGCTGGCCCAGTACCTGGACCTCAAGACCTGGCTTCCCGGCGACATCCTGACCAAGGTGGACCGTGCCAGCATGGCGCACAGCCTGGAGGTCCGCGTACCGCTGCTCGATCACCGTCTGGTCGAGTGGGCGTCCTCGTTGCCGCCCGGGTTGAAGCTGAGAGGAAGTACCGGCAAATACATCCTCAAGAAAACTCTCGAAGCGGATTTGCCGCACGACGTGCTGTACCGGACCAAGATGGGTTTCAACGTGCCCTTGGCGGCATGGCTGCGCGGCCCACTCGCACAGCGCGCGCGGGACGCCTTGCTTACCGGTGCGATTGCTGGATGCGGGTATTTCGAGCCGGCCATGCTCGATCGGCTGGTGCGGCAACATGCGGCTGGCCGGCGCGATCACAGCGCGACGCTGTGGAGCCTGCTGATGCTGGATGCCTTTCTGCGCCGCATGCAGCAGCCCGCTGCCGCGGCCCCCATCGGGCCGGCGCGCAGGGTCGTGGCCGCCGGGGCACAACCATGAAGACAACATCGGTCAACGGCGTTGCCAGTGGTGTCCCGCCGTCAGCTGAAGCAACCTTCGACGCGGCGCGGCGGAGTGCCGGAGCCAGAGCTGAAGCGGGTGGCGAACGCAAGATTCGCCTGCTGGTATTCACCAGTCTGTACCCGAATGCCGTCCAACCGCGCCACGGTGTGTTTGTCGAGGAGCGGTTGCGCCACCTCGTGGATTCCGGCCGGATTACCGCGACCGTGGTAGCGCCGGTGCCATGGTTTCCGTTTCGGCATCAGCGCTTCGGAGCCTACTCGGCATTTGCCAGGGTGCCTGCGCAGGAGCAGCGCCATGGCATCCAGATCAGCCATCCCCGCTATCCGGCCATTCCGAAACTGGGCATGAGCATCGCGCCATGGCTGATGTATCGCGCCCTTCTGCCGGTCCTCCGGAAACTGCAAGCCAACGGGGCCGACTTCGATCTGATCGATGCCCACTACTTTTATCCGGATGGCGTGGCTGCAGCGCGGCTTGGTGCGGCCCTGGGCAAACCGGTGGTGATCACCGCGCGCGGTACCGACGTGACGTACATCCCGTACTATCGTCGACCCAGAGCGCAAATCCAGTGGGCAGCAGAGCGCGCCGCTGCCATCGTGGCCGTATCGCAGGCGCTGAAGGACAAGGTCACCGCCTTGGGCGTGGACCCCGGGAAGATTGCGGTTTTGCGCAATGGCGTTGACCTTGATCGTTTCGAGCCACGGGACCGCACGGTGATCCGTGCCAAATGGGGGCTCACGGGTCCGGTGTGGTTGACCGTGGGCCATCTGGTCGCACTCAAGGGTGTGCACATTGCCATCGCGGCGCTGGCGCGTGTACCGGATGCGACGCTGTTGATCGTCGGCGAGGGGCCGGAACAGCGCAAGCTGCGCGGCCTGGTGGAACAGCTTGGTCTCCATGCGCGCGTGCGGTTGCTTGGCGCCATCCCCCACGCGGAGCTGTGCGACTACTACAACGCGGCGGACGTGCTGGTGCAGGCATCGAGCCGTGAAGGCATGCCCAACGCCGTGCTGGAATCCCTGGCTTGTGGTACGCCGGTGGTGGCCGCGCCGTTTGCCGGGGTCAGCGAATTGCTGGATGCGCCTGAAGCGGGGGAGGTCGCCGCACAGCGGAGTGCCGAAGCCATTGCCGCGGCCTGGCTGCGGTTGCGGGATCGGGCACCGACGCGTGCCGCCACCCGCGGCGTTGCGGAGCGGCTGGGGTGGCAGCCGGTCGTGGAAGCGCAGCACGCACTCTATGCGCGGGTACTGTCGGCCGCTGCAGGCGGCGCGACACCCGGAGCGGAGCCATGAACGACGTCTTGAGCGTTGCGCAGCGTCAGGCTCGGCCGGGGACGTCGGCTGACCGGCCGTTGCGCATCTTGCACGTGCTCGACCACTCGCTGCCCTTGCACAGCGGTTATACCTTCCGCACGCTCGCCATCCTCGGGGCGCAGCGTGCGTTGGGGTGGGAAACGATGCAACTGACCGGTCCCAAGCAGGGCAGCGACCGGCAGCGCGAGGAACATATCGGCGACTGGATGTTTTACCGCACCCCGCCGGCGTCCGGCTTCCTGGCGAGGTTGCCGCTGTTCCAGTATCGCTACCTGATGCGCGCATTGCAGGCCCGGCTTGCCGAAGTGGTGGACAGCGTGCATCCCGACATTCTTCATGCGCACTCTCCGGTGCTGGACGCGTTCCCCGCGCTCGCGGTGGGCCGGGCCGTCGGCATCCCGGTGGTGTACGAAGTCCGTGCGTTCTGGGAAGACGCTGCCGTCGACCTCGGTACGGCGCGAGAGGGTGGGGCGCGATATCGGCTGACGCGCGCGCTGGAAACCCGGGCCCTGCAGCGGGCAGACGCCGTGACCACGATCTGCGACGGCTTGCGCGGCGACATGCTGAAGCGCGGCATTCCCGCAGACAAGATCACCGTCATTCCCAACGCCGTGGATATCTCCCAGTTTCGATTCATGGCCAGCGCCGACGCGGAGTTGCTGGAGAAATATGGACTCACGCGCGGGAACACGCTGGGGTTCGCCGGTTCGTTCTACGCCTACGAGGGGCTGGATGTGTTGCTCCGGGCCATGCCGCTGGTGCTGCGCGCGGTGCCGCAGGCACGCCTGCTGTTGCTGGGCGGTGGACCGCAGGACGCCGATCTGCGGGCGCTGGTCACCCGCCTCGGCCTCGAGCGCGTGGTGCATTTCGTCGGTCGCGTGCCGCACAGCGAAGTCACCCGGTACTACAGCGCCATGGACGTCATGGTCTATCCGCGTATCTCGCGACGGTTGACGGAATTGGTGACGCCGTTGAAGCCGCTCGAGGCGATGGCCATGGGCAAGCTGGTGGCCGCTTCGGATGTCGGCGGCCACCGCGAGCTGATTCGCGACGGCCACAATGGCCATCTCTTTCCCGCGGGATCGGCCGAGGCCGTCGCGCAGTGTTTGATCGAGCTGCTGAAGGCCCCCGCGAGCTGGGACAAGGTGATAGCCAATGGGCGGGAGTTCGTCGAACGCGAACGCACCTGGTCGGCGAGCGTGGCACGCTACCGCGCCGTCTATGCCGACGTACTCGACCGCCACCGGCGCAGCGCGGGAGGGGCGCATGACCGTTGATACGCCTGCGCTGGTACTGGGCGCCGGAGCCAATGGCCTGGGCGTGGCGCGCAGCCTGGCGCACGCGCAGGTCCCGGTCTGGTTGCTGGATTCCGATGTGCAGCGCCCGGAAATGTACACCCGGGCGGCGAAGCCCTTGAAGATACGCGCGGCGCACGGCGAAACGCTGGTCGAGGACCTTGTGCGCCTGGGTACGACGCAGTTTTCCGGTGTGCGCCCGGTGCTGCTCCTGACCCGGGAAGAAAGCGTCAAGACCGTTTCACATCATCGCGACCGGCTGGCCGCCCTTTATCGATTCAGCCTGCCGCCCAGAGGCGTCGTGGATACCTTGTTGCACAAACAAGGGTTCCAGCGCCATGCCGAACAACTCGGCAGCCCCATTCCGCCGCTGGTGCACGTTCGCACGCTCGCGGATTTGTCCGCGCTCGAAGACCTGCACTATCCGGTGGTGATCAAACCCGGCGAACGGGATGACGATTATGGGCGGCGGTTCAAGAAGGCGTACCGCGTGGAGGGCGCCGCGGAAGGTGTCGAGTTGGTTCGCCGCATCCTGCCGGTGATGGCGGACGTGGTGGTGCAGGAGTGGATCGAGGGCCCGGACTCCAATATTTATTTTTGTCTGCAATACCTCGACCGGCAGAAGCGGGTTGTCGGGTCATTCACCGGCCGCAAAATCCGATCGTGGCCGCCACAGGTTGGCGGTACGGCCAGTTGCACCGCGGCTCCGGAAGTCCATGCGGACCTTTCCGCCATGACCACCCGATTTTTCCAGGCCGCGGGCGTGATTGGCATGGCCAGCATGGAGTACAAGCGCGACGCGCGCAGCGGCGAGTTCCGCATGGTGGAGCCGACGGTCGGGCGTACCGATTACCAGGAGGAAGTGGCGACCTTGAACGGCGTCAATCTGCCGTATGCCGCCTGGTGTTCCGAGCTTGATCTGCCGTTCCCGGCGGCCGTCGCAACAAAACGGCCAGTCGTGTGGCGGGTGCGGTCCGAGGACGTGCAGTCCGCGGCCGCCCAGGGCCAGCGGCTCACGCAGGGCCATCCGCGCGGTGGTCGTGTGGCCGATGCCTTGTGCCGGTGGCGTGATCCGATGCCGTGTCTGGTGCGGAGCCTGCAATACGCCTGGCGCGCGCTGCACCGTCGAACCTTGAAGCTGATGCCGGGATCGCCTGCGGCCAGGAGCAAGTCATGAGCGCGGTCACCAACTTCCTGTCCGGACGCTGGGCACGTCCAGCCGTGGATGCGCGCCATGGACTGCAGGCCGCCGCCGAATGGCTGGCGCGCGCCCAGGACGCCACCGGCTGCGGCGGCGTCAGCGCCTATTACGATGCGGCGAAACGGCGGTGGGCTGGCGCCTATCCGGAAACCACCGGGTACATCATTCCGACCTTCTTGCGCTATGCGGAGTTTTCCGGTCGAAGCGCATACCGGGAACGCGCCATCCGCATGGCCGAGTGGGAATCGGCCATCCAGCTCCCTGAAGGGGGCGTGCGTGCCGGTACCTTGGATACGACACAGGTGGTGCCGACCATCTTCAACACCGGACAAGTGTTGTTTGGCTGGCTGTCCGCCTGGCAACAGACGCGGGATGCGCGGTTTCGTGACTCGGCGCTGCGCGCGGCGGATTGGCTGGTGGCCGCCCAGGACCCGGATGGCGCGTGGCAGCGTTTTGCCTCGCCGTTTGCCGCCCACGCCGTGAATACCTACAACACACGCGTGGCGTTCGCGCTGGCCAAGGCCAGTCGCGCGTTGCAGGAGCCGCGTTATCTGGATGCGGCCGTGCGCAATGTGCAGTGGGCACTTACCCGGATGCATCCCAACGGATGGCTGGAGAACAACGATCTGGAAGACAACGATCGCCCGCTTACGCATACCATCGCGTATGCGACCCGCGGTATTCTGGAAGTCGGCTTGATCGCTGCCAACAGCGCCTTTGTGGATGCTGCGGCGCGCGTGGCGCGATCCGTCGCGCAAGCCCAGCGCCGCGATGGCGCCTTGCCCGGCCGGTTGGATTCTGCCTGGCGGGCGGCGAGCCGCTGGACCTGCGTGACCGGCAACGCGCAAATGGCGATCATCTGGCAGCGTCTGGCGGCGGAAACCGGCGAGCATGCTTGGAAACCGCCGGTGGAACGCGCCAATCGCTTCAACCTGTCCATCCAGGATGTGACTGCGACCGACGGGGCGGTGCGCGGTGGAGTGCCGGGCTCGTATCCGCGGTCGGGCGGCTACATGAAAAACCGTTACCCAAACTGGGCCGCCAAGTTCTTCATGGACGCGCTCATGCTGCAATTGGAAGCAGGCTGACGCCATGCGCGATATCGCCCTTGCGCTGCTTATCTTCGGGATGCTTCCCTTCATCCTGAAGCGGCCGTACTGGGGCCTGCTGGCGTGGTCCTGGCTCGGCTACATGAACCCCAACCGGCTGTGCTTCGGTTTCGCCGTCAGTTTTCCCTGGGTGCAGCTGATTGCCATCGTCACGCTGGTCGGTTTGGCGTTCAGCAAGGAAAGCAAAAAGATTCCCAAGTCCGCGATCAGCGTTTTTCTGTTCCTGTTTCTGGTGTGGACCGGAATCACCACTTTCTATGCGGCAGTACCGGATTCGGCCTGGAGCAAGTGGCAGGAGTTTGCCAAGGTTCTGGCAATGGTATTTGTCACCTTGATGATGGCAGGCAACCGGGAGCGTATTCACTGGCTTATATGGGTCATTGTCGTTTCACTGGGATTTTATGGCCTCAAGGGCGGCCTGTTCACGGTTACGCATGGCGGCAGCAGCAATGTGCTCGGGCCTCCCAACAGTTTCATCGCCGACAATAATGCCTTGGCACTTGCGCTATGCATGACGCTTCCGCTCATGCGCTATCTGCAGCTGCATTCGTCTCTGCGAGTCGTTCGCATCGGGATGGGCATCGCCATGTTGTTTACCGGCATAGCGGTATTGGGCACGTATTCGCGGGGTGGCCTGATAGGTCTGGCCATCGTCGCCGGCGCCTTGTTCTTGAAGAGCCGCCGTCGTCTTGCCGTAGTCCTGGTTGCGGTTGCGGTGGGTTTAGTCGCCTATCACTTCATGCCGCCCGAGTGGGCGGCGCGCATGGACACACTGCATCAGGCCAAGGAGACTTCTTCAGGCGAGTCACGGATTCAATCTTGGAAATTCGCCGCGAACGTCGCCATTCACCATCCGTTGGTGGGCGGAGGGTTCGATGATTATCTAAGTGCGCCCTTGTGGGATGCTTTTGCGCCTGACGGCGCCGAGCAACGTGCCATACACAGCATCTATTTTCGCGTATTGGGCGAGCAGGGTTTCCCCGGGCTGGTTCTTTTCCTCGCGCTGATGTTCGCTGGCTGGCGAAGTTGCAGCCGCGTTCGGAAGAATGCGCGGGACCTGCCGGATCAAAAATGGGCGTACGATCTTGCATCCATGTTGCAGGTGGCCTTGATAGCGTTCATGGCGGCCGGGGCCTTCCTGCCGATGGCTTATTTCGACCTGAGCTACCAGTTGATGGCCGTGTGCGCACTGCTGGGGCTGCATGTGCAGGAGGGCGGGGCACAGCGGGCGGGCGAACGGGGCCACGGTCTCGATGTGGCCGTGCGATCGCCGCCGGCGCACAGTGCGCTTGCGGAGTGAGGACGTGAACAGGAAAGTCTTGATGATAGCTTTCCATTTTCCGCCCGCTGCGATGGGTAGCGGACACCTGCGCACGCTCGGTTTCGCGCGCCACCTTCCAGAGTTTGGCTGGGATCCCGTTGTGTTGTCGGCACGGGCGCTGGCCTATCCGCGTACCGCACCGATCGCTCCTGATGCCATTCCGCAAGGGTGCGTGACACACCGCGCGCTGGCGTTCGACGCCAGGCGTCATTTCGGCATCAAAGGGAAATACCCCGGTTTTCTGGCGCAGCCTGATCGCTGGGTTTCCTGGTGGCCGGCGGCAGTCGTGCAGGGCCTGCGCCTGATCCGTCGTTATCAGGTGTGTGCGATCTGGTCGACTTATCCCATCATGTCCGCGCATTGCATCGCCCGGACCTTGAGCGGTATCACCAAGTTGCCGTGGATCGCGGATTTCAGGGATCCGGTAGGCAGTTCGGTCGAAGCGGAAAACCGTTTTTCGGTTGCTTCGCAGCGCCGCTGGGAGCGCAGGGTGCTGCACAGCGCTGCGCAGGCCGTATTTACTACCCCAAGCGCGCTGCAGGATTATGCCGAGCGTTATCCCGGGGCCGGTCGCAGCAGGCGTTTGTCAGTCATCGGCAATGGCTATGACGAGGCGGCGTTCGTTGATCTTCCGAGTGCACCGCCACCACAGAATGGGCGGCCGTTGATGCTGGTGCACAGTGGCTTGCTGTATCCCGAAGGCCGTGATCCCGTGCCCTTTTTCAACGCACTCGCCAGGCTCAAGGCTTCCGGGTTCGTGGGATCGGCGCAGCTCCGGGTGGTATTGCGCGCGAGTGGCTGGGAGGCGCGCTATCAGCAGGAAATCGACCGTCTCGGAATTGCCGACCTCGTGACCCTGGGGGCGCCCGTCGGCAATCGTGAAGCGCTGGTCGAGCAGGCAGCCGCGGACGGATTGCTGCTGTTCCAGGGCAGCAAATTCGATCGGCAGATACCCGCCAAGGTATACGAGTACCTGCGCATCGGGCGGCCGATTTTCGC
This sequence comes from Rhodanobacter sp. LX-99, assembly GCF_018599185.1. NCBI lineage: Bacteria > Pseudomonadati > Pseudomonadota > Gammaproteobacteria > Lysobacterales > Rhodanobacteraceae > Rhodanobacter > Rhodanobacter sp. LX-99. Next base: position 142,392 of record NZ_JAHFVL010000003.1, on the reverse strand, counting down.
GCTGGTCGGGCCTGAGGGAGACACGGCATCTGTGTTGCGGGATACCGGCGGCGCGGTGGTTGCGCCACCGGAGAGCACCGATACGATCGAGGCCCGCCTGGTCGAGTTTGTAAATGCGTTGCATGACGGTCGTGCTCCCGTCGCCGGATCGGCTGTCGTGTCGGGGTACTCACGGAAAGAAGGGGCGTGTTCGCTGGCCCGTTTGCTGGAGAAAGCGCATGGCTGATACACCAGTTCGAAGGGGTGGCCAGTGGTTCCCGGCCCCGCGAAAAACAGCGTGGTGGTAACCCGGGGAGAAGTTTCCAGCAGGTGTTGCGACAAACGAGGACACGCGCGATGGGGGCGAGTAACGACAAGAAACCGAAGAACAGCACGCGGCGCGCACTGACACTGTCGTTCGTCCAGCGGATCGTGACGCTCGTTTTCAGCTTTGGCTCGACGATAGCCATCAGCCGGCTGCTTACGCCACTCGAAATCGGTGTGTTTTCGGTGGCTGCCGGGTTGCTCGCGCTGGTCAACATGCTGCGGGACTTCGGGGTAAGCGAGTTCCTGGTTCAAGAGCCCCACCTGGACAAAACGCTGGTTCATACCGTGTTTACGATGAACCTCATTATTGCGTGGTGTCTGGGCGGTATGCTGCTTGGCGGCAGCAGCGTCATTGCAAACTTTTATGCGGACCCGGGCGTCGGCCAGGTGCTCAGGGTCATGAGCATCATGTTTTTCCTGTTGCCATTCGGCACCACGACCCAGGCGCTGTTGTCGCGCGAGCTGGAGTTCGGAAAACTCGCCAAGATCCATACGGTGGGGTCGATCACACGATGTTGTACCAAGGTTGCCTTGGCCTATGCCGGTTTCAGCTACATGAGTCTGGCGTGGGGTGCCGTGGCCGGCATGATTTTCACGATTGCCGGCTTTACATTATGGGGCTGGCGTTATCGTGCAAGGGGCATAAGTTTCGTCCACTGGCGACGCGTGCTGCATTTCGGTTCCAGACGAACCGTCTCTGACGTGGCATCCCAATTGGGGGATCAATCCGCCAGCCTCGTGATCGGCAAGATGCTTGGAATGACAAGCGCTGGACTGTTTTCGCGTGGCTACGGCGTGGTCAACATGTATCGGGAGAATGTCGTTGGTGCCATCGAGTCGGTCGCTTTTCCAGCTTTCGCAAGGGAGCACCGGGAGCATGCAAAGGCTCCCGAGTTGCTTCTCAAGGCGTTGGTCTACACGACTGGTATCGGTTGGCCCTTCTTTTCGTGCGGGGTCATCCTCGCATACCCGGTTATCCGCATCCTGTTTGGCGATCAGTGGGATGCAGCAGTCCCGCTCATGCGTTGGCTGTGCGCCGCTGCTTTGATCGGAACATTGATGTACCAATGCAACCGTTTCCTGGTGGCAGTTGGTCGAGTTGGAACCGCCACGCGCGTGGAGGTCGCGTATCAGTGCGCCCGGGTCGGCATCACGATCGTTGCGGCTTTTTACAGTCTCGAAGCGGTTGCGGCGTCGCAAATTCTGGTCTATGTCTTCGCGACGGTGGTCTACTACCGACAGTTGCGTATCTATGGCGCGCTGGCGATCGGCAACTGTGCGAGGGCCCTCGCTCCCAGCGCCGTGGTCACGCTTGCCACTTGCGTCGTTCCTGTTGTGGTCGTCTTCTGGCCCGGTCTCGTGGTGCAGCACATGGTTGCCTCATTCGTGTTGGCCTTCGTGGGGGGAAGCGCTGGCTGGATAGCGGCTATCGTGGCCACCCGGCATCCCTTGCACGGCGAACTCCGGGGCGTACTGTCCCGCCTGCGCGCCCGTTATTGTCCATTGCGGGCATAGACCGTGCGCACGACAGACATCACGCAGGCGCTGAGTGATCAGTTCCATTGCGCATACTGTCATTCTGCGAGTGATTGGTTGCAGATCGCACGGCCTGCTCTGCGGCAAAACTCCGTCGTTCATCGTTTGCAGTGCGCTCGGTGTGGCGATCAAATTGTGGCCAAGGTGAGCCTAGGGGACGAGCTGGGTGGCGGAGATGGCGACGCCAGGGCGCACTCGCGCCGCGAGTACGAGACTTTGCGCGCGCTGCAGCTTTTGTTCCCGGCGAACCAACGCTACGCGACACTGGAGCCACTGGGCTATCTTGAGTCCGTTGGGTTCGGTACGGTGATCACGCGCCTATTCCACGGCAAGGATCTCGTCCACCACATGCGGGAACTGGACGCGAACGGCGTTGCAGAAGCCTGTCGCGAAGCAGGTAATTGGCTGCGTACGTTGCATGAAAGCGGTGCCCGCGAGGTCCGGCGAAAAGGGCTCGACACGACGGACAAGCTCGGCTATCTGACAAGCAGTTACGGTCCCGTCCTGCGTGGAAACTCAAAAATATGGGCCGCGTACCAGTGCCTTGCGCAAGAGGGCGCGCGGATCGGCACACCTGTCTTCCGCGCTGTCCGGCTGCATGGTGATTTCAAACCTGAGAACATGCTTTGCGACGGGAGACGATATGTAGGGCTGGATGTGCAGTGGCGGACTACGGGCCCAGCCGTATATGACCTGGCGCCTTTCCTGAACCATCTCTGGCTTGCCAGGCACCGCCTTGGTTCGCCTGCGAATCGCCATTACCAGCAAGCCGAAGAGGGGTTCCTTGCGGGATACGGGCAGTTGGATGACATCCGCGTCCTGCGCTGGGTGCAGTTGTATTTCGCGCTGTGCCAACTGGGTGGCTATCGTAAGCGGGGCCGCCTGGCTGCGGGCTACGCACGCTGGAAGGTGTGGCCACTGGTGCGAAAACTCACCGGGCAACTTGCGTGAGCGGCATGACCCGCGAACATGGCGCGCAGCCACGCCCGGGATACGCTGTCGGGAAAGTCTGTGACCATGTTGCACCGGGCCAGACGATCATGAGCCAGTGTGGAACACCACCCGGGTATGCTGTGGGACGCCCCGCGACCGCACGATTACGTGCTCTTCAGGATGAATACGCCGAATGCCGCAAGGAGTGCTGGAAATCCGCTGAAAAACCGGAAGTATCATGCAATGCGGCTGTGGCTTGCCTGGACGGTAACCCGTCGATCACTTGTCCCGATGTTCCCCTGCGTGGATCGAGAATGAATCATGAGCAAGGATATTGGTGCTTCGTCGCAACCTTTTGACCACAACACCGACTGGAAATCCAAAACCGTCGCCGAGCATTATGACGAGCGAAGGTTTAGCAGCCTTGGTGGCCGCCTCTACGACAGGATGGAGAAACGTGCTGTCGCCTCGTGCCTGGACGCCGCGCAGAGAATCTCGCCCATCAATACGCTGCTGGATCTGGCTTGCGGTACCGGGCGGATGTCCGAGTTTCTCGCGTCCCGCGGCTACCGGCTTACTTGTGGAGACATTTCTGAAGAGATGCTTGGCGTCGCAAAAAGGAGATTGGCGTCAGCTGGATTCGCCCAGGTGGCGTTCTTGCAGCTGGATATCTACCAGACGGGCCAGGGGACTGGAGCTTTTGATTGCGTCAGCGCGTTCAGGCTGTTTCAGCATCTCACCAGTGAGCAGCGGGCCGAGGCCCTGCACGAGATGGCGCGGGTTTCACGACGATTCGTGCTCGTGAACGTGATGTACACGTCAGCTTATTACGGGGCGGTGAGAAAATTGCGGCTGGCGCTCGGGCGATATACGACGCGGTACACGTCCACCCAGTCTGAAGTTGACCAAGAGCTCCGCTATGCCGGATTGAAAATTGTCCGGTCCGTGTTCAGCCAGCCGGGATTCAACGGCAACCGCGTGCTGCTGATGGAAAAGAGCGAGGGAAATGGTTGACGGCGTTTTATATGAGATGCCCGATTCAGCGCTCGTGCTGAGAGCAATCGAGGTCTTGCGGTCACGCTTATGCAAGCGCGGGGTTGCCATTTACGTGTCGGGCATTGATGGAAGTGGGAAGACCACCCTCGCGCGAACCCTGGTTGAAGTACTGGAAGCTTCGGGTATCCGAGCACGCCATCTGCACGTATACCAGTGGTATTTGAGTGTCGCGCTGACGCCGGTTTTGCTGTTACACAACCGCTATGCCGGTCGCAAGGTGTTGGTATTCGATCGTGGCATTTACGATAATATCTCCGTTCTGGCGGTGAGACGTCATTGTCCAGAGTGGTTGTCGCGATCAGTACTGGGCGTGGTGCACGCGCTTTATCCGAAGTTTGACTATTGCTTTTACCTTGTCGCTACGCTTCCGGAGATAATCTTGCGTCGCCCGGACACCTGCGAAATTCGATTTGTGGCACTGGGCAAGGTCTATGACCGGGTTGCGCTGCGTTTGCGAAGCATGAGACTTCAATCGAATACGCGTTTGCTCGGCGCAGCGCTAAGTGGCATTGCCGAGTGAGTGGTCGACGGGCTCGTCGCGCGCTGCTGTTGCAAGAGATGATCCGGTTTTGCCGTTGACGGCCAGATCGCTCGTTGCCGCCAAAACGGGGTGTGTACGACTTGGCTGCAGCACTGCGTGTGGAGGAGGCGGCACGGTCATGTTCGGGTACTTCCCGACGCTTCGGAGTCATGCCCAGTCATGTTTTAGTGGGGTGACCGGCGGTGAACTGCGTGTGCAAATGCACACAGCGGAGTCTGAAGGGGCAATTGCATGATTGATCTGGTGATGAGGAGCGGCAACCGCGACTTGTTGTCGATGACACCATGGGCCTGAATGCACTTCCATTCGGCCGCGGGACGGATGCGCTGCCCCCGTGCTGAACGCGCTGTCGGTCTTCCTTGCCAACGGTGACGCCTCCGGCGAGGCACGTGCCGTGCGCTCGTTGGAGCGTCAGGGTTTTTCCCAGGCCGTGCGAATCGAGTGGGAGGGTGGCAGCGTTGCCGGGTGGGGCTGCCCCAGCCAGAGGCAGGTCGAGGATTGCATCGTTCAAACTTCGTTGGGGACAGCCTGCTGCGTCGGCCCGCTGTGGTTCCGGGGCCATTTTGGCCGACGGGCATTGGCAATACTTCTCGACGAAGTCCGCATGACCGGGCGCCTGGAAGAAAGCGCCTTGCGCGGCAATTTCGCGCTGTTTCTCAAGACAGGTGAGCACACTTGGCTGCTGAATGATGCGTTGGGGTTCGTGCGCATTCACGCCAGTGCAGATGGCTGTTTTTTCAGTACCAGTTGGCTCGCTGCCTGTGCCTACCTGCAGCAGGTCGAAGTCGACGCTGCTTCGGCGGTTGAATACGTGCTGTTGGGGGCGGCGCATTCCCGTCATTCGGTGGCGCGTGGGGTCGATATGATTCCCCTTGGTCAGACTCATGACTTGAAGCGTCGATCCACGTGGCAGCGTTTCCCGGACGGGTTCGGTTCGCGCGCGCCCGGGTTCGCCTCGTCGGATGAGGCTGTAGAAACCATCACCGAACATCTGCGTACGGTTTCGGCCGAGGTGGCTTCGGCCTTCCCGGCCCGGGTCAACGCCGCCCTGTCGGGCGGGTTCGATTCGCGGCTGATCGTCGCGGGGTTGCTTGCGACCGGCGTGGAGCCACGGCTGTTTGTGTATGGCGATGCCGATTCCGCCGATGTCGCGATAGCCAAGACGGTGGCTGGTGCGGCCAGCCTTGCACTGGATGCAATCGACAAACGGGTGTTGAACCGCAGTTTGCCGGTGCCGGACATTGGATCGTTGGAGCAGAGCGCGTTGTTCTTCGACGGATTGCCCAACGACGGCATCTATGATCCGGGCGCCGACCGCCGCACCCGGCTGCAGCAGACTGGTGACGGGTGCATTGCGCTGAATGGCGGCGGTGGCGAGATCTTTCGCAACTTCTTCCACCTGCCCGATCGTGCATTTGCAGCTCATGACATCGTGAGAACCTTCTACCGCGGATTCAGCCGCGACTTGTTTCGCGAACCTGGCGGCCTGGAGGACTACGAAACACGTCTTGCCGCGTCGATAAGGAACATCGCAGGCATGTCCGCGATAGGCGACGAGCGCCTCACGCGCACGCAGGTCGAGCTCCTCTACCCCTTGTTCCGCTGCCATTACTGGATGGGCGTCAACAACAGTATCGCGGTGCGCCACGGGTACTATGCGACGCCACTGGTGGATCTGGAGTCCGTACGCATGGCTCTTCGGGTGCCGTTACATTGGAAAAATGCGGGTGCCTTGCAAAGCCGCCTGATCGCCGCACTGCACCCGGCTATCGCTGCGCAGCCGTCGGCCTATGGTTTTCGCTTCGATGTTGGGCCGGGTTGGAAGGCACGACTGGCCGAATGGGCGACCTGCGCGCGTCCAGTGGTGCTGCGCCCGCTGATTAATGCCGCACGCCGGAGCCTGCAGAATGTACGGGTCGCCCCCGCGGTGTGGCAACGGTACCGCGCGCTTCTGCCGGGCGAGTGGTGCATGGACTCGCTGCTCGACCTCACGCAATTGGCGGACGAGCGAGCCTTAGGGCGCGCCCTGTCCATCGAAGTAGCGTGGCGCAGGCTGTTTTAGCTGGCTGTAAGTGGCTATTTGCCGATGTCGCGGGCCTGTGCGGGCGCCAGCAGGCTGCATCCCGGTTCGTGTTCCGGCCACGACGGATTTGCGAGGCCTCACATGCGGTCCACTTCGCAAGTCCCGATCTGGCTTTCTCCGTCATGGCTCGTGCCCCAGCACGGCATTCATGTGTGCGGCAAACACCGGATAGACCTGCAGAGCTCCTGCTTTGCTCAGGTGGCCCGAGTCATAGTAGAGAAACTCATGTTGTGTCGCCCACGGACATATGTCTGCGTGGCATAGCGCGTCGCCGACTTCCAGTACCGACGCCAGCGGGTACTGCGAGGCGACCGATTCGAGTATCGAATTGGCGCTCGCCTGCTGCTGTTCATAGCCAGGTCGCGTCACCGCGATGGCGTTCAATTGCTCGTCAGACGGATCTTTGGAAAATCGGATGCTCGCCTTGGGGACCGACGTGCGTTGATGCGGGTTGTCCTCCATGAGCACGACGGGAATTCCCAGTTTCTGATAAAAGCCCAGCGTCTCGCTCAGCGCGGCGTGCAGCGCTTGCCCGCCCGTGATGGAGTGTTGGACGTGAATCTTTCCCGCCGCGATATAGCTCGTCCAGGTTTCGATCAACACGATTGCTTTCGGCCGCATTTCGCTGGCGAACTGGGTGACCTTCTCGCTCAATTCGCGACAGGCATCCGGATAATCCGTGCGCACGATGACGCCTGTCAGTGGCAGGCAACTCCCTATAGATGAAAAAACAATGCGCGCATGGGTGGCCTTGCCGTACTTGTCCAGGGTCGGGATCATGGCTCTGGCGTGGCTGTCGCCGTAAGCCAACACCACCGTTTTGGAGTGTATGTCGCCAATCTCGCAGTACCATCGGTCCGGCAGGTACGTGTCACGGCCCTGTTTCTGAAGAAACGTCATGTTGGCCTGGGGGTTGAAGCACTCCCGGGAGTTGGCAAGGGTGCCCAGTTGCATGGATTCGACATACTGTTCGGCCTTGGCGGAAACGAAGCTTGCTGGCCGATCTGGCATGCCGGACGCCGCGTAAACGGCCAGGCCCGCCAGGCCCAATGTCGCAACGGCAATGGTGAGGCTGAGCCCTGTAAATCCTCGCCGACTCCGGCGGATCGGGTTCTCGAAATAGCGGTAGCTCAGCCACGCCAGCAGGATCGACACCACTACCAGCGCGAGTCGCGACGCGTGCCGAAACGTTGGATTGTTGTCGCCGAACACGATGACCGCCAACGAGAGCAGTGCCCAATGCCACAGGTACAGTGGATAACTGATCAGCCCCACCCATACCGCCGGACGCCAACTCAGCAGGCGCCCGTTCAAGAACGTGTTCGGCCCCGCATTGACGATCAGCGCGGTCCCGAGCACGGGGAGTAGTGCCCAGAAGCCCGGGAACGCGCTAATGGGTTGGATGAGCGCAAGCCCTGCGGCGATGAGGGCAATTCCTCCCCAGGATTGCGCTGAGCTCCATCTGGACAGCCATGGCAGGCCGTGCCGGTGCCCTACCGCGAGCCACGCTCCCACCATGAGTTCCCAGGTGCGGGAGACGGGAGAATAGAAGGCATGGGTGATGTGGCCGCTGAGGACAAGGGAAATATTCAATACAAAGGTCGTTGCCGCGATCAGGCCTATGGACCTCAGCAGCGGCCAATGCCGGCGGGTGATTACCCATAAAAGCAATGGCCACGCAATGTAGAACTGCTCCTCTACGGACAAACTCCACAGGTGCAACAGAGTCTTGTCGATCGATGCGTGATCGAAATAGCCGGCTTCATTCCATAAGACAAAGTTCTCCACATAACCGGCGCCTGCCGCAACGTACTTCCCAAGGCGCTCGTATTCCGGGGAAAACAGCACCAGCCAGCCAATGGCCAGGCAGGCAATCAACACAAGAATGAGCGAGGGAAAGATTCGGCGTATGCGGCGTTGGTAGAAGTCCGACAGCAGGCCACGAAAGGTCGGGAACTCGCTTTCCTCGATCGCCTTGACCAGGATTCCTGTAATCAGGTAGCCACTGATGACGAAAAAGATGTCGACGCCGATGAAACCACCAGGAAAGTTCGCTGGCGAATAGTGGTAGGCAACTACCGCCAATACCGCCAGCGCACGTATGCCGTCGATATCCGGGCGGTAGGACCCCTTGGGGCGCGCTCGGTTGAAGATGTCTTGGATGACCATCGACAGACCTTTGCGGAGAGAGTGTCGGATTGTAGTTGGTGCATTCAATCAGAAATGTCGCGCGTGGGCAGCGCTACACAACATCGCGGGTGAGAGCTGGGTTGTGCGAAGCGGATCCGATCGTGGACCCGGCACCACGGCGCACCAGGCAATTCGGCATTCCACCGTCGGGCTTCCAGGTTCTGGTAGAGTCGCGCTGGCGCATCATCGTGTCAGCGCATCAGGCATGGCGCACAAGCGCCAGACGTGCCGAGCAAGAGAATCGTGCCAGACGTCAAAGGTGGACCGATGGGCATCAGACGGATATCACGCATGCTCATGGAGCGCATCATCGCGCGCTTCGGCTATGAACTGAAGATTGTTGGCTCTCCCCCATCTGGATACTCCAGCTTTCTCCGTCGCATGGTGGAAGCCGGGGTGCGGCCGCAAACCGTGTTTGACATAGGCGTGGGAAACGGTACGCCCTGGCTTTATGCGGCGTTTCCACGAGCCCATTTCGTGTTGATCGAGCCGCAAACGCAGTTCGAGTCAGCGTTGCGCGAGATCTGTGGGCGCATTGACGCCGAATATCATTTGGTAGGGGTCGGCAGCAAGGAGCAACGCCTGCCGATTTATCGCTTGTTGAGCAGTCCTACCGGTTCGTCGTTCTTGCCGCCGAACGCAGACACTGAACAACGGTGGGGAGCGTCGGAAAAGTCTGGCGAGTTACAGGTCGTCCCACTGGATAACTATCGTGAGCGGCCGGGTCCGTTTTTCGTGAAAATCGATACGGAGGGCTTCGAACTCGAGGTGTTGCGTGGTGCCGTAAAGGTACTGGAACAAACCGATGTCGTTCTCATGGAGGTCGCGATCGCGAAACGGCAGGAAGGGGAGCCGGATTTGATCGAGATCGGGGCGTTCATGAAAGACAATGGTTTTCGCTTGATTGATTTTCCCGTACTTACCCAGCAGGCAAGAGGCGGTCCACTTCTTTATGTAGATGTCGCGTTTGCGCGGGCCAGGCAACTGTGATCCAGGCCTGCGGTTGACGCCGCGCGCCCACCACCGCGCCAGGACGGACTGTGTATCAAGTCTGATCCGGGCCAGGCAAGCGGACGCATGGCAGGGAAGGGCATCGTCGGGTCAGGGCGGCGTGGAGCGCGGGAGGATCGCGAAGTTGGGATAGTTGTTGTAGCCGTACCGTGGCGGTTTTGGCCGCACGCTGCGCGACTCGAAAATCTTCCACGCCTCATGCGCGTTGGGCAGGCCACTGTCGGCCGCTGCCGCCAAGCCAACTTGCAGGTTGGCCGGAAATCCCGTTGGCGAATGCGCATAGCCCGACATCTGCCCCACCTTCCATGGCTGCTTTTCCTGTTTCGCCATCGCCGCCACCATGGCCGGCGAGTTGCACTCCAGCCCCACAAGGTTCGGAAACGTCGCTGCGTACACTGCCTTGTAGTCCGGTAACCAGTTTCCGTGGGCGTCTTTCACCACAAATGTGTAACCGGACGCCTCCAGCCAACAGAACCCGTGCGTCGGATCCGATTGCCAGCCGGTCATGATTTCGATGTTCATCCTGGATAACCAGTCCCGCAGTTCCGCAGCCCCTGCAAACCCCAGTTCTGCCGCGTGTCCCGCTGACCAGGTGAAAAAGTCGTGCATCCACGGCGCCATGCCTTTTTCGCCCGTGGGCTTGCCAGCGGCATCCTTCACGGGATAGGTGGCGCCACTTTCCATCATCTGCAGTGGGTTGGTGCCGACCTTGTGGGTGTACTTGGCATTCCAGTCTTCCAGCGAGTTCTTGACGCTCGCGTTGAACTCGGCTTTCAGCGGGTGGTGATCGGGCAACAGCCACGCCGCGTCAGCGATTTCGCGCAGTACCCAGGCCTTGCCGCGTACCTGGCTGTAGCTTGCGTCAATCAGGCCCTTTCCGTAGTCGCGATAGACAGGATTCGGCGCAAGTTGGTTGCGCGAGGCAGCGAAGGCCAGCTCGGACATGTAATAGTACGAACCGGTCACCATGTACGGGACGTATGCTTGCGAGGGCTGGTGCGCGTTGTCCCATAGCGTGGGGCTCCCGGTTCCGTACCAGCCCGCCTTGCATCCCTTGATCACGCCATTGTTCACGCAATTAGGCAGTAGATCACGCCGGTAGGCAGCAATCCTCGCCTGGTCGGCGGCAGGCCCGGTCATTGCCTGGTGCGCAATGCCGTTCGCGGAGGCCCAGGCCGCCGTGGTGATATTGGGATGGTCCCGAATACTGACCGGCCAGCCGGTCGCCGCATCCCGGTAATGAATGTCATATGCACCCAGCGCATCGGTGTTGGCCAGCATCCAGTTGTAGGCCCGCACATCCGGGTCGATGATGTATACGCTGGTCCAGCGCGGCAGCGGACCAATCGCTGCTTGTGCCCCGGCCATGTGCATCTTCTGGGTTTGATCGCAGTGATCCAGGGGCGCGCAGGTCTGGCGCAAGCTGGCCAGAAATGTCTCGTCCGGCGTCAACGGCATGTAGCGCGACACCGCCTTGCTCGCCTGGATGTACCCGGTGTTCTGCTGCAAATAGACTTGTGGCTGGGCCTGGTTCCACCACAGCACACGGTGCCAGCGCGTGTAGGCGTACTGCGTCAGTGCGGGGCTCGTGTAGCTCGCACTTCCCGACGTCAGGGTCGCCGTGTATTGCGGCTGTGCCTGTGGCGAAAACGCATCGGAGTTCTCGACAATGATGTCGGTGCGCACCCGCCCGATACTGCCTGGCATCGTTCCCGCATACGCGCGGACTGCAAAGTAGATCCGCAGACTGGGGTTGGTGGCGCCATCGGAAGCCGTCACCGGACCGTTCACCACCCACTCGCTCGCCAGCGGACCCGACAACCACACATTGCAGTGGCGATTCCACGGCTTGCATTGCTTCGCTGTGTCAGCCGCCTGCAACGCCGCACGCGCGCTGGCCGTGTAGACCTTGCCGCTGATGTGGATCGATGCCGTGGCGTCATAACCGGTCGCCAGCAACTGCGCCGCGGTGACCGGCGCTGCCGATGCGGCCGTCCCGGTCGAAAGCACCAGTGGCAGCTTCGCCCCGGCCGCCAGTGCAGGCACGTTCAACGTCAGTACTGCATGGCGCAAGCTGCCATCCGGGTTGGTCGCCTTCGGGTCCACCTGCAGCCTGACTGGCTGGCCGCCCAGGGTGGCCGTCAGTGACGCTCCGCTTGGCACGTCGCCGCCCTTGAAGACCTGGCCAAAGGTGACGGGAACGTCGGTCTGCCGCTGCTTGGCCAGGCTGTGGACGTTGTCGGTGACGACGATACCCGCGCGCGCTGCCGCTGTTCCGAACACCAGTATCCCGACCACGCATAGCGTGCTCGCGGCGAAGTGGCAAAGCGCATGCAGGACGTCGTCCGAGCTGGACCGGCTGCGAAGATCCGTTGCCATCGTGCCAACCTCCGTACCGTCCAATCGTCCGGATGCAGGCGCAGTGGCGTGCGGGGTTCATATCGGAGCCTGGACGCACCGTGGGTGCCGGACACACGCGGGTCGCGTCAGATGCTACACCGAGTGTGCCAAGCTGGGGATGGTCCCGGCTTGGCTATGGGCACCACCTGCTTCGCGACGGGCGGCTACTTCACCGCGGCCCGGTAAATCATCCCTGTGGGCTTCGCCCGGCAACCCGAATTCACCTGCCGCCCGTCCGTACTGCCTCCATCCCGGCACGGTGGCAACACAACTTTCGCCACGGCGGGAACGGCGCGCTGAACCGTGCCATCCGAGGCGATCGTGGTGTGCGGGGCGAGTTCTGGCGCCACGCCACCCGTTGCCCATGATGGGTACGCCCGCACGGGGGGCTTGCTGGTGGCTGGTGTCGGCGAACCCGGGCCCCTGGCCGGCGGGCTGAACCAATCGGCTGGCAGAAGTCGCGCGCAAAACAGGGCAACCCGGCTGCAGACCTCATTCACGGCACGCTCCACGAATCCAGGCTTGTCCGCGTTGGCCACCATCGTTGCGCCACCGCCGAACAGGCCGAACACGGGACCGACGGGCCTTGGTCGGGTGCCCGCGGACTGTGACGGCGGGACCGGCGGTTCGGTTTTTGGTGGCGCCGCGGTCGGTGCCGGCGGCAGCGTTGGCGGTCGCGTACTTGGTGGCGGCGTCGTCACTGGTGGCGGCGTCGTGACCGGTGGCGGCATGGTTGGCGGCGCTGTGCTTGTACCGGTTTGGACGGACCGGGGGATGACGGCGAAATTGGGGTAGTTGTTGTAGGCGGTCGTGCCGTTGGGTTTCACGCTGCGCGATTCAAACAGACTCCACGCCTCGTGAGCGTTGGCCACGGCACTATCGGCGGCGGCAGCCAACCCAATCTGCAGGTTGGCCGGATAGCCCGTATAGGAATACGCATAGCCATGCATCTTGCCCGCTTGCCACGGTTGGCCTTCCAGGGTTCCCATCGCGGCTACCATCGCCGGCGAATTGCAGGCCAGCCCAACCAGACTCGGAAACGTCGCCGCATATATGGCGCTGTACGACGGCAGGTAGGTCCGCCCGGTGGGCTCGGTAACTACCAGCGTGTAGGCCGAGGCTTCCAGCCAGCAATATCCTTGCGTGGAATTGGATTGCCAGTCGGTCATCAAGCCAATCTCGAATTTGGCCAGCCAATCACGCAGTTCCGCAGCACCCGCAAAGCCCAGCTCCGCGGCGTGCCCCGCCGACCATGTGAAGAAGTTGTGCATCCATGGCGCCATCGCGTTCCTGGTACCGCCGTTCATGCTGTAACTGTGCCCGCTATCCACCAGGCCCAGCGGGTTGGCGCTTGGATTGTTGGTGTACTTCTGATTCCAGTCCGCCAGCGAGTTATTGACACTCGCATTGAACTCGGCTTTCAGCGGGTGGTGATCGGGCAACAGCCACGCTGCGTCAGCGATTTCGCGCAGTACCCAGGCCTTGCCGCGTACCTGGCTGTAGCTTGCGTCAATCAGGCCCTTTCCGTAGTCGCGATAGACAGGATTCGGCGAAAGCTGGTTGCGCGAGGCGGCGAAGGCCAGCTCGGACATGTAATAGTACGAACCCGTCACCATGTACGGGACGTATGCTTGCGAGGGCTGGTGCGCGTTGTCCCACAACGTTGGGCTTCCCGTCCCGTAATACCCCGTGGCGCACCCCGTCGCCACCGCGTTGTTCACGCAGTTCGGCAGCAGATCGCGCCGGTAGGCAGCAATCTTCGCCTGGTTGGCCGCGGACCCCGTCATCGGCTGCTGCGCAACGCCTTGCGCGTAGGCCCAGGCTGCGGTCGTGATGTAAGGGTGCTTCTGGATGCTGACCGGCCAGCCGGTCGCCGCATCCCGGTAATGAATGTCATATGCGCCCAGCGCATCGGTGTTGGCCAGCATCCAGTTGTAGGCCCGCACATCCGGGTCGACGATGTATACGCTGGTCCAGCGCGGCAGCGGACCAATTGCTGCTTGTGCCCCGGCCATGTGCATCTTCTGGGTTTGATCGCAGTGATCCAGGGGCGCGCAGGTCTGGCGCAAGCTGGCCAGAAATGTCTCGTCCGGCGTCAACGGCATGTAGCGCGACACCGCCTTGCTCGCCTGGATGTACCCGGTGTTCTGCTGCAAATAGACTTGTGGCTGGGCCTGGTTCCACCACAGCACCCGGTGCCAGCGCGTGTAGGCGTACTGCGTAAGTACGGGGCTGGAGTAAACCTCGTTCCCGGAAGTCAGGGTCGCGGTGTATTGCGGTTGCGCCTGTGGCGTGTAGGCCGAGGTGTTTTCCACGATGACGTCGGTTTGCACCTGGCGTACGGTGCCATGCGAGCCGTCTGCGTAGACTCGCACCGCGAAGTAGATTCTCAGGTTCGGGTTGGTCGTGCCATCCGCCGCCGTCACGGGGCCGTTGACGATCCACTCGCTGGTCTGGGGGCCGGAAAGCCACTGGTTGCATTGGGTGCCCCACGGCTTGCACGCATTCGTGTTGTTGGCCGTCTGCAGCAATGCGCGGGCATTTGCGCTGTATTTGCGGCCGCCGATGTTGAGCGATACGTTGGCGTCGTAGCTTGTCGCAAGCAATTGCGACAAGCCGATGGGCTGGTCCAGCCCGGCCACCGTAGGCAAGGGCCCTGTGGAAAGCGTCAACGGTAACGTTGCATTACCCGGCAACGTTGGAACCATCGCTGTCAGCACCGCGTGGCGCAAGCTGCCGTCGGGATGGGTCGCCTTGCTATCCACCTGCAAGGCGACCGGCTGGCCATTGAGGGTGGCGGTAACCGTCTCGCCCTGGGGTATGTCGCCAGCCTTGAAGATCTGGCCGAAGGTGACGGGAACATTGGTCTGCGCTTGCGCGACCGTGCTGATCACGTTGTCCGTCACCACTGTTCCCGCTCGCGCCGTTGCCGCACCGAGCATCAACACGCAGCCTGCGCACCCACACAACATCTTTGCAGCGGCTTGACCAAGCCAGTTTCCTTGGTCGAACCGTCCGGCTTGCTCGCTCATACGCATTAGTTCGTGATCCTGCCGTCTTGTGATGCCGCGCCAGAATGTCCCGGGCTGGTCGCCTGAGTCAGGCTGCCTCGACAGATGCAGCCTTTTGCTGACGATGTAGTTGCTTTCGCGATGTTGCCGATCGAGCCCGGACGCCGCTGGTGGTTGGACCAGCCATGTATGCCTGCATGGCGGTTTTTTTGGATTTCACAGCTTCTCCATGGCCTGCCACGCCTGGCGCATAATTCGCGCTACGCCTTGAGGGCCACGCAACCTACCCGCCAGAGCCGCTTCCCGTTCGCGAAACGCGTCAAAGTGGAAATGCGGTTTTACCGTTGACCAGTTAGCGGGCCGCTTCTGAATCATCAGTGAAAATGGAGTGAAGAAACCCAGGAGCGTGAACCAGTTCACGCAACGTGCCGTTGCATCTGAGTTTTTTGTCCGGCTTTTGCGCCAGAACGAGGTGGGCCGGGAGTTTGGAAACCTGCGCCAATCTCACACCCAGCTGTCGCTCCGTCTCACCGGATCGTGATGGTCCCGCAATGTCACTTTGCCGAAGCGAAGCGATGGCTTCCTTCCACCGGATTTACATGTAGTTTACGGATTCGATCCACATCTGAACGGGGATCGATCTTGAGTATTTGTTGTGTTACACGGCTTGTCGCCAGCAATGAAGTCAGACGTGATGTCCAATCCACAATGAAATGACGATACTTGTTCTGCAAATCGTGATCTTGTGCCTGGTGGCCGTGGCCATCGTGCTCTGGGCGCTTTATTTCCCGTATCCATCGCCGCTGATACGGCGCTGGCTTCCACCGCGCAGACGCTGGCCGGAAACGCAAATCCGCACGTGGCTGCGGCAGGGGGGATTTCAGCGTGCGTTTCTGCGCCATTTTTACAGCGATCCGGAGCGTATCGCGCCTCCCGGCAACAGCATGCTGGCCCCGGCAGACGGGCTGGTGACCAGTGCCGAGATACACGGGGGAGTGCGCTATCTGGTGATCGCGCTCAGTTTCTGGGACATGCATGTGCAGCGCAGCCCGGTGTCCGGAAGGGTGCTCAACGTGGAATCGCACGGCGACCGCTTCATGGACGGAGAGGGAAGGGAGTTTGCTTTCCTGCGGGAAAAATCCTGTCCGGTGCAAAAGCGCCTGGTGATTGCGACCGATGCCGGACAAGTCGCGGTGCGCTTGATTACCAGCCTGGCGGCGCGGCGGATCGAGACTTGGGTCCGGGAGGGAGAGGGGATCGAGCGCGGCCAGAGGATCGGCCGGATCTTGCTGGGGAGCACCGTGGTGCTCGAGTTGCCGGCCACCGTGAACCTGCTGGTGCGCACGGGCGATCGCGTCTGGGCCGGAGAAACTGCCGTTGCAGAAGGCGTGACCTCCCCATGAGTGACTTCTTGTGGTCATCCGGACATCTGGGTTGGGGCGTTTTTGCGCTCGCCGTTTTCACCGGCCTGTGGTGGTTGCTGAGCGATCTGTGTTGGCGTCTGAAAAGCACCCGGACCGGTCGGCTTTTGGTTGCGCTGGCCACCGGTTGGGCCATCGGGGTTGGGCTGATTCTTCTGTGTTTTTATGTCGGAAGTCGGTAAGAGCGCGAAACCGCCGATGTCTTCCGCCTACTTGGCGGCTACGCCGGTCAACTCGCGATACAGTTTTTCCGCGGCGGGCCTGTCCTGAAAATCGGCGCCTGATTTTTGCAGCACCGCGAGCGTGCTTCGCGCGCCGGCCTGGTCGCCGGTGCGCGCCTGGGCCACGGCCAGGTGATATTGGATCGCCGGTGCCTTGGGTGCCGCCTTGGCTGCTTGCAGCAGGATCGGCAGTGCGGTTCTGGGCTGGTTGTGCGCGACCAGCGCCCAGGCGTAGGTGTCCGCAATGCCCGGCGATTCAGACGCCAGTTTGTACGCCCGCTCCGCCAGTGCCAGCGCCTTGGGATTGTTTTGTTCCGTGTAAATCCAGGCGAGGTTGTTGAGTGCGTCGATGTTGGACGGATACGTCTTCAACACCTGCTCGTACTGGCCGGCAGCCAGCGCGTTCTGCGTGTGGTTCAGGTAGTGGTCGGCCAGCAGCAGGCGGGTGGCGGCATCGTCAGGATGCTTGGCCAACCAGTCGCGCAGTACGCCTTCCGGCGCGTTGGCCCCGCTTTGGCTCAGCGCCAGGAAGCTCTTGACCACCAGCGGCCGGTCGTACTGGAGCTTCAGTCCCTGCTGGTAGGCCTGGGCGGCTTCGCGATAAGACTTGTTCGCCATGTACAGGTCGCCCTCCAGCGAGAAGCCCGCTGCCTTGGTGGCGGGTTGTTTCTGCAGCATTTGCGCGAGGGCAGTGGCGCCTGCCAGATCGTGGTCCTGCAACTTCAGGAATGCCCGCATCACCACGGCCGTCACTTGACCCGGATCGGCCTTGATCGCCGCGTCGAGATTGCCTTCGGCAGCCTTCGTATCTTTGCCGAGGATCTGCGCGCGCGCCAGATTGGTGCGGTACAAGGGCACCTGCGGTGCGAAGTTCACGGCCTGCTGCAGCGGTTTCAACGCTTCGCCATGACGGCCGGCATTGAGTTCCGCCGCCCCGAGGGCATTGAGCGCCGCCGGGTTGTCGGGGCTGGCGGCCATCAGCTGTTTAGCCGTGCTCACGGCTTCGTCGAATTTGCCGCTTTCGCTGTACAGCACCACCAGTGCGATATACGCGGTGGTGGATTTCGGCGCCGCGTCGATGGCCTGCTTGAATCGCTTGGCGGCTTCCGCCTTGTCGCCCTGCAGCGCGGCGAGCTGACCGAGCGCGGTCATCGCCGCCGCGTTGTGCGGGTCTTTTTTCAACACCGTTGCGTAGCTGCCGGCAGCAGCTTCGTGATGGCCTTCCAGTGAATCCAGGCTGCCCAGGCTCAGGAGCGCGGCAAGATTTTCCGGGTCCAGTTTCAAGGCCTCGGAGTACTGGGCGCGTGCCTCGGGGCGCTGACCGGCGGCGACCAGCGCGGTCCCGTACAGCAGGTGCGCGGCGCTGTCGCGCGGATTGCTGGACGCGTATGCGGCCGCCACCTTGACTGCCTCGGCCGGGCGCTGCTCGCGCACGTAGGTCATGACCAGAAGGCTGTTGCGGCGCGCCTCGGTAGAGGCATTGCCCGCGGGAATCTCCTGCAGCAGGCGGATCGCTTCCGTTTCATTTCCGCTGGCGAGAGCGTTGCCGGCGCGTGCGAACTGGGTATCGGACGGATTGCTTGCACTGGTTGAGGCGGCTACCGCCCCTGGTGAACCGGCGCCCGCTGTGGCGGCTCTCTCCAACAGCGCCAGCAGCTCGGTGTCGGACGGCGTGCCCGGCAAGGCCGGCCGGAGTGTATCCAATGCCTGGCGCGAGCGTCCTTCGCGATAGAGGGTGAGCGCGAGCAACTTGCGGACATCGACATTTTTCTGATCCATGCCCATGGCGTTGCTGAGGTACATTTCCGCTTGGCCGTAGTTGCCTTGCGCGTAGTTGACTGCGCCCATGAGCAGTTGCGCCTGGGCGTTATCCGGCGACACCTGGAGTACCTGCTGAAGCTCGGAAATCGCCGCGTCCAGATGTCCCTGCCTGTACAGCACCACGGCGTGCAGATAGTGCAGATACGGTTGCTTCGGCGACATTTTTTCCAGCGTCTGGATGGTGGCCAGCGCCTTGTCGAACTGGTTTTGCTGCGCCTGTGCGTTGGCCAGCCGGGTCAATGCGTAGAAGCGCTCTTGCGGCAACCAGTCAGGGTTCTTGAAGCCTGTCGCTTTCTGGTAATCCGCTTCGGCGCCGGCGAAATCGGCGCTGTCGAACGCCAGGTCGCCCTTCGCGACCCAGGCCTGCGGATTGTCCGGCGCTGCGGCCAATGCCTGTCGCACGTACTTGCCGGCGGAGCCCGGATCGTTGGCGATGGCTGCCAGCTGGGCCAGTCCCACCAGCGCGCCCGGGTTCTTCGGGTCCGCTGGCAACACGGCCGTGTACGCTTGCCGGGCCAGGTCGAATTGCTTGAGCCCGCGATAGGCGTCGCCCCGCAGCACAGCTACGCGCGCCTTGACCTTGGGCTCGTAGGGCTTGTCGGGAGTCAGGGTTGCAAGCAGCTTGTCGTATTGCTGCGTCGCCAGCAGCGCGCGTCCCATGGGCACCGCCCAACGTTCTGCCGGCACCCCGTTCGCCTCGGCGTTTTGCAGTTCGCTCAGGGCGTCCTTTGGATTGCCGAGCATCAACGAGGCTTGCCCGAGCAGCAGCCAGGCCTCGCCGTTCTTGCTGTCGCGTTGCAGGACCTTCTTGGCCTCGATGTAGGCCGCGCGATACTCTCCGTTGGCCTGGTACTTGATGCCGGCGTCGACGCTGCCATGGCCACTGGTGAGGCCGCAACTGCTCAGCAACGAGGTGGCGCACAGCAACGCCAAGCCGTAACGAACGATCCGCGTGTTCAGCTCGATCAAGCGCATGTCTTTACCCTCAGTTCGCCACGCGCCATGCGCGGGGTCAATCTGCATCGGTAGGCTTTTTCAAGCCATGCTTGTCCAGAAGATCATAGAGCGTCGGGCGGCTGATCCCGAGCAAGCCGGCGACATGCGAGAGGTTGCCGCCGGCCTGGGTCAGAGCCCGCTGGATCGCGCGTTTTTCAGCGTCGTTTCGTACTTTGCGCAAGTCCAGAATATCATTGCTGGCCGCACCAAGGTGCAACTCCTCCAGCTCGATCTGCTTCCCGTCCGCCATGATGACTGCGCTGTTGACCGCGTTTTCCAACTCGCGCACGTTGCCGCGCCACGGGCACGCCTCGATGGCCTTGAGCGCCTTGGCGGTAAAACCATGGACTGCGCGGCCATGGCGGCTGGCCGCCTGCTCGAGAAAATGCCGTGCCAGGGGCGCTATGTCACCGGCACGTTCACGCAGCGGCGGAAGCCGGATGGTCACTTCGCTGATGCGGTAAAACAAATCCTCGCGGAAGCGCCCTGCACTGATCAGCGCCGGCAGGTCCTGATGCGTCGCGCAGATGATGCGCACATCCACCGGAATCAGTTCCCGTCCACCGATGCGCTCGACCACCCGCTCCTCCAAAAACCGCAGCAGCTTGGCCTGTAGCGCAAACGGCATGTCGCCAATCTCGTCGAGCAGCAGGGTGCCGTTGACCGCCAGTTCGATCTTGCCCTTGGTCTGCTTGTGCGCGCCGGTGTAGGCGCCTTTCTCGTGGCCAAACAGCTCGGCTTCCAGCAGGGTTTCAGGAATGGCCGCGCAGTTGATTGCCACGAATGGCCCGTCGCACCGCGTACTCAGGCGGTGCACCGCACGCGCGAACACCTCCTTGCCGGTGCCGGTTTCGCCGAGCAGCAGGACGGTGGCGTTGGAAGGACTGACCTTCTCTATCAGCCGGTAGGCATCGAGCATGGCTTCACTGCTGCCGATGATGCCTTCGAGCACCGTGGTCGGCTGGCTTCTGAGCTTGCGGTTCTCGGCCTCCAGTTCATGCACGCGGAATGCGCGATCCACGATCAGGCGCAGGACTTCCAACTCCAGTGGCTTGGAGCAGAAATCGTAGGCGCCGCAGCCGATGGACTTGACCGCGTTGTCACGGTCGCCGTTGCCGGTGACCACGACGATCTTGGTGTGCGGTGCGTCCCGCAGGATTTCCGCGATCGTGGCGAAGCCCTCGGAGGTGCCGGTGGCGTCCGGGGGCAAGCCCAGATCCTGCAGCACCACCGCCGGCTCATGGCGGCGCAGCAGGGCGAGCGCGGTCGGCCGATCACCGGCCATGACCACGTCGTAATCCTCGAAGCTCCAGCGCAGCTGGCGCTGCAGGCCGGCATCGTCCTCGACGATCAACAGGCAGCGCTGCTTCTGGTTCATGGCGCGGTCTGCGGCTTGTCCGCCACTATGGCGGCTCCGGCGGGCTCGGCCAGCGGCAATTGAATCGTGAACACGCTGCCTTGGCCCGGGGTGCTGTTCACACGCATCGTTCCGCCCAGCGAATGCACGTACGCGCGAGCCTGATAGGCGCCGATGCCCATGCCCTTGCTTGCCTTGGTGGTGAAAAATGGCTTGAACAGCCGATTGCGGATGAATTCCTCGTCCATGCCTACTCCGTCATCCTCGATTTCAATGGTGGCGTGTCCGGATTCGCGCTTGACTCTCAGCATGACATGACCGTGGGCCTGCGCTGCATCCTGGGCGTTGCGGATTACGTGACCGAGCACCGTGGCCAGCTGTTCGGTATCTGTCTGCACCCACAGGTCGTCAGTGACCGGCAGGTACTCCGGTCGCGGCGACTGCGCGCGGCACTCGTCGAGCGCCTTGTCGAGCACCGCCGCCAGTGGCACGCGACCGTGTTTGGCCGGTGCCGCATCGCCGCGCAACTGCTCGAGCAGGCGCGAGATGCGCTGCACTGAATTTGCCACGGTCGCGAGCATGTCGTCCACGAACGCCGGATTGTGCTTGTGGCGTTCGGCGTTCTGCAGCAGCAACGATTGCTGGGCTGCGAGGTTCTTGAGGTCGTGCATCAGGAACGCGGTGAGCCGGTTGAAGCCCTCAAACTGGCGCGCCTCGGCCAGGCGCCGGGCATCGGCCGCCTGCGCCATGATGCCGGCCACCTGACTGCCGGCTGCCCGGAGCAAATCAATGTCCTCCCAATCGAACGCGCGGCGCGCGCGCGCTTGCGCCAGTACCACGAAACCGACGAGCCGGTCTTCCAGCACCAGTGGCACCAGCAGCCATGCGCGCGGCAGGTCAGTCAATTCGGGCGGCGCCCGCAGTTGTTCGTCACCCAGCGGCGGCGGTTCGCTCAAGTCATAAATCCACCGGCGCGTGCGCATGAGCCCGAACGCCGGCATGCCGGCCGGAAGCTTCAGGCCGGCTGGCGTCGGCATGTTCCAGCGCGCTTCCGGTACGAATTCATCGGCGTCGCCGCGCATGAACAGCGCGCCGGCCGGGCTGTCCATGATCTGCGCGATCGCGCGTACCGCGCGCTGCGACAACTCCGTGTCGCTGGCAGACAGCGTAGCGGTCAGCCGCAGCCATTCTTCGCGATAGTCGTGGCGGAAGCTGAAGAAGTTCTTGTGCAGAAATACCCGCAGGCGCGATCGCGCCTGGCCGGAGAATGCGATCAACAGCACCAGCAGCAGCGCGAAGCAGACGAGCGTGATTTCCGCCACCCGGCCCCAGTCGCCGCCATACAGGCGCACGTAATAACCGCCGATCGCCGTGGCGATGATGTAAAGCGCGACCACCAGCAGGCTCGTGGAATAGAACACCGCGCGCCGCGATACCCCCACATCCAGCGACCACTGCGGGTTGCGCGCCGCCGCCACCAGCAACAGCGGTACCAGCAAGGCATCGATGAAGCCGCGCGCCGCCCACGCGCTGGCGTTGAACTGCCGGTAGAGCATCGCGTAGGAATACAGAAAGATGTCGTAGGCGAACAGCAGGCCGAGCGCGATCACCAGGAATTTGAGCGCCCAGCGTTGTTCCAGTTGCACGTTGCGGTAGATCTGTTCGAGAAACACCACGCCAGTGAGGGCGAGCAGCAGCATGCCGATCAGCGGTACGTTGACGCTGAACGGCAGCCCGGTCGCGCGCGGGAAACCCGTCGCCGGCCCCAGGCAGTAGAGGGCGAGCACGACCCAGAGCGCATGCGCAACGACGTGCAAGCCGCGGAGCAGGCCGGACATCGGCCAGGCGCTGAACAGGGCGCCCACGAAAACGATCCAGGCGCCGTAGCGCAGAACCTCGGCCAGCAGCACCCAGTTGACCGCCACCGTATGCTGCCATTCGGCGTAAGCCAGAAACACGCCCCACAGGACCGAGACCAGCGTGGCCAGGATCAGCAGGGCACCAGTGCGCTGACCGCGCCAACTGACGCCAAGCAGCGCCGTGCCGGCGAGGAACGCGGCGGCGGCGGTCAAGTAACTGGCGATGATGATGACGTGCATATCTGGACGATTCCTGACGTGCAACGCGGTTGTCTGCGCTCAACCGGGCATATGCCCGCTCCCGGGTTCAGGCATTGCCCAGCGTACGCTGGTTGACGGTGGCGGGAACCGTCGTTGCTTCGGCAACGCGTGGCGGTACGCTCAGCAGGCGCCGGCGAATGTCGGCCGCAACGCGTGCCGCGGCATGTCCGTCCCAAAGTTGGGGCTTGCGACCATGCGGCCAGCGACCGGCGAGAATCTCGTCCATCGCGGGCACCAGCTCGGCGGCAGTCACCAAGCGGTTGGTGCCTTCCGTGATCGTGATCGGCCGCTCGGTCGTGGTGCGCAATGTCAGGCAGGGTATGCCGAGATAGGTGGTTTCCTCCTGGATACCGCCCGAATCCGTGATGGTCAGGTGCGCACCGCACGCCAGGTTCATGAAGTCCACGTAACCGAGCGGTTCGATCACTTGCAGGTTGGGCGCGTCTGCCAGTTTCGACCATAGGCCGAAGGCTTCCAGGTTCTTGCGGGTGCGCGGGTGCACCGGAAACACCAGCGGCAATCTGGCCGCCATGCGGATCAGTTGAGTGACCAGCGCCGTGAGCGGACCGGGTGCGTCCACGTTGGATGGGCGATGCAGGGTCACCACCGCGTACGCGCGATTCTCCAGCCCGAGTCGGCGCCGCTCGCCAGCGGCATCGATGTGCTCGCGCATGAGTTCGTAGGAATCGATCATGATGTTGCCGACGCGGGTGATCTTTTCCGGCGGCACGCCTTCGGCGGCGAGGTGCTCGTCCGCGTCCGGCGACGGCGTCCACAGGATGTCCGCCAGCGTGTCGGTCACCAGTCGGTTGATTTCCTCGGGCATCCGGCGGTCGCCGCTGCGCAACCCGGCCTCCAGGTGCGCGACCGGGATGTGCAGTTTCGCGCCGACCAGAGCGCAGGCCACCGTTGAATTGACATCCCCGACCACCACGACCAGGTCCGGTCGGTCCCCAGTGCAGGCCTCTTCGTAGGCAAGCATCACGTTGGCGGTTTGCTTCGCGTGGCTGCCGCTGCCCACGCCCAGGTGCAGATCCGGCGGCGGCAACTTCAGGTCACGAAAAAAGGCTTCCGACATGTTCTGGTCGTAATGCTGGCCGGTGTGCACCAGCCGCAAGCGGCACCACGGCTGCTCGTGCAACGCATGGAACAGCGGCGCGACCTTCATGAAGTTGGGTCGCGCGGCCGCGATCAAATCAATCCTGAGCCGCTGCATGACGAGACACCCCCTCGGTTTCCAAGGTCGGCTGAGTGTAGCAAGACGCTGCCTGCATTCCGGCTGGTCCCGCGAGAGTCTTGCGCTGTCATTACGGGACTCTGCCGGCTTCACGGTACGGGTGCGGCGAAGCACACGAGTCGGGCATGAGGAGCTACCGCTGCAACTCCAGGTCCGGCGGCCGGTAAGCCAGATTCTCTTCTTCGCCCACTTGTCTGTGCATGCAGCTAGTGGCGCATGAAACGGCGACGCGCCACGGCCAGAAGCAGCCGCTGCAGCGGGTTGTTGTTGCCCCCCGGTCGCCACGTACGTGCAAGCTTGTTGCGGTAGGCATCGAAGTGCAGGCCGCGGGGTGCCGCGAGCACCTTGCCCCTGCCAAGCAGGATCTTCAACGCCTGGGTGCCGGCTATCCCGGCGCAGATTTCACATGCCATGGGCGTCGATGGTCCCCGGTGGTTGACCAGGTCCACCGCGGACGGGTCGACCAGATAGCCTTGATGCAGCACCGCAGGCGCCAAACCCACCATGAAGCGCAGCAACTGCTCGTCGGTCGTTTTCCCTTCCAACCGGAAATACTCTTCGAATGTCATCTGACCCGGCAGGAACGCCAGCACCGCAGCACCCATGCCCAACGGCGCCGCGGTAACCGCCGGAATGCCGTGCTCGGCGCACAGGGCAAACAGCTTGGCACGGATATCGAGCACGAAAAAGTCCAGCCCGTCGACGTACAGATCCACCCCGGACAGGAACTGCTCCATGTTGTCGACGGTGACGCCGCCGGGGAACTTGTTGATGTCCAGATCCGGGTTGATATCCCGCGCCATGCGGGACACGACGTCGACTTTGGGCTGGCCGATGGTCGACTGGAACGCCCCGGCCTGCCGGTTCAGATTTTCCGTGCCGAAACGATCGAGATCCGCCAGATTGAACGACTGGATACCGAGTCGGGTCAGGGTCAACAGATGGCTGCCGCCGACACCGCCGAGTCCGGCGATCGCCACGCGCCTGGAACGAAGCCTCGCCTGCTCGGTCGCGGTTATCCAGCCGATCGTCCGGCTGAATGCCGTTGCGTAGTCGAACGGCTCAGTCGTGTCCGGTGCATCAGACATCATGAGACATCTGCCCTCGGCGTGATTGCGTAAAGCCGTTACCAAGCCGTTGCGGTAACACCGGTTTGCTTGGAAGCATTCCCGGGCGCTGGGGCGCGGCGTTGGTTGGAGGAGATGGCCGAGCCGGGAAGTGGTGTCAGTCAGTTGGTCCCGGACCACGCCATGGCGTTGGTTTGCGGTTCCCTGGCAATCGCCGCTTGAAGGACAGACCGCCATGCGGCCAGCCAACCGGTTCAACGCAAGCGTACGGACAATGGCACCGCTTCGCGAGAAGCGGCGCCATCAATCGTCAAACCGCATGCATGAGGTGCGTGCTCTATGCGCGCCCCTCGGTCTCTTTGCGGCGCCGCCCGACAAGCAAGCCCAGGAAGGCCAAGCCAAGGCCCAGCAGGCCCATCTCACTCGGCTCGGGTACTGTCGACCTGCCGATCAAATTACCGTTACCCTCGATCGGATAGTGGCAGATATTGGTTGGGTCGGGAGAAATTGACGTACAGGTGCTAGCCGGGAAGGTTTGGAACGACGAAGCGAGCGAAAAATCCGCGAATCCGCCAATGCCGTCAAAAATGGTGTTGGTGTTGACAAAGAAGTTCGCCGGGCCTCCCGTGGCATCCACCAAGCCGAATCCGGCTGAGCCAAGCGTGGGATTGCTGATGGTCCCGTTGACTGTGGCGTAAAGTTGCCCGAAGGGATCCGCAAAGCCCGCACGCGGAGCGGTATGGCCCGTCAAGGTGAGCCACGGCGTACCGCCGACCGAGGTAGGGTTGCCGAAGTCGAAGCTCCCGGCAGCTTGCGTGTAGAACTGGAAACTTCCCATGTCGAACGCGACCTGGTTGCCGATGATGCTGTGCACCGTGTAGGTGAAGGTGAACGTGAGATCGCAACCCGTGCAAAAGCTGTTGCTGCCGTTGATCGAACCGATCTGGCCGTAACCCGTAAGTATGTCGCCGACGGCCGCAACCGAGGTTTCGCGAAGGTTGAGCGACTGAATGGTCAGGTCGAACGGACTGCTGGTATCCCAGTGGACGCCGTTCACGTTGATGGGTGTCGCCAGCGTCGTCCCGCTCCACGCACCCAGCGCCAGCGCGCATGCGAGTGCGACTCCGATGCTTTTCTTCTTCAACATGATTTTTTCCTCCATCGAGAACCAACCCAGACAATCGCAACGACAGTGGCGCCCGATTGACATTAGCCCTGCGGGTTTCTAGGAAGCAACAGGCATGCCACAGATATAACATGCTGTTTCGCATTGAGTTTTTTATTCAAAGCTGCCGGATTTACTCGATATTTGTAAGACATTCCGGCGCTAAGCCGCGCCGGCCGTGCGCAAGGCCTGTGCTTCAACCAGATGCCTCCGCTATCGCGTCGCCGGCATCCGCCTCACCAGCATGGCTTTAACTTGTTGAATGAAAACACGTTTAAGTGGCGATCCGCCCCTTGGCCGCCTACAGCCGAGCCAGCTTCCCGGTTATTCCGCCAAGTGTCCGCACGGCCTAGGATGCATGTAACAATTTGTTTTGTATGTAGTTTATCCAGCGAAATCGACCGCAATCCGCGTTCGTAAAGGATTCCGACACAGGGTGGAAATCACGTGTCCGCTGTCTCGCGGCGTGAAACCGCGGGCAACGGTAGCCGCGGCCGACGTGTTTCTGTTTCGACGTCCCATCGCCGGTGCCCGTGGCAGGCCGCAGCGAATGGGTCAAGAACAAGGTTGCGCAGTGCCTGAAGGCCATCGTGCGCATGCGTATGTCGCGCGTGACCCCTATGGGGAAGCGCCGAAACTTGCGGGCGCTCGTCGCCCACTGCGGCTGCGCGATGCGGACCGCGCATAGCCAAGCCGCAAAAATACGAGCCCATACCCCGGCGCGCACAGATCATGCAGGGCCGAGCCCAGACGCGAGAGCGGCTGCTGAAAGGCCGGCTCGACAGGTACGAACCCCAGGCTGAGAACTCCCGCCGCCGCATACGGCTGGACCGACAGCCCGTCGAGGGTGGCCTGAAGCCACACGCGCTGCAAAGCGCGGCCACCGGCGAGTACATCGGATCGTGCCGTGGACGGAATGACGAGCAGACAGAGTCCCGGCGACAGCCGAATGGGCAGCCAGGCCGAGCGCCACCCCAGCACCGACGCCGCGCCAAGCCGATTGAGCATGGTCATCAACTCAGGACGGCGCAGCGCCTGAAAGACCGGGCGCAACGGTGGCTCCACGGCGAGCGTCACCGGGGCCAGGCCTTCCTCGCAGGCGGCGTGCCAGCCAGCGGCAAAGCGGATACTCGAAAACAGTTCCGCGTGCAGCGTCGGGCTCCTGAAACGCAGCGTCTCGGCCTGCCTGATGACGCTTAGTGCGGCTTTTCTCTCACGCGGTGTCCGTGGCCAATGAAGCCGCTGCCCGGGAATCAACCGGGCCTGGGCATTCAGGCGTGCCTGCGCATCGGTGCTGATCGAGCCCCCCCAGGGGAAGCGGCGATCGGTGTGACGCTGCTCGATGGCGGCAGCCAGCGGCTCGGGGGGAGCGAGCTCGGGATCGTGGCGCCAATGGATGCGGGCGACCCACAGCTCGTCGTCGTGCCGCGGGAAGGGTTGCAGGTCCGCTACGTAACCGAGCGACCGGGCGTGGATGATCATGTTTTCCAGGCACGCGCCGGCGGCCAGGTCGCTGAGGACATACCGGGTATCGGATACGCGGCCGCTACGGTCCGCATCGATTCGAAGGTCCAGGTCGTCGCCGCTCCAGGCAAACCGCCACGGCTGCGAATTATCCGCCGAGGGTGCGGCGATGCCTGCGCACAGAATGCCTGCTTTCGTATCCCAGTCCACGGTCCGCATCCGCCTCTGGATTGGAGCTGATTCCAGCCGGTTACGCTTACCTGTGTGCCCGGAATCGACTCGCCCACGCAAGCACTATACGCGGGGATGAAGGCCTGCACCGAAACACGTCTTTTCAAGAACCGGAAGTCAGGGTGCGAGGCCTGCTGGTGGCGGTTGTCTGCTGTCCACGATGACCATGATGGGTGCCGGCAAGCGGACTCATGTCCGCTTGCCGGCGTGCGACCCGGGACGGGGCACGATCACGTGGTTTCTGAACGCTTCATGCGTATGGCGACGCCGCTCACACAATCACCGCGTGCAGCGTTGTAGACTCGCGCCGGAACGCGCGTGTTAGTTGTTGTGTTGCGCGTCGCGTGGTGACGAAACATCGCATTGCAGCACCGACAAACCCCGTTTTGGCTGACGTGGCAAAGACGGGACCAACCCCATGTGGTCAGGAGGACAGCATGCCTTGAAGCAATTTGTCCCTGATCGGCGGTTGAAGCATGAATTTAATCAAATCGGTAGAAGTGCCTGAGACAGTTGTCGACATTACGGCGCGTCTCAATCGTTCGGCGGTACGTGACAGCGAACCGCCTTGTTTCTGCGCGACCAGCCTCGAACAGGTGGAATCGGCTTGGCGGCTGGTGTATGAGCGCTACTCACAAATGGGGCTGATTGACGAAAACCCGTTTGGCATGCATGCCGTTCCCTCAGCCGTGGGGCAGCATGCATGCGTGATATGGGGGCCGGAGGGACCGGAAGTCGGCTATACGATGACGCTGTTCCGCGACAATCCCATGGGGCTTGCGCTGGATAGCGTATATGCGGGCTATCTGGACGAACTGCGACGAAAGGGGCGCCGCCTGCTTGAGGTGGGGATGCTGGCGGATCGTCGCCAGTGCGCGTCACGTGGCATCAGGGCCCTGTTCGGCATGATGCGCTGGGCCATACACTATGGATTGCACACCGGTTTGACCGATATCGTCATCGGTGTGCATCCGCGGCATGCCCAGTTCTACATACGTTGTTACGGCTTCGAACAATTCGCGCCGCCGACAAGCTACCCCATGGTGCGAAACAATCCGGTGGTACCCTTGCGCCTTCGCCTGCTCGATGGACTGGCGAAAGACGAGTTGCCACGAGGGCTCGCCGATGCGCGCGACAACCCGCTACCCAGCAGTAAGTTCTCGCATCGCTTCGCGTTTGAGCCCGAGCAACTGCGCGGCTCCCTGATCGCGGGCCTGTTGAAAGCCCGCTATGGTGTCGATCCGTGCCGGATAGCCGGCACCGGCGTGGCCGGTCGCGGCCTCGCCTGCTCAGCCTAGGCTTTTCCGACAGGCTCTATCAGGTCAAACGTCCTTCCGGCGTGCCGGCGAGCTATCGCCTGATCTCTGGTTACGGGGTGAGTTGAGGAGGGCAGCGTACCGGGTTGGAATGGGCTTGCTCGAAGAGCTCAACCAACCGCAGAGTACGCGGCGGATTCGACCCATGAAGTGCATCCTCGCCGTTGGCACACGGCGCGTGCGCAGCAGGTCGGGCCTGCGATCGTCGGGGTGCGCCCTGCCTGCCGACGACCCCTCGTGATATCGACACCTTGCTGCCGTGCAGCGGCCGCGCGCCCCTGGCCCGTCCAACCGGACGCGATCTTTGGCGACGGCGCGGATCAACCCTTGGAACGGTCCGCCCGTCAGCCCTGGGGCAACGTGAAAACAACCCACGTCTTGGTCAGGCTCGAACCCTGGTGGTGTGCCCCTGCTGTGCCTCCTGTTTAGCCGCCCGGGGACTGCATCGCTCGGCGATAGAGCTGTCGGAAGATTTTACAAAATTGAGCTATTCGTTGATTGGAAATAATTTTAATTATAATTAAATCAATAGCTTGTAAGTCTGGCTCGAAATGTGCTTGGAAACTGCTAGCGGAGTGTGCTTGCTGATAACGATGAATACCAGTGAGTTCGAAAGGTCCCGGACTGCCTGGCGACGGATGGCGAACAAGTCTCAATGGAGGTCAAACACCGTGAAAAGAATCCTGATTCTGACGGGTATTGCTCTGGCCGCACTGACCGTGCTGCCCTCGCAGGTCGCCGCGACCCCCATCTCGACCACCATCGATCTCAACATCGTTTTTGCCGGCAATACGCCGGATGGCAGTGCGCCCTGGCTCAGAGCTCAGTTCACTTCCTCCGTGGGTTCGAATACGGGAACGCTGGTGCTGTCTTCCCTTATGACCGGGCCGGATTTTGAACAGGGATTGAGCAATGAAAAATCCACCGTCGGCTGGGCCTTTTATCTCAATCAGGCGCTCTCTCCCTCTGGGATCATATGCACCGCAGGTACTTGCGCGGGCAACGGCGCGTTATACAACGCGAGCGGTTTCAATACGGGCCCGGTGCCGGGTACGTTCAACCTTGCCTTCGGCTGGTCGCCCAGTGGCCGGTTCATGGGCGGCGATTCAGCAACCTATGATCTGACGTTCTTGAGCCTGCTGACGGGTAATCCGTTTGTGGAGAACGGCAGCAGCTGGTCATCGGTGGCACACGTTCAGGGCATTGCCGGTGACTGCAGCGGCTGGATCGTGTCGGGGGATGGAACCGGTGCCGAGGGCAGCGGGCCCTGCACCCGCACGACGGTGCCGGAGCCTGGCATGCTGGGCATGTTCGGCCTCGGTCTGTTGTTTGCCGGACTGTTCCTGGGTTTGCGCCGGCGTTACCACTGAGGGCTCTTGGAGGCTTTCGGTAAAAACAATCTCCTTGCGGGATTGTTTTTGGGGGTCGCCCTGGACAACCAGATCTGTCGAAGATGGCCCGTAGCCGTACTTGTTCTTGCTGCGCCGAATGAAATACGTGCGGATTGGGTGCGGCCCACGAAAAAGCCCACTTGAAAAAGTGGGCTTTTTCGTTGCTGCACATGGTGGCCGGGGACGGAATCGAACCGCCGACACGGGGATTTTCAATCCTCTGCAGCCCTGCCATCGCATCCCGTCGTTTACCCTGTGTCCGGCCATCAAAGCCCTGTAGTGGCGCGGTATTGCTTGCAATCACAGGGGATTAAAGGCCATCATCGTCCATCGCAGATAATGCGCAATCCGCCGGACACATGCCGGACACAACGGATACGGGGACAAAATGGCCAAGCTCAAGATCGACGACAAGACGGTGCGCAACCTGGGCGTGCCAGCGAAGGGAAACCGCATTGACTACGACGTGCCGAAGGGTGAGCGAGACCGCGACTTTGTGCGCGGCTTCGCGGTGCGAACCACCGCCGCCGGTACGCGGACGTTCCTGCTGGTGTACGTGACCGCCGACGGCCGCGAGCGCCGGCAGAAGATCGGCGACTTCGGCCCGCATACCGTGACCACCGCGCGCGACGCTGCCCGCAAATTGCGCCTGCAGGTGGACAGCGGTGGGGATCCGTTCGCGGCCAGCAAGCAAGCGCGCGCGAAAGCTGACGTGGGGCGCGCGCGGGCTGCGGCTACGTTGGGCGGGTTGCTGGGTGCCTACGTCGACCAGCTACGCCGCGCCAAGAAACCGAGCGCCGATAAGGTCGAGGGGGAGATTCACCGCACAGTGCGCGACCCCTTCGCCGCGCTGTGGAAAGCGCCAGCCGATAGCGTGACGCTGGATGACCTTGTGCGCGTGCTCAACAAACTGACGCGGGCGGGGAAGTGGCGGCAGGCGGAAAAGACCCGCAGTTATATCCGCGCCGCCTACACGGCCGCCAGCGCATCGCGCGGGAACGCCGCGACCGCTGACCTATATGCATCGTTTGCCCACGTCGCCAACATCGGGCGCGACCTTGGAACGATCACCCGGCCCAAGCACGACGACGACGCCCCTGCAGATATGGCAAAACGCGCGCTGTCGGTGGCCGAGCTGGTCGCCTACTGGAAACGCATCAAGGCCATGACCGGCCCGCATGGCGCGCTGCTGCGCTTCCACCTGCTGACCGGTGCGCAGCGATGCGAACAGCTGGCCCGGCTCACCGCGGGGCGCTTCGACCGGGATGCTGGCACCGTGACGCTACTGGACGGCAAGGGCAGGCGCCTGCAGATGCGCGAGCACATCGTGCCGCTGCTGCCCGATGCCGTGACAGCACTGGACGCGATGACGGGCGACGCGGGCGCGTACCTGTTCACGCTGGACGCCGGCAAGCACGGCGCGGGTTATCACACTGTGCGCACGATCGTGGGGCAGGTCGCTGCCGATATGGTCGAGGCCGGGGAAGTGGCCGCGACGTTCACACCGGGCGAGCTGCGAATTACCGTCGAGACGCGGCTGGCTGCTGCCGGCGTATCCCGTGAAACTCGCGCGCAGCTGCAGTCGCATGGACTGGGCGGCGTGCAGGGGAAGCACTACGACAAACACTCGTATATGGACGAAAAGCGCGAGGCGTTGGCGACGTTGCGCCAGTTGCTGGAGCCCGCCGGGAAGGTGGTGCTGATGCGGAGGAAGCGGGCATGACTCATCTAGCGATGAACCCGGCGGTATTGTCTCAAGCCACTCCCGGTAACAGGGAGTGGGTCGGCCGAGCCTATTTAACCGCCGCGGCATGGATCGGCGAGGGATGGTTGTCCGCACGTTTAGCCGAGGTCGGCGCTGTGTTGCGTGACGTTCGCAACTACCCTAAGCCCGCGGATGCCGTTGCAAAAGCTGTTCGCCTGCAGAACGAGTTAGGCGGCAAACTCAGCCGGCCTGATACGGCACAGCGGTATAGGGAGGCAGCTGCCGGCATTACGGAAACGATTCCAGTCGACCTTGCGGCATGGCTCACACCACGACTTGAGGCGATAGCGGGTGCGATCGGTGACCTGAGCGATGCAAGACCGGCGAATGCCATCTATCGCGCGTGCGGCGCCGGTCGCGATGGAAAGCGAGGTAACCGGCCAGCTGACGCTGACGATGAAGGACGCGACGCCGCGTTAGTTTTCGAGGTCCGGTTGCAACAGGCCAATCACCCGGAGCTGCTACAAACCGAGGTGTTCGAGCGCGTCGCGCGGTCGTGGTCGCTGGGCTGCGTGCAACTGTCCCCGGCAGTGGTGCAGGCGGCATGGAAGCGGCGGCGCACTCTTTCCTGAAATGAATCCGGTGCAATGGCTTTCGCCATGTAGATGATGGGTTACACCCAACCAACGAGGGTGTAACTCATGAATACCACGCAAGAAAATCTCACTCCCCGCGAAGCGGCGGCAGTTCTGAAGCGTTCGCCGGTGACTCTCGAACGCTGGCGCCGGCTGCGCCGCGGCCCGCCGTTCCTGCGAGTCTGCGGCCGGGTGCTATACCGTGCCGGTGACATCGCCGGCTGGCTGGATTCGCAGCGGCAGGAACCGGAGCCGCAAGCATGATCGCGCTGGCCCTCAATTCCTCTCGCGACGACCTGGCCGATGCTGCCGACCTGGCACTGACCCATCTGGCGCAGCAGGTGCCGCCTGATTATCAGTTGACCGTGGTGGCGCTCATGCGTCCAGTCATCCGATCCTTGCGCCGCGGCGGTACTGACTGGGCGGATGCGCTAGCACGGCTTGATTCCCTGCCAGCCATTAATGCCGAAGCATTGCAGCCCCTGCGACGCGCGCTGATCGCTTTCAGCGTCGAGGTGCAGCGATGACCGGCGCGACCAGAAATCATGCCGCGATCGTGGAAGCTCTGGACGCCATTTCGCCGGAAATGGAAGACGGCGGCATCTACACGAACCATCGAGCCGAGGCACAAGGCTGGTCGATCATCGTTGACTGCTACGCGTCAGACCAACCCGATGCCGCCGACGTCTGGATGGCTGTCCATTGCATCTTGGCTCTGACCCGCATGGCCGCCGATCGTGAATCCTTGGACTTGCTACGGCTGTGGCTGACGCCCGGCTATGGCGGCCAGTCCACGGCGCAATTGATCGCGCGCAGCATGGCATGGAGTCGCGCGATGGCTGAGAACCGGCAGGTCACACTGGAAGTGCTGGCCGAACTGGCCGACGACGTAGAGCGCGACGCTACCGGCCGCGCGGATGAATCGGAGCTGCTGGCAGAACTGGGCGAAGTGCGCGCCGAGCTTGCCGACCTGAAGGCCGAACGCATGCAGCCTTCACTAAGCCGCTTTGACTGGGTGCGAAACCCGACGGCATCCATGTGTGAGTTCGGCCGCGCCGTCGCCTCCTTTGTGCGTTTGTACCCGATGCGATCCGTCGATCCTTTGGACAGCTTGGAGAAGGTGACGGCAGCGCGTGGTGCGATCGCAAAGA
This sequence comes from Rhodanobacter sp. LX-99, assembly GCF_018599185.1. Taxonomy (NCBI): domain Bacteria; kingdom Pseudomonadati; phylum Pseudomonadota; class Gammaproteobacteria; order Lysobacterales; family Rhodanobacteraceae; genus Rhodanobacter; species Rhodanobacter sp. LX-99. Next base: position 108,027 of record NZ_JAHFVL010000003.1, on the reverse strand, counting down.
GGGTCCGACCGTGAGTGCCGCCGCCGAACGCCTGCGGAACCTTGCCGCGGCCATCGACGGCTGGCCAGAAACGCCGAGGCATGCGCAGGCGCTTTCCGTGCTCAGCGAGCTGGATCTGATCGCGCTGCACCTGGGACGGCTGATCGTCCCCGACGAGGCGCCGCAATCACTGCACCAGTGCGCACGCGCGCTATACACCATGTCTGCGCGCCCCGCACCAGACGTGGATGGTGCTACCGCTGTCGTGCGTGTTGCCGTGCGCTGTATTGCCGCGGCGTATCGCGCGCTGGATCGAATGAAGGAACAGAACGATGAAACGACCCGCTGAAAATGAAGCCGCCCCGATCGTGCAGGACCGAGGCGGCGAGATGCAGACCAATGGGCGCGGGCTGCACGTGGATGTTAGCGCCGCGGCCTTGTTCCTCCAATGGACCGATCCGGCAACTTCAGACTTTTGCTTCCGCACTTTTCCCGATTTGGGAAACGGCACAGGTCGCAACTACACCGGCTCGCTACTGCAGCATGCGGAAGCACTGGTCGCCGACAGCGCCGCAGGCCGCGGCGTGTTCGTGGTGGTCAATCAGGGCGGACACAAGGCGCGCGAGATAACCCGCGTTCGTGCCGTGTTCGCTGACCTTGATGGCGCACCCCTCGCACCCGTGCTGGCCTGCGACCTGCAGGCGCATATGGTTGTCGAGTCCAGCCCCGGCCGCTTCCATGCCTACTGGCTCTGTGATGGACTGCCGCTGGCGCAGTTCAAGCCGCTGCAACAGGCCATCGCCGCCCGCTTCGGTAGCGATGCCAGTGTGTGCGACTTGCCCCGCGTGATGCGCCTGCCCGGATTCATCCACGTGAAGGGCTCGCCTTTCATGTCCCGCGTACTGCATTGGAACGCGCACCCGCGGTTCACTGCGGAGCAGCTGCTGGAAGCCTTTCCGCCGACCACTCGCCAGCAAGCGCCCGCGGTCGAGCGTGCCGACAGTGAGCCGATCGAGACCGGCCGCCACGAAGATCTGCTGAGCTTGTCGCGCAAGCTGGTGCTGGCTGGGCTGCAACGCGGGGAAGCGATCGCCACACTGAAAGCAATGGCCGATGCAGGGCGGTGGTCGCGCGAGATGGCGCCCGATGAAATTGCACGGGCGGTCGCGGGCGCAGTAGAGCATCTGACGGCGGGTGACTGGTCGCCCGTAGTCGATCCCGCGGAGATATTCGGCCATCAGCCACTGCCAGCTGAGGCCGGGGGGGGGGTGTGTTGCGCCCCGTCGATCTGAGCGACTTGGCACACGCGCAGGTGAAGCCCGTGCGCTACGTCGTGCAAACATTGATCCCTTGCGCACACCTTACTTTGCTGGGCAGTCATGGCGGTTCAGGAAAAACAAATCTCGCGCTGACCGTCGCAGCTCATGTAGCTGTCGGCGCACCGTGGGCCGGTTTCGAGACGGAGCACCGCCCTGTTCTGTTTGCTTCATTGGAGGATGGCGGCGATATCGTGCGCCTTCGTCTGCGCAGGATCTGCGCCGCATACGGTTTGGACCCTGCTGCTGTTGGACGCAACATACGATTGCTTGATGGCAGCGGCAGCCTTTCGGCGCTGATGGCTGAGACCGGCGCTTATTCCGGCCGGAAGATCGAGGAAACACCGACACTGATTGAGCTTCGCGCAGCTGTCGGCGATGCCGGCCTGATTGTGATTGACAATGCCAGTGATGCGGTCGATTTCAACGAGTCGGACCGCCGAGCCGTGCGCGTGTTCGTGCGGACGCTGGCCGGGCTGGGGCATCGCAACGAAGCGGGTGTTTTACTCCTCGCACACATCGACAAAAATGCAGCGCGCTATGGCAGTGCCGGCAACAGTTACTCCGGGTCGACCGGGTGGCACAACAGCGCCCGGTCAAGGCTAGCGTTACTGGCTGATCGTGATGGTGTCCAACTGGTGCAGGAGAAGGCCAACCTGGGGGCCAAAGCGGAGCCCGTGCGCCTGCGCTGGACCGATAGCGGCGTGCTGGTCCCTGATGACAGCGGCGACGGCGCCGAGCACGCTAGCAATGCCGACGCGGTAATGGCGGCGATTGCGGCAGCGATTGCGGACGGTGTGACGGTGTCGACCGGGCGCACCGGACCGGCGACCACACAGAAGCTACTGGAAAACTTCCCTGATCTGCCGACGCACTTGCGGGGGCCGCGCGGGCGCGAAGCATTCTGGGCCGCAATCACCGATCTGCAGCGCGCCGGGAAAATCACTGCGGAGGACTTCCAAAATAGCGCCCGGAAATTAAGGCAGCGCTTTGTAATTGCAGCTGCGCCAATTGCGCCAATTGCGCCAGTTCCTACAATCGGCGCAATAGACCAATGAGCGCAAAGGAGCTGCGCCAGTTGCGCCAGTTCCACGCGCTAGGGGTGTGGGGATAAAGGAGCGCACAAAAAGGTGCGCGATGAACCGGCACAGCGTCAATCGAAGTCGGAGTGTTCGGGCTTGGCGGGTGCGACCACGACGCGCGAGGCGTCAGCCGGGGACAGACCCAACGCCGATAGGCAGGCCGTGAGCCGTGACAGCTTCGCGGGATGCATGTTGGCTGGGTCGGCGCGGAACTGCAGCAGCAGATGCGCAGCCACTTCCAGCCAGACGCGATCACGGTCGGCCAGTACGCCATCGGGGGCGCACTTCACCAGGTAGCGCCAGGCTTGCTCGAATGTGAGTGCTGATTGCTTCGGCGGCGCACCTATAGGCCCGGTGGCGGTGGGCTGGATGCGCCTGCGCTGGGGGTCTTTGCGCCATGCGCCGTTCAGTTCCTGCAGCGCGGCGGGCTTGCGTTTTGCTGGCATGGAACCTCCTGCGCTGAAAAATCTGATTTGCGGATGCGAAAGCCCAGTTGCCCACGCGGTCCACAGTGACCGATGCGGGAGGTTTGCACCCGCCCTCCCGGTAGCTGTAATTACTCGCGGGTTGCCCCCGCACCAGATTGCGCTGGCCGGGGGCTGGTCTGCAGGGCTCGGCGTGCTGATGCGCCCGAGGGCTACCGCGTACCGCTGCATGCTGGTGTTGTATTGGAGTCACCACCGCCAGCTGGGCGACATGCGTCGGGTATGCAATTGCTGGCCGCCCCGATCGCACATACCGCGGCCGTTGTCCCTTACGTGGTCGGCGTCAGATCCACCGACAGCACCGCGCCCGGCGAGAACACAGCGAGGCCGGCGCGCAGTTCGGCCAGCGTGGTCACCATGTTCGTGGTGAAGTTGCTGCCATCCTCGCGGCTCGATGCGACCACGACTTCCTGACGATCCAGCAACGCTAGCTGCGAAGCGTCCAGCACCAGGGCAGTACCTGCCGCCAGCGCCGGACACGTCACCACGGGGACCGACCACAACGACGGCGGCGCCGGGTTGCGCGCACTGCCCAGCACATACTGGCCGTTGGTGGTCGACCGCTCGCGCTGGATGGCACCCCAGTCGGCCGGCGACAAGACAATCACCGACGCGTGCCAGCCGTTACTGTCCAGCTCGTCCAGTGCCTCGCCGATACGATCCGCCGCGGCGTCAGCAGCAGCAGCGAAGGGCGTTGCATACGCCAGCAGACCCTTGATCTGGCCAGCGCCACCGGTGCCGTTAATCAACAGGTTTTCCAGTTTCGACATGCAGCCATACGACAGCAGGTTATCGAGCTGGAACGCCAGCGCCGGAGCGTCGTCGATCACCTGCTGGCTGGACCGCACGAAGTGGGCGACAGTCGCAATGTTGGCGGTGACTTCGGCCGTGGGCATGCTGCCTTGTGCCTTGGCGTCGCCTTCCTTTGCCTGCACGGCTGCAGCGTTCGCGTATCCCGACAGCTGCATGTAAAGGAACGTCGCGGTGCCCACCGGCAACGTGGGCATGGCGTCGATCAGCGACAGACGGCGCTGGGGGTTTGCCCACAAGTTGCTGCTGTCACGATCCGGCGCGACGCTGTAGGACTGGTCGCCCGACTGACCCACGCCAGTATTCGAGATGGCCTTGGTCAGCAGCTTGAGACCGCCGCTTTTGAGCGTGACGCGGCCTGTACCGTTCGCGCCGTCGCGCATGGCCTGCAGCTGTGACGACTTGACGAACTCCGCCGACGGGGACGGCGCAGCGTTGAAATTACCGCCGACGATTCGCGCGCCCGTCTTCATCTCGGCGATTTCCTGCGCCATGCCGTTGACCAGTTCGGCCTGTTCGGCGTTCGCATCCTTCAGTGCCTTGATTTCCAGACGATCGGCCGCGGCCTTTGCCTCGATCTTTTCCGCGTGCTCGCGCACGGCTTCGATGATTTCGTTATCCATGATTTTTGCCTCGATTCGATTAGGAGAGGCGCAGCGCTTGCCGCACCTGTTGAGCGGTTACGCTGGGCGGCGCATCGTCTCGACGCTGTGCGGCATCATCTCGATGCAGCACCGGCCAGCCCACGGCCGCTAGGTGTTTCGCTCCGCGAGCGGATAGGCCCAGTGCATCCCGCACCAGGTGCTCGAACTCGCGGATGGTTTTGCATTCCTTCGCCGACTTCACCGACGACACGATGGCCGCGGGGTTGTCTGCGATGGGTACAAGGGAAATTTCGTAAAGGTCGATCGCGCGGATGTGCCGCACGTTGCCGACCATCGTCGCCCCGCCTGCAGGAATCACGTAGCCAATCGACAGCGACAGTCCGCCCACCTTCGCCAGCTCATACGCAATCGCGCCGGTCGGCGTGGCGATGGCAATTTGTCCGGCGACTTCCAGCCCGCGGCCGGTGGCACTGGCGCTGGTAATCGCGCCGATCGGGTCATCCTGCCGGTGCAGATACAGCAGCGGGATGCGGCCGCCTCGCGATTGCCACGCGGCCAACGTCTGCGCCCATGCACCCGGCTCGATAACGTCCGCGCTGCGGTCCAGATCGGGGGTGCTCGCGAGGCCTGTAAAGCTGCCGGCGGCGGCTGGATCTGCGGCGAGTTTCAGTTCAAGCATTTGCATGGCGATCGTCCCGACCAGTGATTGGTCGGCACGCTACATGCGTCTAAAGACTTATGCAAGTTATTGATAATACTGACGAAATCGTCAGTATCAAAAGTGACGAGACGGCAGCAGGGAATGGCTTACATGCCCGCGCGCAAATCGCCGGCACCGCCAGCTGACCCATTGCGCGATCCTGCCGTGTCCCGCGAGTCTGGCCCGAGCCGACTAGGTGTCTGGCAGTAGCCGACACCACACATGTCAGGTGGAACCGACGAACCGGGGCGCTATGCTGCATTGGCGCTGCAACGGCGCGAAACAGGGGGGGGGGCACAATGAAACGGATCTTTGCGGCTGCGCTCGCGGTGATGGTGCTCGCTGGCGCACATGCTCAAACCGCCAAGAGGGCGGCAACACCAAAAGAACTTGCAGCCATCAAAGATTCGCTGCAGTCCACTCTCAAGGATGCCGATTCGCTGAAGTTCAAAGACGTGGACGTGTCACTTGATAGTAAAGGCACGCTTTGTGGCTTACTGAACGCCAAAAATAGCTATGGCGCATATGTCGGGTACGTGTACTTCTTTGGCGCTGTTTTCACTGAGCACCTCAAGGAACCTGTCGCCATGGTGCTGAGCATCGACGATGGGGACACCAATATCGCCGAGCAGATGTGCAAAAAGTACGGCATGATCTGATCGCCGAATCCTTGACGTCTTCGACGCCACCCGCAACGGTGGCGTTTTTCATTTCGGCGAGACGTTCCGGGCTATTGCGACGTGAATTTGATCGCTTCGCCTTCGACGACTACGTGTCGATCATTCATCCGCTGATCGTTTCGGACGATGACGGCATCCGCGCCAATCTCCGCGCCCGCTGCCTGCAATTGCGGAATGGCATCGCTCACTGTCGGGTCGGTCCAGCCGGGCTTGTAGCGCTTGGCTGAGACAATGCCGATGGACTCATACGCCCGCTGCGGCGGGGAATAAAGAATCTGCACCCGACTTGCGTTCGTAGCTGCGTAAGGTGTGGCGAGGTTGCTATGCGCCTGGTACGTGCTGCACCCAGCGAGCGCACCGATAAGCGCGAGGCCTGCAAAAATCTTCATCCGTGTTCCCCTGAGTTTCCCCGGCGTTCGAGGCTACTCCGGCGGTATTCGCCGCGCCAGCTTCCAGCCGGACACGGGCCGGACACAAGAAAAAGCCCGCTGGGTGAGAGCGGGCTAAGTCTTTGTTTTTATGGTGGCCGGGGACGGAATCGAACCGCCGACACGGGGATTTTCAATCCCCTGCTCTACCAACTGAGCTACCCGGCCGGGAACCTGGCGATCAGGGACGACCGTGAGGGTTGTCGATGATGCGTGGAGCCGCGCATTAGACCGAATGCACGGCGTTTCGTCAAGACTCGTGGTCGGGCGGAGTGAAGCCGGCGGCCTGGGCGAAGTCGCCGCCGAACAGGAATTTCTCCATCTGTTCGCCGAGGTATTTGCGTGACTTCGGGTCGAGCGGGTTGAGTCGGTATTCGTTGATCAGCGTGGTCTGATGGGCCAGCCACTGCTGCCAGGCAGGCTTGGAGATCTCGGCGTAGATGCGCTGGCCGAGTGGGCCGGGCCAGGGGGCGAAGTCGAGGCCTTCGGCGTCGATGCCGAGCTTGGTGCAGTGGATGGTACGGCTCATGGTTCGAATCCTGGTGAGGCTGCCACGGTGACGGATACAGCTTGCGGGTCTGCTCAGGCGCTGTCGTTGATCTGCAGCAGGAGGCTGCGCACCGGCGCGGGCAGGCCGAGTGCGCCGAGCTCGCCGGCGCTGCACCAGCGCAACTGCGGATTATCGGCGATGCCGCGCTGCGCTGTCGCGCGGTCGAACAGCAGCGGCTCGATATCGAGCCGGTAATGGCTGAACACGTGAGTGAACGGGGCGAGCGCCTGCGCGTCGTCGATCTGCGCGTGCTGCTGCGCGATGCGCCAGGCGCCATCCGGGTCGCTCGCTTCGGGCAGGCTCCACAGTCCGGACCACACGCCCTGCGGGCCGCGTCGTTCCAGCAGCACGCGGCCGTGGCGGTCGCGCAGGATCAGCATCACGGTGGCGCGGGTGGGAATGGATTTGGACGGCTTGCGGTTGGGCAGTTGCGTGGTGAGGCCGTCGCGATGGGCGATGCAGTCGGCGGCCAGCGGGCAGTCCTCGCAGCGTGGGCGCGAGCGTGTGCATAGCGTCGCCCCGAGGTCCATGATCGCCTGGGTGTAGTCGGCGACACGGCTGGCCGGGGTATGCGCCTCGGCGTGTTGCCACAGCTGCTTCTCCACCGCGCTTTCGCCGGGGTGGCCGTGGATGCCGTGGTAGCGGGTCAGCACGCGCTTGACGTTGCCGTCCAGTATGGCAAAGCGCAGGCCGTGCGCCTGCGCCAGGATCGCACCGGCGGTGGAGCGGCCGATGCCGGGCAGTGCGCTCAACGCGGCGAAGTCGCGCGGCAGTTCGCCGCCGTGCCGCTCGACGCAGAGCTGCGCGGCACGGTGCAGGAAGCGCGCGCGGCGGTAGTAACCGAGCCCGGACCACAGCGCCAGCACGGTGTCTTCGTCGGCTGCGGCGAGGTCGGGCAGGGTGGGCAGCGCGTTGACGAAGCGCTCGAAGTAGCCGACCACGGTGGCGACCTGGGTCTGCTGCAGCATCACCTCGGACAGCCATACGCGATAGGCGTCGCGCCGGCCGTCGTCGAGCGCGTGTTGCCACGGCAGGTCCTTGCGGCCGTGCCGGTCGAACCAGCGCAGCAAGCGGGTGGCCAGGGACGCGGTCATGGCTGCTTCTTGCCGGAGGGTTTCGCCGGTGCGGCCGCAGTTCCGGATGGCGCGGGCACGTCGTCTCCGGCGTGGATGGTGAGGCCTTCGATGCTGATGCCGCCGGCTTCGAGCTTGGCGATTTCCGCGTGGCCGCTGCCCGGCGGCACGCTCAATTGCGGCCCTTGCGGATCACCCAGCCGGCTCCACCAGTGGGCCAGCGCCAGTGGCGGCAGGCGCAGGTCGGCGTGGTTGGCGGGGCCGTCGAGTTTCAGCGCGAGCAGCAGCGGGTTGCTCTGGTCGGCGGGGGTCAGCAGCAGCGAGATGTCGTATTGGCCGGCGTTGGCCTGGTCGAGCTTGCCGACAAGGCTGGCGGCGGCGTCGGCGGCGCCGTGCCAGTGCGCGTTGCCGGTGAGCGCGAGCGTCATCGCGCTGCCCTGCGACAGGTGCAGGGTGATGTTGTTCAACTGCAGCGCGTTGCCTTCGATGCGCGGCGTGGCGGACAGCCGCAGTTGCAGCGGCGTGCCCGCAGCGGTGACGGCGGACAGGCCGAGCGGGAATGGCTGGCCGGAAATCAGGCTGCCGGCTTCGAGCGAGACGTTGCCGAGCAGCACCTCGTTGCCGCGCACCACGCTGCCGTGGCTGATGCTGACGCCGGTGTCGATGCGCGGGATGTTCGGCGGCGCGCCCTCGGGTTGCGCGGGCAGGGCGGCGAGCCACTCCTGCAGCGCGTCGAGGTCGACCCGGGGCGATTCGATCTGCAGTTGCGAGATCACCGTGGGACCGCCGAGCACGGTATGCCATGGCAACACCAGCTGGCCGTGCGCGGCCAGCAGGATCGGCGCGCCGGCGCCTTCGGCGTTGAGCGTGATGCCGTCCAGGTCCAGCGCCGGCCGCGGGAACAGGGCCGGGCTGGCCGGGCTGGCCAGGTTCAGTTCGAGCCCGGCGGTGCGCGCCTGGGCCTGCAGCATGCGGGTGAAGCGCTCCGGCTGCAGCAGCAGGTAGACGGCGACCACCGCAGCGAGCGCCGCCGCCAGCGCGAAGCCACCAAGTACCAGCAGGATCAGACGCAGTCGGCGCGACATTCGTTCAACCTCGCCTGCGTGGTTCAGTCATGGCCCTGCGTCTCGCCGCCGAGGCTGGCCGGCAGCAGGCCGTCGACGAAGGCCTCGGCTTCGAACGTGCGCAGGTCGGTGGCAGCTTCGCCCAGGCCGACGAAGCGGATCGGCAGGCCGAACTCGCGCGCCAGCGCAAACACCACGCCGCCCTTGGCGGTGCCGTCGAGCTTGGTCACGACCAGGCCGGTGACGCCGACGATCTGGCGGAACTGGCGCACCTGGCTGACCGCGTTCTGGCCGGTGGTGCCGTCGATCACCATCAGCACCTCGTGCGGCGCGTCGGCGTCGAGCTTCTTCAGCACGCGGGCGATCTTGCCGAGTTCGTCCATCAGGCCGCCCTGGGTATGCAATCGGCCGGCGGTGTCGGCGATCAGCACGTCGGTGCCGCGCGAGCGCGCCGCCTGCAGCGCGTCGAAGATCACGCTGGCGGCGTCGGCGTCCTGGCCTTGCGAGATCACCGGCACCTGGTTGCGTTCGCCCCAGGTCTTCAGCTGCTCGACCGCGGCGGCGCGGAAGGTGTCGCCGGCGGCCAGCATCACCGCACGCCGTTCGTCGCGCCAGCGGCGGGCCAGCTTGCCGATGGTGGTGGTCTTGCCGGCGCCGTTGATGCCGACCACCAGCACCACGAACGGCTGCCTGCCGCGCACGTCGAGCGGCTGCTCGACCGGCTTGAGCAGGGCCACCAGCGCCTGGCGCAACGCGGCCAGCAGTGCCGGAGCGTCGGCGAACTCGCGCTTGTGCATGCGCCTGCGCAGACCCTCGACCAGCTCGGTGCTGGCCTCGACGCCGACGTCGGCGGTGATCAGGGTGGTCTCCAGTTCGTCGAGCAGGTCGTCGTCGAGCTTGGGATGGCGCACGAACAGCGAGCCGAGGCTGCGCGCAAATGCATTGCCGGACAACCGTTCGCGCCAGCCGCGTCTGGTCGGCGCCGGTTCTTCGGCGCCGGGTTCGCTGACCGGCGCCACGAAGCGCTCGGTTTCGGGCTGGGTTTCGGCGGGCGCGGGAATTTCCGCCAGTGCTTCGTGCAGGGTTCCGTCGCCGCTTTCCGGCACGATGGCGTCGGCAGGTGCCTTGGCGGTGGCTTGCTCCGCGTCCTTGCCGGCAGGTTTTTTCTTCCAGAATTTGAGCATTGCGGCCGTGATTCAAAGACAATGGCCGGCATGCTAACACTCCAACCTGTACGGGCCGTTGAAGGTCCGGCCGCCGAGGACCCGGCGGCATGAATGGCGGGCGCAAGACCGCGGCGGGACGGATCCGCATCATCGGCGGCAGCCTGCGCAATTCGCGGCTCGACGTGCCGGAGTTGCCGGGTCTGCGGCCCACTCCCGAGCGGGTGCGCGAGACCCTGTTCAACTGGCTGGCGCCTGTGATCGACGGCGCGCGCTGCCTGGACCTGTGCGCGGGCACCGGCGCGCTCGGCATCGAGGCGCTGTCGCGCGGCGCGGCCGGCGTGCAGTTCGTCGAGCGCGATGCGCGCGCGGCGCAGGCGCTGCGCGCGAACCTGGCGCGGCTCAAGGCCGGCGCCGGCCAGGTGGCGGTGCTCGACGCGAGCCTGTTCCTGCAGGGCACGGCGCAACCGTACGACCTGGTCTTCCTCGACCCGCCGTTCGCGCTGGGGCTGTGGCCGGCGCTGGCGCGGCAACTGGAGCAGGGTGGCTGGCTGGCCACGCGGGGGTGGGTCTACGTGGAATCGCCGCGCGGCGATGCGCCGGTACTGCCGCCGAACTGGCAACTGCACCGCGAAGGGCAGGCCGGCGAGGTGCGTTTTGCGCTCTATCGGCGCGCGCTTCCGTTAAGCTAGGGTCAATTCCGCTACCGCCTTCCTCCGTCTCGTGAGCAAACCATTGGGCAATCCGCGCCTGGCCGTCTATCCGGGCACCTTCGACCCGATCACCAACGGTCATACCGACCTGGTGACGCGAGCCGCGCCGCTGTTCGACAAGGTGGTGGTGGCGGTGGCCGACAGTTCCAGCAAGGGGCCCGGCTTCAGCATCGGCGAGCGGATCACCCTGGCGCGGCTGGCACTGGCCGACCTGCCGAACGTGGAGGTGCGCGGCTTCGACTGCCTGCTGGCCACCTTCGTCGAGCAGATCGGCGCCGGCGTGATCATCCGCGGGCTGCGTGCGGTGTCGGATTTCGAGTACGAGTTCCAACTGGCCAGCATGAACCGGCATCTGATCCCGCAGGCGGAGACGCTGTTCCTGACGCCGGCGGAGCAATACAGTTTCATCTCCTCGTCGCTGGTGCGCGAGATCGGCCGCCTCGGCGGGGATATTTCCGGTTTCGTGCATCCGGCGGTACAACAGGCCATGCGGCAGCGCTGGCAGAAGGGCCGGACCGGCCACAACAAGCAACCCGAAACGGAAGGTGACAACCATGCGTAAGTTCGCTCTCATCGCTGCCATCGCGCTGACCGCCAGTCTGGCCCTGAGCGCCTGCGGCAAACACGAAGCCACCGAACAGGCCGGCCAGCAGGCCAGCCAGCAGGCGACCAAGCCGACCGATCCGAACGACACCAAGGCGTGGAACGCCTATCTCGGCCAGATCGTGCAGAACAACATGCAGGGCATGAAGGCCGACCGTCCGTACCCGTACCTGGTGCCGGCCGGTGATTCCGAGGAGGCCGTGGCCGGCCGCGGCCGTCAGCTGTCGAACGTGCAGGACACCGTCGCGCGCGGCGTGTTGCCGGGCAACATGCTGGTGTTTGCCGGTCCGGATTCGGCCAAGACCGCCGACCTGGTGACGGAGGCGTTCAAGGATGCCAAGCCCGGTTCGTTCAAGGACGTGATCATCCTGTTCATCGGCGACCAGGCCGACCAGCAGCGTGTCGACGACGTGCTGAAGCCGACCGGCGCCACGGTCCGTTTCGTCGCGATGTAAGCGGGTTCGCCGCGCCGGCAGCGCCGGCGCAGCTCTGAAGCAGCGCCCTCGGCCTTGCACGAGGGCGCTGGATGCTTGGTCGCTGCGAGGTCGCCGGCGTACCGGCACGCTCTCCCCAGGCGTTGCACCCCAGCATGTAGTATCGACCGATGTCCCTGAAAATCCTCGACACCTGCGTCAATTGCGACGTCTGCGAACCGGCTTGCCCGAACAAGGCAATCTCGCTGGGCGAGGAGTTTTACGTGATCGACCCCGCGTTGTGCACCGAGTGCGTCGGTCATCATGACGAACCGCAGTGCGTGGTGGTGTGCCCGGTCGAATGCATCATCAGCGACCCGGACCACGTCGAATCGCGCGAGCAGCTTGAACTCAAGTACCGCCACCTGATGGCGAAGGAGTCCGCGGCATGAGGTTTTCCATGAACTGGCGGGTGCTGTGGCTGAGCCTGCTGCTGGTCGGCGGTGCCGCATTCGCCGCCGACGGCGCGCCGAACACCGCGCCGGCTGCAGCGGCCCAGGCCGCGCAGCAGCGTCCCGGCCATGCGGCCATCGCCAGCGCGAACTTCCATGCCACCGAGGCCGGCCTCGAAGTGCTGGCCAAGGGCGGCAATGCGTTCGACGCGGCGGTCGCGGTGGCGGCCACGTTGTCGGTGGTGGAGCCGGAGAGTTCCGGCATCGGCGGCGGTTTCATGGCCGTGCTGCACCAGGCAAAGGATGGCCGCAATGTCTTCATCGACGCCCGCGAGACCGCGCCGGCGGCGGTGAATCCGAAGGATTACCTCAACCCGGACGGCAGCCCGAACCGCGATAGTGCGCTGAAGGGGCCGCTGTCGGCCGGCATCCCGGGCCAGCCGGCCGGCCTGGTGCTGATCGCCAAACGCTATGGCCGCCTGTCGCTGCAGCAGTCGCTGGCGCCGGCGATCCGCATCGCCCGCGACGGCTTCGAACCGGATGCGCGCCTGCGCGGCGCGATCGCCAGCATGCAGAAGGACCTCGCGCGCTGGCCCGCCTCGGCGGCGAAGTATCTGCCGAACGGCAAGCCGCCCGCGGAAGGCGCGATCTGGCGCGACCCGGACCAGGCACGCACGCTGGAACTGATTGCGGCCCATGGTGACGACGGCTTCTATCGCGGCGAGACGGCGCGGAAGCTGGTCGCTGCGGTGCGTGCGGCCGGCGGCAACTGGACGCTGGCCGATCTGGAGAACTACCGGGCGAAAGAGCGCACGCCGATCAGCGTGAACTATCGCGGCTACAGGATCATCACCGCACCGCCGCCGTCGTCAGGCGGCGTGGCGATCGCCGAGATCCTCAACATCCTGTCCGGCTACGACCTGACGAAGATGGACCAGGCCACGCGCGTGCACTACATCGTCGAGGCGATGCGCCGCGCGTTCCGCGACCACAACGATTACCTGGGCGATCCGGATTTCGTGCAGATGCCGCTGGACATGCTGCTGTCGCCGTACTACGCCGCTGGCCTGCGCCAGGGCATCCTGCACGACAAGGCCACGCCGTCGTCGATGCTGCCGCGCGCCGAGGCGCCCGAGCCGGGCATGCACACCACGCATTTCTCGATCATCGACGCCGACGGCAACATGGCCGCGGTGACCTCGACGGTGAACTACACGATGGGTTCGAGCTTCGTCGCCGCGGGCACCGGCGTGCTGCTGAACGACGAAATGGACGACTTCGCGCTGGTGCCGAACAAGCCGAACGTCTACGGCCTGCTCGGCAGCGCGGCGAACGCGCCGAAGGGCGGCAAGCGCATGCTGTCGTCGATGTCGCCGAGCATCGTGATCGGCGCCGACCGCACCGCGGTGATCGGCTCGCCCGGCGGCTCGACCATCATCACCCAGGTGCTCGAAGGCATCCTGCATTTCATCGACGGCGAGAGCGCGCAGCAGATCGCCGCGCACAAGCGCTTCCATCACCAGTACCTGCCGGACGTGGTGAACGTGGAAGATGGCACCTTCGATGCCGCCACCAGCGAGGCGCTGACGAAGATGGGCTACACGCTGAAGCCGCGCGAGTCGTGGGGCTTCATGAACGTGGTCACCTGGGACCGCAAGGCCAACCAGCTCGACGCCGCCAGCGACCCGCGCCGGCCGTCGGGGCTGGGCAAGGTGCAGTAAGGTCAGGCCATGGAACTGTTCTCGCTACTCGGCAACTCGCAGCAACTCGATGGCGGCGCCATGTTCGGCAATGCGCCGAAGGCGTTGTGGTCGCGCTGGATCGCGCCGGATGCCGAAAACCGCATTCCGCTGGCCTGTCGCTGCCTGCTGGTGAAGGACCTGGACGGTCGCAACGTGCTCTTCGAGACCGGCATCGGCGCGTTCTTCGAGCCGGCGTTGCGCGAGCGCTATGGCGTGGTCGAATCGCGGCACGTGCTGCTGGACTCGCTGGCCGAGGCCGGCCTGACCGATGCGGACATCGACGTGGTGGTGCTGTCGCACCTGCACTTCGACCATGCCGGCGGCCTGCTGGCGGCATGGGAGGAAGGCCGGCCGCCGCAGCTGCTGTTCCCGAACGCGCATTTCGTGGTGGGCGCGGAGCATTGGCGCCGTGCGCTGAAGCCGCATCCGCGCGACCGTGCCTCGTTCGTGCCGGAACTGCAGCCGTTGCTGGAAGCCAGCGGCCGGCTGGAGCTGGTCGATGGCGAGCATTCGCGGACGCTGGGCGAGTCGGTGCGCTTCTTCTTTTCGGACGGCCATACGCCGGGGCTGATGCTGGCCGAAGTCGGCGGCGTGGTGTTCTGCGCCGACCTGATCCCCGGCCGCTTCTGGGTGCACTTGCCGATCACCATGGGCTACGACCGCTGGCCGGAGAAGCTGATCGACGAGAAGCGCGTGTTCCTGGAAGACAAGCTGGCGCGCGACGTGCGGTTGTTCTTCACCCACGACCACGATTGCGCGCTGGCGCGGGTGACGCGCGACGAACGCGGCCGTTTCGGCACCGCCGACGAGCAGCGCGAGTTGCGCGGCGTTCCGCCGCATCGCCAGGCTGGAGCGGCTTGATGGATTTGCGCAAGGGAATAGCCATGCGGGGGCTGGTGTTGAACGTCGTCGGCGCCTTGCTGGTACTGGCCGGGATCGGCCTGGTGGCGATGACTGCCCGCAGCCTGCTGAATTACCGCGCGGTGGCCAGCCTGCATGGCGGCGAGGTGGTCGACCTGGGGGCGAATGCGCAACCGGGGGCCGGCCAGCACGGCTCCATGGTGCGCGTGGTCGGCACGCCGACCGTGGTGGAGGCGCCGCACGATCCGGATTTCAACCTGCGGGTGAACACCACGACGCTGGTGCGCCACGTGGAGATGTTCCAGTGGCGCGAGGTGCGCGTCGGCAGCAGCGTGCATTACGAACTGGACTGGGTCGACCACCTGCTCGACGCCGGCCACTTCGAGGATCCGAAGGGGCACGCGAACCCGGTCAGCTTCCCGATCAGCGGCAAGCAGTTCGACGCCGGCCTGGTGCAGATCGGCGGATTCAAGCTGGGGCCCGTGCTGCTGCACGCGATACCGGGTACGCAGCGGATCACGCCGGATCCCGGCTCCTTGCCGGAGAACCTGGCGGCCAGTTTCAGCCGCTACCAGGATTATCTGGTGACCAGCGCGCGACCGGGCGACCCGCGGCTGGGCGACGTGCGGGTGAGCTGGAACGAGGTGCCCCTGCAGGAGCTGACCGTCGTCGGGCGCATCGACGGCGACCAGTTGGTGGCGGCCACCGATGCCGCCGACGGCAAGGGCTACGTCGTGCAGGTCGGCGACGTGCCGGTGCTGGACATTTTTCCGGATTTGCCGATCCCGCCCGAGTTCGTGTCGAGCTGGCGGATCCTGGCCGTGCTGCTGGCGTCGCTGGGTGCGTTCCTGCTGCTCTCGGCCCAGCGCGACCGGCGCGATCCGCTGCTGGCCCTTGGCCTGGGCGCGCTGGTCGTGGGCGTCGTGGCCAGCGTGCTCTGGCTCGGCGACGATACGCGGACCATGTGCGCCTGGTTGGCGCTGGCGGTGCTCGGCCTGGTGCTCACCGGATGGCGGCTGCGCCGCGCGCGCTGAGTGAAAGGATCTTCTTGCGAAGGCCGCTCGGAAGATATCCGGCAGTTACGCAGTGGCCTGCTTTCCGCTGGCCGAGGCATAGACCTGGTCGGCCCACTGCGTCGCCCCCAGGTAGATCGTGGCCATGCGCTGGATGCGCTGCGGCATGGCGTGTTCGCTGGTCAGCTCGCCGGCTTCCCAGGCGAGGATCTGTTTCAGCAATGGCGCGAACGGGCCGCCGCGGCCGGTCAGCGCGTCGCTGATTTCCGGCACCAGCCGCAGGTGGGCCAGCAGGAACTCCATCGGCGCGCACATCAAGGTGTCGAGCAGCGAGAACAGGCCCACGGTGAAGGCCATCTCCGGATGGCCGTTGGGCATGCCGCTGGCCAGCTTCTCGCACATGTGGGCGCGGATCAGCGCGGCGCGCAGAAGCTCCGGCGGGCGGTCGTCCATGCCGCACATGGACATGGTGTCGATCCAGTTGCGCATGCGCGTGACGCCGAAGAAGATCGCGGCCTGCTGCACCGATTTCAGTTGCCGCGGCAGCGCGAAGTAGGCCGAGTTGACGCAGCTGAGCAGCTTGTAGCTGAGCACCGCGTCGTCGCGAATGATGTTGCCCAGTTCCACCGGTCCGGGATTGCTCTCCTGCAGCACGCGCATCAGGCGCAGCATGCTCAGCCGGTTGGCGGTAAGCACGGGCACCGCCACCGGTTGCGGGATCAGCAGGTAGCGCCCCTGGATCGCCTCGAGCGGCAGTTCCAGGCAGCGTTCGTAGGTCGGATGGTCGTTGACGTGGCCGGCAACCACCTGGATCCCGCGCAGGTGCAGGTGTTCGGCGTGTTCTTTCAGCCGCTGCGGGGTCAGATGGCTGGCATCCAGCCGCACCAGCTGCACCATCTGCAGCAGCGCTTCGAGCGGCAGGCTGCTTTCCAGGTCGATGCCGGTCGCGTCGAGCATGAACTGGCAGCCGCGCTGCGCCATCTGCTGCAGGCGCCTCATCAGCGCCGCGTCGGCGGCCACCTGCGGCTGCAGCACCACGCCAAGGCGCGGCTGGTGCAGCAAGACGTCGGAATCCTCCGGCAACAGCTCGGCCGGCATGTTCAGGAACGCGCGGTTGCCGCGCACCAGCCGGGTCAGCGCGCCGTCCGTGATGGTCGACAGCACGCACTGCAGCAGGGTCTGTTCGTCGCCGGGCTCGCGATGGAACACGATCTCGTAAGCGAACAGCTGGCGCTCGCGGTCGAGCATCGGTACGCGCAGCACCGGCAGCGGCACCGACGTCGGCACGCCATGGAAACCTGGGGAGCCAGCGGGGAGGGCGTCGGTGGAGGCGTTGGGGTTGCTCATGATCGGTCGTCGCGGTTAACGCGAAGCCACGCCGGAGGCGGCTGCTTCGTGGTCAGTGGGAAGATCGTTTGCGCGGACAGGTGGCGGTGCCGTCTCTCATCTCGATGTCATACCGCGGCCAGTACCTGCGAGCGCAAGCTGGCATGCAGTTCGCCGGAGCGGCCGTACAGTTCGCTCTCGCCGGCATGGCCGGTCAGCACGGCCAGCGCCCGGCGCGTCTGGCCCAGCCGCTGGCTGACCACGCCGCCGTTGCGCTGGTTGAGAAGGTGGCAGTACTGCAGTTTCTGCACGACCTTGCTCCAGAGCGGCGTCGATGCGGCCGCGACGGCCGGCCGTTCGCGCGCCAGCTGCTGGCGCTCGGCATCGAGCTGTTCCAGTTGCAGCATGATGGCCTGCTTGCGCGTGCCTGCTTGATCGAGTGCGTCGAAGTCGCGCGAGTCCAGCGCCGAGCGCTCGGCCTCGAGCACCTGGGCGAGCTGGTCGACCGCCTGCTGCATGTCGCCCAGCACCGCGCCGAGCGCATCGTCCAGCTCGTGCTGCAGTTGCCGGTTCATGCCTTGCCCGTGCCGCCGAGTTGCTGCTCCAGTGCGAGCATGCGGTCGGCGATGCGTCCGGCATCGACCTTGTAGCTGCCGTCGGCCAACGCCTGGCGCAGCCGCTCCACCCGCTGCGAATCGATCACCGACGTGTCGCCGGTGCGGGCGGCTTCCTGCAACGCAAGGGCCGAATCGGTCAGCTTGACCTGATCATCGGCCTTGGGCGCGGTAGCGGCGGCGTCCGAGGGGTTGGCGGCCGTCGTCGACGGGCCGCTGCCCGAGCTGCCGGTGGCCTGCGTGAATTTCGGCAAGCCGTTGTTGGGAATGGTTGTATTCATGGGTCCGTTCTCGCTGGGGTGTGGCCCTGTAACTGTCAGATCGGCCGGTTTCGCGGAAACTTTAGGGGCGAGTGGCGAGAGTGGCGATGCCGGGGTCGATTTGCGGACTCATGGCAGCGCCACCACCACGCCAGGGGCGCTGACCATCGCGTCGACCACCTTGCCCGAGCTTTCGTTGCGCACCCGCAGCCGGGCGCCGTTGTCGCCGCTGCCCATCGCCACGCCGGCCGCGCGCACCTCGATGCCGTCGAGCCGGGCCACCATTTCCACGTGGTCGCCGGCGCGCACCATGCGCCGGCCGCCCAGGGCGCCGGGCGAGAGCACGCTGCCGCGGGCCACCGAGCGGGCCAGCGTGCGGCCGGCCGCCTGGCCGAGGTTCTCGATATAGCCGTAGCCGAGCCGGGTGACGTCCCGCTCTTCGGCGCGCACGTCCGCGGCGCTCAAGCCGTCGCCGCGCTGCAGCGGCCGGCTGGCCACCAGCACGCTGCGGAACAGCTGCAGCTTCAGCGGCACCCGCACGGTCCAGCCGCCGTCCTGCGGGCACTGTACCCGGACCGTCATGCGCGAAGAGGCTGTCGCATAGGGGGGAATCGCGGCGCGCAGCGGCTCGCGGCAGGCGGCCAGTTGCAGGCGCAGGTCGAGCGGCGCGGAACTGACCACGACGCGGCTGCCCGGCAGCGCATAGTGCTCGCGCACGGCCTGTTCGGCCGCGGCGCGCACGCTGTCGAGCGATTGCGTTGCAGCCGATGCGCCGTCGGCGTGGGCGTTCCCGGACCACGTTGCGCCGAGCCACAGCATGGCGGCCAGCAAGCCGGTGGCGGTGCCGCGGCGTTCCTTCATGCGTCCGCCAACAGGGCGCCGAGTTGCCCCAGCAGGGCCTCGCGCCCGGACTCCATCTGCTGCGACAACGCGGTGGCCTGTTCGAGCTGGCCATCGCACAGCAGCGTGACGAAGCGGCTGCCCTGTTCGCACAGTCGGGCGCCGCTGTCGTTCAGGCCTGCGCTGGCGGGATGGCCCTGGTACAGGGCGCCCAGCCGGTCGATGCTGCGGTCGATCGCATGGGTGTCGAACCAGCGGCGGTCGAGTGCGCCCGGTTCCAGCAGCGCCAGTTCCATCGCCTGGCGCAGGTTCAGTGCCGCCTCGCGCAAAGTCAGGCTGAGGCTGGCCGGGTCGTTGCCGCTTTCGCCTTCCAGCCAGTCCAGCCCCAGCCGGTGCGCCAGCAAGGCCGCGCGGTGCAGCGAGTCGGACTGGCGGCGCGCCTCGTTGCCGCGGCGCTGCAGGGCGCCGAGCGCGGCCTGGGCCGCGGTGGCGCGCGCATGTTGCACGTCATGGTTCTGCTGCAGCTTGTGGATGCGTCCGCTCGCCGTGCGCAGGACTTCGCTGCCCTCGTGCAGGGTGGCGCCGGACTGGCCGACGCTGGCCTGCGCACGCTCGAGTTGCTGCAGGCCGTGCTGCACGTCGCCGTCCAGCTGCAGCGAAAAGTCGCCGATCGAACCGGTGACCGTCTCGATTTCAGTGGTGGTGAGCGTGGTTTTTTCCGCCAGTTGCTTGACTTCGTCGGCAACCACGGCAAAGCCGCGGCCCGCTTCGCCGGCACGCGCGGCCTCGATCGCCGCGTTCAACGCCACCAGGTTGGTCTGGTGCGCGATCTCCTGCACCACGCCGGTCAGCTTGCGGATCTGCGCGACCTGCTCGGCCAGTTTGCTCTGGTTGCGGTTCATCGCCGACAGCGCGCTGCGCAGCAGCCGCAACTGGCCGTCGAGCTCGCTGACGCTGTGTTCGCCGGTCTGTCCGGCCTGGCTGGCCCGGTCCAGGTCGGCACCGATCTGCTGCAGTGCCGTCGAGATACCGGCGCTGCCGTCCGTCAAACGATCGACGCTGCTGCGGCCTTCGCCGGCAGCCTTCTCCAATGCCGCCTGCTCGCGCGACAGCTGTTGTACCGCGCCAAGCACCAGGCTCTGCTGTTCCACGGTCTGCAGGGCCACGGAGGCGGGTGGTCGGCTGGCGACGCGGGCAAGCAGCGGCGCCAGCGCCCGCGCTGCGCGCGGGTATCGGTGTCGCAGCGCGGCGACCCGGGCGTCGTCGCCTGCGGCAGCAGCCTCCACCAGGGCAGTGAGGTGCTGGTTCCAGATCAAGCTCATGGGGCGGACGTCACCTTGGGTATGGCGCGGGAGTGCAACCGCTGCATCGACAAAAACCTTCGAAACTTGAGGAAGCAAGTCGCATGCCATGGAGACGGCGCGGCAATGGCCGCTCAAGCGCGCCGCGTTCCGGCCGATAGCCACCGCATACAGCCGCCACGGCGGCAACGCACCCGAGGAGTCCGCATGGGCGGCACGTTGCTGGAAAAAGTGGAGCAGCACACCCGGCTGGCCGGGCACAACCGGGTGGCGATGCTGCTGTTCCGGTTGGGCGACGAGCAGCTGTTCGGCATCAACGTATTCAAGGTGCGCGAGGTTCTGCGCCGGCCGCCGCTGGAGCGCATGCCGGGCGTGCACGCGTTGCTGGCCGGCAGTTGCGACTATCGCGGACAGACCATTCCGGTGATCGACCTGGCCGCCGCGCTGGGTTACGCGCCGCTGCGCGACGTGGAGTCCGCGCACCTGATGGTGACCGAGTTCAGCCGTTCGGTGCAGGGCTTCCTGGTGGCGGACCTGCAGCGCATGGTGCAGTGCGCGGGCGAAACGCTGGTGGCGCCGCCCAGCAACCTGGGCTTCGGCGCGCGGGTCAATGCGGTGACCCGGATCGACGGCACGCTGATGGCGGTCGTCGACGTGGAGCATGTGCTGGCCAGCATCGACGCGGCGCCGGCCGAGCTGTCCGTGCAGATGCAGCGCGTGGCCGGCGCCCGTTCGCTGGCTCCGCGACGGGTGATGCTGGTCGACGATTCGCTGATTGTCCGTCGCCGGCTGGTCAACCTGTTCAAGCAGATGAATATCGAATGCGTGGTGGCGACGGATGGCCGCGAGGCGCTCGACCGCCTGCTGGAACTTGCGGCGGGCGATCCCGCCGATGGGGTCAGGCTGGTCGTGTCGGACATCGAGATGCCGCGGCTGGACGGCTATGCGCTGACCCGTGCGATCCGCGAGGCGCCGGGCCTGCGCCAGCTCAAGGTGGTGCTGCACAGTTCGCTCAGCGGCATCTTCAACGAGGCAATGGTGAAGGAGGTCAAGGCCGACTGCTTCGTCGCCAAGTTCCAGCCGGACCTGCTGGCGCAGGCGGTGCTGGAACTGCTGCCCGATCCGGCGCCGGCGGACTGACGTTCCGGCGGCTCGCTCCGCCCGGCGTCAACAATCCGTCTTTCCGCGGCACCGCTGCGATGGCGGCGCCGCCAGTTGCCGCACCAGCCCAGCAGCAGCAACGCTTTTCCCATGGTGGCATGCAATTTGCCTCCAGCTCCGTGCGGCAACTGCACGCGGAGCGAAGCGATGTCCCTGACCCCTGACAACCTGTTCGGCATACATACCCAGGCACTGGAGCTGTGGCAGCGCCGTACCGAGGTGCTCGCCAACAACCTGGCCAATGCCGACACGCCGGGCTATCTCGCCCGCGACGTCGACTTCCGCAAGGTGCTGGCCGCCGCGGGCGGCGCTTCGGACAAGCTGCCGCTGCAGACGACCGGACCCGGCCAGATCGGCGCAGCCGACCAGGCCGCGGACGGGCTGGCGTACCGCGTGCCGACCCAGCCGAGCATGGACGGCAATACCGTCGACGCGCAGGCCGAACAGGCCGCCTTCGCCGCCAATGGCGTGCACTACCAGGCCAGCCTGTCCTTCATCACCGCACAGATCCGCATGCTGCGCACCGCCATCAACGGAGGCCAGGGCTGATGTCGCTCTTCTCGATTTTCAACGTGGCCGGTTCCGGCATGGCGGCACAGTCGCTGCGCCTGAACACGGTGGCCAGCAACCTCGCCAATGCCGACAGCGTGGCGACCACGCCGGAAGCGGCCTACCGCGCGCGCGAACCCTTGTTCGCCGCCGTGAAGAGCCGGCTGGACGGCGGCGATGCGCCGGGCGAAGGCGTGCAGGTGCTCGGCGTCACCGAGAGCCAGGCGGCGATACCGAGCCGCTACGAACCCGGCAACCCGCTGGCCGACGCCGACGGTTATGTCTACAGCAGCAACGTCAACCCGGTGGACGAGCTGGTCAACATGATCTCCGCCTCGCGCTCGTACCAGAACAACGTCGAGGTGATGAATTCGACGCGCCAGCTGATGCAGAAGACGCTGGATCTCGGCAAGTGAGGCGGCAACCCATGAGGCACACGGCATGAGCGGCATGAATGTTTCCAACGTGGGTTCCAGCGCTGCGCAGGCGGCCAGCGCGGGCAAGGACAAGACCCTGAGCCAGGCCGACTTCCTGAGCCTGCTGACGCAGCAGATGCGCAACCAGGATCCGACCAAGCCGATGGATTCGTCGCAGATGCTCAGCCAGCTCGCGCAGATCAGCCAGGTCTCGGCCACGCAATCGCTGCAGGCCTCGTTCGACAGCCTGAGCCAGTCGCTGCAGGGCAATCAGCTGCTGCAGGCCAGCGGCATGGTCGGGCGCAACGTCACCGTGCCCTCGGCGGCGGGCCAGCTGCAGGCCAGCGGCCTGGACGGTGCGGTCAACGTGCCCGACGGCGGCAAGGCGGTGCTGGTGCAGGTCACCGACGCCGACGGCAACGTGCTGCGCACGCTGAACCTGGGCACGCCCGCGTCGGGACTGGTGGCATTCCACTGGGACGGCAAGGGCGACGACGGCACGGCACTGGCAACGGGAACCTACGGTTTGAAGGCGCAGGCCGGCAACACCGCCGTGGCCACCTATGTCAGCGGCAAGGTCAATGGCGTGGGCATGACCGGAAGCGACGGCACCTATCTGGACGTGGACGGTTTTGGTGGGGTCCTGCTGAGTCAGGTCGCGCAGATCAACTGATGGCCCCGCGGGGCTTCAACACAGAGGAATTATCCCGATGCCTTTCAACATTGCCTTGAGCGGTCTCAACGCGGCCTCGAAGGATCTCGAGGTTACCGCCAACAACATCGCCAACACGGCCACCACCGGCTTCAAGGGTTCGCGCGCGCAGTTCGCCGAATTGTTCAACGCGGCCGGACCCAACCTCAGTTCCAGCCAGACCGGCAGCGGCGTGCGGCTGACCAACGTGGCCCAGCAATTTACCGCCGGCAGCGTCGAGACGACCAACAACAGCCTGGATTTCGCCATCAGCGGCGACGGCTTCTTCACCCTGCGCGACGGCAAGGGCTATTCCTATACCCGCGCCGGTGCATTCCTGAAAGACCATGACGGCTACGTGACGAATGCCAACGGCCAGCGCCTGCAGGTGTTCCCGCCTGCCGCGAACGGCAGCTTCGACAACAGCACGATGACCGACCTGCAGTTGCTCACCTCGCAGAACGCCGCCAAGGCGACCAGCTCGGTGCAGATGTCGCTGAACCTGCCGTCCGACGCGGTCGCTCCGGCCACGGCGTTCGATCCGGTCAACGATCCGACCAGCTTCAACCAGTCCACGCCATTCACCGCCTACGACTCCCTCGGCGCCACCCACAACGGCACCGTGTATTTCGTCAAGGACGCGGCTGCCAACGTGTGGGACGCGCACCTGTACATCGACGGCACGTCGACCGGTGCGGCGCAGCAGCTGACCTTCAACAGCAGCGGCGCCCTGGTCGCACCGGCCAACGGCAAGCTGAACTTCCCGGCGGTTTCGGTCAGCCCCGGCGCCGATCCGATGCAGCTCAGCCTGGACATGAGCAAGGCCACCCAGTTCGGCAATGCCTACGCGGCCAGCGCGATCAATCCGGACGGCTATCCGACCGGCATCCTGTCCAGCATCGACGTGTCGCGGGAGGGCGTGGTGCAGGCCAAGTACTCCAATGGCCAGAGCACGGCGCTCGGGCAGCTGGCCATGGCCCAGTTCTCCAACGAACAGGGCCTGCGCCAGCTGGACAACACCAATTGGGCGGCATCGTTCGACTCCGGCACGCCGGTGATGGGAGCCGCCGGCAACGGCACCTTCGGCAGCGTGCAGGCCGGTGCGCTGGAGGCGTCCAACACCGCCGACCTCACCGCACAGCTGGTCAACATGATCAAGGCGCAGCGCAACTACCAGGCCAACGCGCAGGTGATCTCCACCGACAACCAGCTGACCCAGACCATCATCAACATCCGCAACTGACGTAGCGCATTCTCCCGCCACTTCGGGAGAGTGCATCGAGGTTTTCCATGGATCGTTCGCTCTATGTAGCCATGACCGGCGCCACGCAGATGATGCGCGAGCAGTCGGAGGTGGCGCACAACCTGGCCAACGCCGACACGGTCGGCTTCAAGGCGCAGTTGTCGGCATTCCAGCCGCTGTCGGTGCAGGGCCCGGGCATGCCCACGCGGATCAACGGCGTGGCGCAGGGCCTGGGCGTGGACATGCGCGAGGGCGGCCAGGTCGAGACCGGCCGCGAGCTGGACGTGGCCGTGCAGGGAGCGGGCTGGATCGCGGTGCAGGGCGCCGACGGCAGCGAAGGCTATACGCGTGCCGGCGAGCTGCGGCTGACCCCCGACGGCCTGCTCACCGATGCCCGCGGCAACCTGGTGCTTGGCGACGGCGGCCCGATCAGCGTGCCGCAGAGCGCGCAGATGAACATCGGCGCCGACGGCACGGTTTCCGTGGTGCCGATGGGGCAGGGCCCGGAGACGATCGCCGCGGTCGGCCGCATCAAGCTGGTCAACCCGGCAACCGACCAGCTCGCGCTGGGCAGCGACGGGTTGATGCACCTGAAGAACGGCGTCACGGCGGACGCCGACCCGGTGGTGACGCTGAAGTCCGGCGTGCTCGAGTCCAGCAACGTCAACCCGTCGCAGACGCTGGTGCAGATGATCCAGCTGTCGCGCCAGTACGAATTGCAGATCCGCGCCATCCACAGCGCCGACGAAAACGCGCAGTCGGCTTCGCGCCTGCTGCAGATGACCTGACCGCACGAATTCATAAAGACATCCAGACGTCCAGACGGAGTCCTTCGACATGTTCTCATCCCTGTGGGTAGCCAAGACCGGCCTCGATGCGCAGCAGACGCGCATGGACGTGATCTCGAACAACCTCGCCAACGCCAACACCACCGGCTACAAGAGCGCGCGCGCCTCGTTCCAGGACCTGGTCTACCAGAACCTGCGCCAGCCGGGCGGGCAGACCACCGAGCAGACCCAGGCGCCGGCCGGCCTGATGCTGGGTACCGGCGTGCGCGTGGTCGGCAGCGAAAAGCTGTTCACCCAGGGCAACATCGAGCAGACCGGCAACTCGCTGGACGTGGCCGTGCAGGGCCGCGGCTTCCTGCAGGTGACGATGCCCGACGGCAGCATCGCCTATACCCGCGACGGCTCGCTGCACATGGACCAGAACGGCCAGCTCGTCACCGCCAACGGCTACGCGGTGGATCCCGCGGTGAGCATTCCGGCCAACGCGCAAAGCATCACCATCGGCAGCGACGGCACCATCAGCGTGAGCGTGCCGGGCCAGGCCGCGACGCAGCAGATCGGCACCGTGCAGCTGGCCGACTTCATCAATCCCGCCGGCCTGCAGCCGAACGGCGACAACCTTTATCTGGAAACCGCCTCCAGCGGCTCGCCGCAGATCGGCCAGCCGGGCCTGAACGGCCTGGGCACGCTGGCGCAAGGCGCGCTGGAAAGCTCCAACGTCAACGTGGTGGAGCAGATGGTCGACATGATCGAGACCCAGCGCACCTACGAGATGAACTCCAAGGCGGTGTCCGCCGCCGACTCGATGCTGCAGTTCCTCACCAACAAGACCTGAGACACGCCGTGATGTTTGATCGCTGCCGTTTTTCGCTGCTGCTGTGTGCACTCGCGCTGCTGGCCGGCTGCGCCAGCGGCCCGCGCGCGCACGACGATGCCGAATGGGCGCCGACGCCGCCGCCCGCGCAGCAGATCGCGCCGGCGCAGGCCGACGGCTCGATCTACCACGATGAGCAGAACATG
Source organism: Rhodanobacter sp. LX-99 (assembly GCF_018599185.1). NCBI lineage: Bacteria > Pseudomonadati > Pseudomonadota > Gammaproteobacteria > Lysobacterales > Rhodanobacteraceae > Rhodanobacter > Rhodanobacter sp. LX-99. The sequence goes on along the minus strand of NZ_JAHFVL010000003.1, from coordinate 82,086 downwards.
GAGCTGTTCGCCGACCCGCGCGCGCACCGCGTCGGCGACATCCTCACCGTGGCGCTGGTGGAGAGCACCCAGGCCAGCAAGAAGGCCACCACCAGCACCAGCAAGACCGACAAGGCCAACATCGCCTCGCCCACCGTGCTCGGCCAGAACCTGTCGATCGGCGGCAAGGTGGCGAACATCGGGCTGGACGGCGAGCGCAGCTTCGACGGTGCCGGCTCCAGCACGCAGAGCAACCAACTCGTCGGGCAGATCACCGTCACCGTGGCGCAGCGCCTCACCAACGGCAACCTGCTGGTGCGCGGCGAAAAGTGGCTGACCATCAACCAGGGCCAGGAGCTGGTGCGCATCTCCGGCATCGTGCGCCCGCAGGACATCGGCCAGGACAACGTGGTGCCGTCCACCCGCGTCGCCGACGCGCGGATCAGCTACACCGGCCGCGGCACCCTGGCCGACGCGAACACGCGCGGCTGGCTGTCGCGCTTCTTCAATTCCAAGTGGATGCCGTTCTGATGAATGCCATGCCGCGTGCTCTTACTCCCTCCCCTGCTTGCAGGGGAGGGTTGGGGTGGGGTGCTCTTCGCTGGAAGATCACAAGCTTTACCCCCTCCCAGCCTCCCCCTGCGTGCAGGGGGAGGAGCCTGTGCGTGGCGACCCTCGTACTTCTGCTGGGATTCATCGCTCCCGCCCACGCCGACAAGATCCGCGACCTGGTGCAGGTGGCCGGCGTGCGCAGCAACCAGCTGATCGGCTACGGCCTGGTGGTGGGCCTGGACGGCTCGGGCGACCAGACCACGCAGGCGCCGTTCACCACGCAGAGCCTGGAGAACATGCTGCAGCAGTTCGGCATCACCGTGCCGGCCAGCGCGCGGCCGCAGCTGAAGAACGCCGCGGCGGTGATGGTGACGGCGGATCTGCCGCCGTTCGCCAAGCCGGGCCAGACCATCGACGTCACCGTCGCCTCGATCGGCAACGCCAAGAGCATTCGCGGCGGCCAGTTGCTGATGGCGCCGCTGCGCGGCGCGGACGGCAACGTCTACGCGGTGGCGCAGGGCAGCGTGGTGGTCGGCGGCATCAGTGCGCAGGGCAAGAGCGGCTCCAGCGTGCAGGTGAACATTTCCGCCAGCGGGCGCATTCCCAACGGCGCCTCGGTGGAACGCGTGGTGGCTTCGTCGTTCGCCAGTGGCGGCGACCTGATGCTGAACCTCAACACGGCCGACTTCACCACGGCGACCCGCATCGCCACGGCGATCAACCGGGCCTACGGCGCGGGCACCGCGCAGCCGCTCGACGGCGGTTCGGTTTCCGTGCGCGGGCCGCAGGACCCGTCGCAGAAAGTGGCGTGGCTTGGCGCGATCCAGAACCTCGACGTGCAGCCGGGCGATGCCCCGGCGCGGATCGTGGTGAACTCGCGCACCGGCACCGTGGTGATCGGTTCGGACGTGCGCGTCAGCGCCGCCGCGGTGGCGCACGGCGCGATCCAGGTCACCATCGGCGAGCAGGCGCAGGTCAGCCAGCCGGCGCCGTTCAGCCAGGGGCAGACCGCGATCGTGCCGAGCAGCAGCGTGCAGGTCAGCGAAGAGGGCGCGCACATGTTCAAGTTCGGCCCCGGCGTGAGTCTCGACGCCATCGTGCGCGCGGTGAACCAGGTCGGCGCCACGCCGAGCGACCTGATTTCGATCCTGCAGGCGCTGAAGCAGGCTGGCGCGCTGCATGCGGACCTCGTGGTGATCTGAGCCAGGTGACGGGATCATGACGCCGATCAACAGCACATCGCCCGCGCTCGATACCTGGACCGAACTGTCCGGGTTCCAGCAGTTGCGCGCGCAGGCGCGCAGCGACGGCGGCAAGAGCGCGCTGCCGGCCGTGGCCAGGCAGTTCGAGGCGATCTTCACCCAGATGATGCTGAAGTCGATGCGCGACGCCAACGCCAGCATGGGCAGCGACATCGCCGGCAGCGAGCAGGTCAATTCGTACCGCGACATGTTCGACCAGCAGCTGTCGCTGAGCCTGGCCAACGGCCGCAACGGCCTCGGCATCGCGAAGATGCTGGTGCGCCAGCTCGGCGGCAAGCCGGATGCGGCCGCCGCCGACGTCCATGGCCCGTTGCCGGCGCCCGTCGCCGACGTGACCAACGCCAACGTGCGCGCCCTGCTGCAACTGGGTGCCGACGGCGGTGCGGCGGACGGTGCCGACGGCACGGCCGGCAGCAACGGCATCATGGCGATGCCCTCGACCGCCGATGCCGGCTCGGCGTGGCGCCAGGCGCTGGACCGCATGGCGCAGGGCGCACTGGATGTGGCCGGCACCGCGGCGAAGCTGCTGCCGGGCGGCGACCCGGTGGGCTTCGTCCGCGCGCTCGCGCCGCACGCCGAGCTGGCCGCGAAAAAACTTGGCGTATCGGTGCGCGCGCTGCTGGCGCAGGCGGCGCTGGAAACCGGCTGGGGCAAGCACCTGCCCAGCCATGGCGACGGCAGCAGCAGCAACAACCTGTTCGGCATCAAGGCCGGCAGCAGCTGGGACGGCGACAAGGTCAGCGTGCCTACGCTGGAGTACGAGAACGGCGTGGCGGTGCGCCGGCGCGACCAGTTCCGCGCCTACGACTCGCCGTCCGAATCGTTCGCCGACTACGCCAGCCTGCTGGCCGACAGCCCGCGCTATGCGCAGGCGCTGGGCCAGGGCGAGAACGTCGCCGGCTTCGCGCGCGCACTGGTGAACGGAGGCTACGCGACCGACCCGTCGTACGTCGCCAAGATCACCGCAATCGCCAACAGCCCGCAGATGCGCGAGGCGCTGGCGGCACTCCGGCTGTCGGGCGAGCTCAAGTGAACACCCGTCCGGCCGTTACCGTTGTCACGTGCCGTGCCGTTCCGGCGGTGCTCCATGCGTTGAGGATGTTCCATGGCTGACATGCTTTCGACCGGCGTGTCCGGGCTGCTTGCCGCGCAGATCGGGCTCAGTACGGTAAGCCACAACGTGGCCAACGCGAACACCGACGGCTACAGCCGCCAGCTGGTGTCGTTCGGCGCCCGGCTGCCGGAAGGGCAGGGCAATTACTACGTCGGCACGGGCGTCAATACCGTGGCGGTGCAGCGTGCGTACAGCCAGTTCCTGAACAGCTCGCTGTGGTCGGCCAGCTCCGGACAGGGGCGCGCCAGCGCCATGGCCAGCCTCACCGGCCAGCTCAACAACCAGCTTTCCGGCAGCAGCAACCTGCAGACTTCGCTGGACAGTTTTTTCGGCGCCGTGCAGGACATGGCCAACGCGCCGTCGGATGCGGCTTCGCGCCAGGTGCTGCTGGCCCGGGCCGGCGGACTCGCCAGCACGTTCCGGGCGCTGTCCGGCCAGTTCAACCAGCTTTCCGGCCAGGTGCAGCAGCAGATCGGCGACGCCGTCGATTCGATCAACAGCGACAGCCGGTCGATCGCCAAATTGAACGGGCTGATCCGCTCCTCGCAGGCCACCGACGGCACGCCGCCGGCCGACCTGCTCGACCAGCGCGATGCGCTGGTGAAGAAGCTGGCCGGCCAGGTCGGCATCAGCGTGGTGCCGCAGAACGACAACACCATCAGCGTGTTCGTGGGCAACGGCCAGGCGCTGGTCACCGGTACCGAGGCGCATGCGCTGGGTGCCGCGCCCAACATGTACGACGCCACCCGCCAGGAAGTGGTCGGCGCGGCCTCGGGCAACGTGCTCAGCGGTCGCATCGGCGGCGGCACCCTGGGCGCGCTGCTGGATTTCCGCAGCAACGTGCTGGATCCCGCGCAGAACCAGCTGGGGCGCACCGCGCAGGCGCTGGCCAGCGCCTTCAATGCGCAACATGCGCAGGGCGCGGACCTGCAGGGCAAGATCGGCGGCACGTTCTTCGATGTCGCCGGCCCGACTGTGCAGGCGGCCAGCACCAACAGCGGCAGCGGCACGCTGGACGCGAGCATCGGCGACATCGGCGCGCTGACCGGCAAGGACTATGTGCTGAGCTACGACGGCAGCAACTGGAGCCTGCGCGACACCAACGGCAGCAGCGTCGCGCTCAGCGGCAGCGGCACCAGCGCCGATCCGTTCGTCGCTGCCGGGCTGAGCCTGGTGGTGGGCGGCGGCGCCAGTGCCGGCGACAGTTTCCGCGTGCAGCCCAGCCGCAACGCCGCCGCGAGTTTTTCGGTGGCGATCGACGACCCCGACAAGATCGCCGCCGCCGCGCCGCTGAAGGCCACCGCCGCGGCCGGCAACACCGGCACGGCGGCGCCCGGCGTCAGCATCAGCGACGGCAGCGACGCCAACCTGTTCAACAGCAGTTCCGTCGTGTTCGCCTCGGCCACCAGCTACAGCATCGACGGCGGCCCGGCGCAGGCCTTCACCCCGGGCCAGCCGATCGTCCACAACGGCTGGAGCATGCAGCTCAGCGGCGCACCGCAGGCCGGCGACAGCTTCGGCGTGCAGGCCAACAGCAATGCGCAGGGCGACAACAGCAATGCGTTGATGCTGGGCAAGGTCGCCAATCTCGGCGTGCTTGATGGCGGCGTCACCAGCGCGGGCCGCGCTTACAGCCAGCTGGTCAGCCAGGTCGGCAGCGCCGGTGCGCTGGCCAGCGACGACCTGACCACGCAGACCGCGGTGTACCACCAGGCGATGAGTTCGCAGCAGAGCGTGTCCGGCGTGAACCTGGACGAGGAGGCCGCCAACCTGTTGCGTTACCAGCAGGCGTATCAGGCTTCCGCGCAGGTCATCAGCACCGCCAACAATATCTTCGGCGCGCTGCTCAGCGCCGTGAGGGGGTAAGCCATGCGAGTCTCCACCAGCTGGATGCAGCAGCAGTCCGTCGGCAGCATGATGGACCGGCAGAGCGACCTGTCCGACCTCAACATCCAGTTGAGCACCGGCAAGCGCATCAACCAGCCGTCCGACGATCCGGTGGGCGCGGCACGCGCGCTGGATCTGTCGCATCTGACCGCGGACGTCGCGCAGTACCAGCGCAACATCACCACGGCCAACGCGCGGCTGGGCCTGGAAGACCAGACCCTGTCCAACGTCAGCGGCGTGCTGGGCCGCGTGCGCACGCTGCTGCTGCAGGCCGCCAACGGCTCGCAGACCGACGACACCCGCGGCGACATCGCCGCCGAGATGGTGCAGCTGCGCCAGCAGTTGCTCGGCCAGGCCAACAGCAAGGACGGCCAGGGCGACTACATCTTCGCGGGCAACCGCACCGGCACGGCGCCGTTCGCCTCGCAGAACGGCGTGAGCTACCTGGGCGACGACGGCCAGCGCATGGTCGCCGCCGGGCCCGGCCTGCAGGTGGCCACCGGCGATCCGGGCAGTGCGGTGTTCGCCGACATTCCCACCGGAAACGGCAAGTTCGCGGTCAGCGCCGGCGCGGCGAATACGGGCAGCGCGGTGGCCGGTGCCAGCAGCGTCAGCGATCCCAACGCGAACCCTTCGGCATGGGATGGCGGCGACTACAGCATCGTGTTCACCGCCGCCGATGCGTATGAAGTGCGCGACGGCACCGGCACGGTGCTGGACAGCGGCGGCTACGGCGCAACCAGCGGCGGCAGCATCACCTTCCGTGGCGCGCAGGTGGCGTTCAGCGGCGTGCCCGACGCAGGCGACACCTTCTCGCTGGGCGCCTCGGCCAAACAGGACGTGTTCACCACGCTCGACAACATCATCAACACGCTGCGCCAGCCCAACGGCGGCGGCGCCGACATGCAGAACAGCATCAACACGCAGTTCGCGAATCTCGACCAGGCGATCGACATGATCACGCGCACGCGCGGCATGGTCGGCGCGCGCATGAACGCGCTCGATCAGCAGAGCGGGCTCAACGACGACCTGGCCCTGCAGTACAAGAGCGCGCTGTCGGACGTGCAGGATCTGAACTACTACGACGCGATCAGCCAGCTCGGTGCGCAGACCACGGCGCTGCAGGCGGCGCAGCAGACGTTCACCAAGATCCAGGGTTCAAAATTGTTCGATTATTTGCGTTGACAAGACTCAAGTTTCGGTGGTGGGGGTCGAAACAGTTCACAAGGCGGATGCATTCAATGGTGAATCCCCGCCGGATTGTCTGAGCCGACTCACATCGGCACACCACCCCGATTCGGAGAATTCCCATGGTCATGAGTGTCATCACCAACATCAGCTCGCTGAATGCCCAGAAGAACCTGGCGACGTCACAGAGCAAGCTGGCCACCGCGATCTCGCGCCTCTCCTCTGGCATGCGCATCAACAGCGCCAAGGACGATGCCGCCGGCCTCGCCATTTCCACCCGCTTCACCACCCAGATCAACGGCCTCAACCAGGCCGTCAGCAACGCCAACGACGGTATCTCGCTGGCGCAGACCACCGAGTCGGCGTTGAACGAGGTGACCAACAACATGCAGCGTATCCGCACGCTGGCGGTGCAGTCGGCCAACGCCACCAACTCCGACAGCGACCGCGCCGCGCTGGACGCCGAAGTGCAGCAGCGTCTGTCGGAAATCACCCGCATCTCGCAGCAGACCACGTTCAACGGCCGCCACGTGCTTGACGGCACCTTCGGCAGCGCCGCGTTCCAGATCGGCGCCAACGTCGGCGAGACGATCTCGGTGAACCTGAGCCAGGGCGCGGGTGCCAAGCAGGTCGGCCAGATGGCCACCTCGGCGACCGGCGACATCAGCAGCCTGTTCCTGTCCGGCGCCAGCGCGGCGACCGCGTCGGTGGCTACGGTGAACGGCGTGGCCGGCTTCGACTACAGCACGACCAGCAAGGCATTCACGGTCGACGGCAACGCGGTCAGCCTGAACGCCGCCTACGGCACCCAGGCTGCGATGGTCACTGCGGTACAGGGGCAGTTGAACGCGGCGGCAGCGGGCAAGTACACGGTCGCCGCCAGCGGTGCCAACGGCTTCACCATCACCACCACGGCCACCGGCGCCAGCAGCGCGATGACCATCGGCGGCGCCGATGCGGCCTTCGTCAACAGCAACGTTGCCGGTGCCGACGCCGTGGCGGGTACTCCCGCCAACCTGACCCTCGCCGCCGGCGACCTGACCATCGACGGCACCGACATGGCAGGCAGCTACAAGGATGCCCAGAGCCTGGTCGATGCGATCAACAGCAAGGGCATTGCCGGTGTCTCCGCCTACTACGACAGCGGCAGCAAGGAGATGCATCTGAACGCGCAGGCTGCGCTGACCGTGAACGGCGCCAAGGCCGCTGCGGGCGCGGGCAACCTGGGCTTCAGCGGCGCCGGCGCCACGGCCATCGCCATCGGCGGCGACCTGGCCTCGAGCAACGTCAAGACGGTCAGTGGCGCGAACGACACCATCAGCCGCATCGATGCCGCCTTGGGCACCATCAGCTCCATGCGCAGCGACCTCGGCGCGGTGCAGAACCGTTTCGACTCCACCATCGCCAACCTGCAGACCATCTCGCAGAACCTCAGCTCGTCGCGCAGCCAGATCCAGGATGCCGATTTCGCTGCCGAGACCGCGAACATGTCCAGCGCGAACATCCTGCAGCAGGCCGGCGTCTCGGTGCTGGCGCAGGCCAACGCTTCGACCCAGAGCGTGCTCAAGCTGCTGCAGTAACTTGTCACCGGAACGGCCGCGGATGTCCGCGGCCGTTCCACTGAAACCAGGAAAGCCCGATCATGGCGATTACCGTCAATTCCACGACACCCACCACGGGCCTGTTGACCTCGATGGGCGTCGGATCGGGCCTCGATGTGGCCACCCTGGTCAGCCAGCTGGTGGCGGCCAGGAAGGCTCCCCAGCAAAACCAGATCACCAGCCAGGCCGCTTCCGCCAACACCCAGCTTTCGGCCCTGGGCCAGATCAACGCCGCGCTCTCCGCGCTGCAGTCGGCCATGGCCTCGATCAGCGACGGCAGCGCGTTCAGCGCGCACAACGTCACCAGCAGCGATACCGATGTACTCAACGCCACCGCCACCGGCAATGCCGTGGCCGGCAACTACAAGATCGAAGTGACCCAGCTGGCCAGCGCCCTCAAGGCGTCGTCCGGCGCGTTCACCGACAGCAGCACCCAGGTCGGCACGGGTACCCTCACCATCACGGTGGGAGGCCAGGCCATGAATCTTTCCATCGATGGCAGCAATGGTTCGCTGGCATCGATCCGCGACGCGATCAACAAGGCCAGCGACAACCCCGGCGTCAGCGCCACCATCGTCAACGGCACCGACGGCGCGCACCTGGTGCTGAGCGGCACCCGCACCGGCGCAGCCAACGGCTTCAAGGTGTCGAGCAGCGGTGGCGACGGCGGCCTCGCGGCGCTCAACTATGATCCGGCGGCTTCCAGCGGCAACGGCCTGAGCGTGATCAACGCGGCCAGCGACGCGCTCTACACCATCGACGGCCTGGCCGCGAACAGCGCCGGCAACAGCGTCAGCACGGCCATCGACGGACTCACCCTCAACCTGTCCACGCTGGGCATCAGCACGGTGAGCGTGGCCGATGACCCGTCCAAGGCCACCAGCGCGCTGACCAACCTGGTCAGCACCTACAACAGCTTCGTCGGCATCTATCAGAACCTGACCAAGTACGATGCCACCAGCAAGACCGCCGGCGCGATGATCGGCGACGCCACGCTCAACGGCATCAACAGCACCTTGTCGCGGATCATCGGCGGCAGCGCCAACGGCGCCACGCTGTCCTCGATCGGCATTTCGTTGCAGGTGGACGGCACCCTGAAGCTCGACAACGACAAGCTTTCCGCCGCACTCGGCGATGGCGGCAAGCAGGTCGGCGACCTGTTCGGCGGCGACAACGGCTTCTCCGCCCAGCTGGGCGCGCAGCTGACCCAATGGGTCGGCGACGGCGGCGTGCTGGCCGGGCGCACCGACAGCATCAGCCAGGAGCTGAAGGACCTGGGCGACCAGCAGACCGCGCTGAACGCCCGCATGGACAGCCTCACAGCGCGCTATCAGGCGCAGTTCACCGCGCTCGACACGCTGATGTCCAAACTCAACAGCACCAGCACTTATCTGCAGCAGCAGTTCGACGCGCTCACCAACGCCAACAAGAAATAAGTTTCCGGGAGACGGTCATGGCATTCGGCTACGGCGCAGGCGCCTATCAACAAGTCCGCTCGCATGGTGGCGTGGAGTCGGCGGACCCGCACGGCTTGATCACGCTGCTGATGGACGGTGCGCTGGAGCGGCTGGTGAAGGCCCGTGCGCACATGGTCCGTGGCGAGGTCGCCGCCAAGGGCGAGGCGATCTCGCGCTGCATCGAGATCCTCGGCGGATTGCGCGGAAGCCTCGATCCCAAGGCCGACCCGGTGCTGGTCGGGAGGCTGGATTCGCTGTACGACTACATGAGCCGTCGCCTGCTGCAGGCCAACCTGCGCGACGATGCCGCCCTGATCGACGAGGTCAGCAACCTGCTGCAGCCTATCCGCGACAGCTGGGTGAAGGTTGCCCCTGCGGCGGCCCAGCCCGCGGTCAGCGCGTGAGCACGGACATCCTGGAACACGCACTGCAGCTGACCCGCAGCATGCTGGCCGCGGCGCGCGCGCAGGAATGGTCCCGCCTGATCGAACTGGAGGTCGAGCGCGAGCCGCTGCTGCTGCGCCGGCATGCGTCCGACCCGGACAGCCTCGCCCGGCTGGGCGAGATTCTGGCGTACGATCGCCAGCTGCAGGCGATCGTCGGCGGCGCACGGGATTCGGCAGCCGAACAGTGGCGGCGGGAAACCGGCCGCGCCCGCGCGATCGCCGCCTACGCCCAGCCGTGACAGGCCGCGGCTGCTGACCTTATCCCCGAAGCCGCCGGCGTGGCGGCCTCGGCATCACCGCGTCGCGGAGCCGCGCCATGACCTCAGACAGCATGACTCCTGGCAGTACGACCCCAGGCAGCTGGGACGATTTCGAGCAACGGGTCAGCTGCGAAGAGAGCCTGCACGCCGATTGCGAGCCGCTCGCCTGGCCGCCGTCGCAGGCACAGCTGCAGCAGCTTTCCGACCGCAACGCCAACACGCTGGCGGCCATCGCCGCGCTGGAGGAGCGCCGCGCCGATACCGGCGAGGACGACAGCCCGTTGATGCAGGAGGTGCTGCGGATGGACGCCAAGCTCAACGTGCTCGTGGAAATCGTCAACAACCTGCTGGTGCCCGGCAGCACGCTGCCGCCGCGGCAACTGCTGCGCTTCAATGCGATAGGCGCGATCCTGCCCGCGGGCCTGGCGCCGGCCGGCGGCGGGTTGCTGCTGCGCATCCGTTTCGACCTTTGCCGCAGCCTGCCGCTTGAACTCGCCGCGCGGGTGGAGCGTCAATTCGACGATGGCCGGGTGTTCGTGGTCTTTGCGCCGCTCGGCGATGCATTGGGTGACGCAATTGAGCGACTGGTTTTCCGCCATCACCGACGCAAAGTGGCAGGGTCGCGTCAGCCGGTTGGTTGAGACGCGATTTGGTCCACAGACCGGATGTGATGCAGTTCGCAATTACGCAACCCGGTTCCCGGTTCCTTCGACGCCGATCACACCTGGCACGGGTGCAGGGCCACGCCGTGGATATCGGGTAAACGGTTCATGTTTCATGCAGTTACAGGACACGCAGGCGCATGTTCGCCGGCGTGGCGGCGTCCGCTTTTCCGACAGGTGACGTTTTACCGTCGCGATGGCCTGAAAAATTGGCCTCCTTATTGCTCATGGTTCATCAGGCCGGCAACGGAAACCCCGGCATCGATGAAAAAGCGGTTCCGCCGGAAGCATGGGGCCGCCAAACAAAGCAGTGTGGTAAGGAGAAAGCGATGCAGAAATTCGACTTCCTGGTCATCGAGTCCGACGAAACACGCGTCGATTCCGTGCTCTCGGCGCTCAACTTCCTTGGCTACCGGCCGCAGCATGGCAACGCCTGCCGCGAGATGGACGAATCCACCCATGCCTGGCGCGCCGTGTACGTCGGCAGCGTCGACGATGCCGCCGAGGCGGAGCGCCAGCTGGCCCTGCTGGGCGCCGCCGCCTCGCACGTTCCGGTGCTGCTGGCCAGCGACTCGCCCTGGGTCGAACGCTTCAGCGCGCCGGCGTCGCCGTTTGCCGCGCGGGTGGCGACCCTCGCGTTCCCGTTGCGCTACGAGAAGATGGCCGAGGCCATGCGCAACATCTATGCGCGCCTGCTTGGCGGCCAGTCCAGCGGTTTGCGTTTTGTCGGCAACTCGGCGCCGATGGTTCGCGTCAACGGCTTGATCCGCCAGGTCGCGCCATTCGATTCCACCGTGCTGGTACTGGGCGAATCGGGCACCGGCAAGGAAATGGTGGCGCGTGCGATCCACGAGCATTCGCCGCGCCGGGACAAGCCCTTCGTGGCGATCAACTGCGGGGCGATTCCGGCGGAGTTGCTGGAGAGCGAGCTGTTCGGCCACGAGAAGGGTTCCTTCACCGGTGCGATCAGCGCGCGCAAGGGCCGTTTCGAAATGGCCGAAGGCGGCACGCTGTTCCTCGACGAGGTCGGCGACATGAGCCTGCCGATGCAGGTGAAGCTGCTGCGCGTGCTGCAGGAACGCGCCTACGAGCGGGTTGGCGGCAGCAAGACCCTGCGCTGCGACGTGCGCATCATTGCCGCCACGCACCGCAACCTGGAGCAGTCGATCGCCAGCGACCGCTTCCGCGAAGACCTGTTCTATCGCCTCAGCGTATTCCCGCTCGAGCTGCCGTCGCTGCGCGAGCGGCTGGAAGACCTGCCGATCCTGATCGGCGAATTCAACCAGCGCCTCGCCCGCCGCGGGCTGGGCGTGGTGCGCTTCAGCGCCGGCGCGATGCAGGCGCTGCGCGCGCATGCCTGGCCGGGCAACGTGCGCGAGCTTTCCAACCTGGTCGAGCGCATGGCGATCCTGTTCCCGCACGGCGAGGTGCGCGGCAGCGACCTGCCGAAGAAATATCGCGACCAGCAGGTCGGCGACGAGGTGCACGGCGCGGCCCTGCTGGCACTGATGGAGGACGAGTTGCCGGCGGCCGAGGCCGGCGTGCAGCCGGTATCCGAATCGCTGCGCATCCTGCCCGAGCATGGCCTGGACCTGAAGGATCACCTGGCCGACATCGAAGTGGGGCTGATCCGCCAGGCCCTCGATGCCACCGGCGGCGTGGTGGCGCACGCAGCGCGCCTGCTGCACATGCAGCGCACCACCCTGGTGGAGAAGCTGCGCAAGTACGGGTTGCAGAACAGCCTGGCGGCTTGAGGCCGGGATTCGGGATTGGGGATTCGGGATTCGAAAGAGCTGACTGCGCGGCGAGCTTGCGGTGCTCCGGTTTTTGCCGAATCCCGAATCCCTAAAGAAGCTGGCACGTCTCCTGCAGTCACCTGTTCGAAACCCCGTCACGCGTCGGGAATCCGTCATGAGGACGCACCGCGATGAGCACGATCGACGTCAACAACCTGCTTTCACAGATGCGCCAGATGACGGCGCAGGTGCGCCCGCCGGAAACCGCGTTCAAGGCGGCTCCGGTCGGCGGGCAAGCCGATTTTTCCGACGTTCTCAAACAATCCATTTCCGCCGTGGGCCGCAACCAGATGGAAGCCGGCCGCATGGCCGCGAGTTTCGAGCGCGGCGATCCCGGTGCGGACCTCGGTCGCACGATGATCGCGGTGCAGAAGGCCGACCTCTCGCTGCGCACCATGGTCGAAGTGCGCAACAAGCTGGTCGACGCGTACAAGGAAATCATGAACATGCCGGTCTGACGCGCACGCGTCGATCCGGCTTCGCCCCCTAGCCCAAGAGCAGCACCATGGCAGACAACGCCATCGCGACGACCGCCGACAACGGTTCGCGCCTGGATCCCCTCAAGCACATCGCGCGCAATCCGGCCACGCGGCAACTCCTATTGCTGGTGGCGGTGGCCGCAGCCGTGGCCCTGGGCGTGGCCGTGGTGCTGTGGTCGCGCGGCCCGAACTACGGTTTGCTGTATGCCGGCCTGGAGCAGAAGGACGCCTCGGCGATCACGCAGGAATTGCAGGCGGGCAATACGCCTTACCAGCTGAGCAGCGACGGCTCGTCGATCATGGCGCCGGCCGCCGACCTGGCCGCCCTGCGACTGAAGCTGGCCGCGAAAGGCCTGCCCCAGGGCAGCGCCGCCAGCAGCGCGCTGCCGGCCGCCGACTCGCCGTTCGGCATGAGCGACCTGGCCGAGCGCACCCGCTACCAGCAACTGCTGGAAGCCGATCTGGGCGCCACCATCGGCGGGCTGCAGTCGGTGCGCGCGGCGCGCGTGCACCTGGCGCTGCCGAAGCCCTCCGCGTTCATCCGCGACAGCCGGGAAGCCAGCGCGTCGGTGCTGGTCACCCTGTATCCGGGCCGTCAGCTCGATGCCGGCCAGGTGGCGGCGATCGTGCACCTGGTGGCGGCCAGCGTGCCGAACCTGGAAGCGGGCCAGGTTTCCGTGATCGACCAGCAGGGCCAGTTGCTGACCACCGATCCGGAAAGCCCGGGCGCGGTAGGCGACAACCGCCTGCGCATCGCCACGCGTATCGAGAACACCTACGCCCAGCGCATCGAGGAGCTGCTGATGCCGCTGGTCGGCCCCGGCCGGGTGCATGCGCAGGTGCATGCCGACCTGGATTTCAGCCGGACCGAGAAAGCCACCGAGACGTTCGGCCACGAACATCCGGCGCTGCGCAGCGAGCAGACCAGCAGCGAGCGGCGCGGCGCGGATGCTACTGCCGGCGGCGTGCCCGGCGCGCTCAGCAACCAGCCGCCGAGCATGGTCGCGCAACCCACGGCGGCCAAGCCGGACGCCGGCAAGACGGCGGCCGCGACGGCGACGGCGGCGACCGCCAGCCCGGGCGAGAGCTCCAGCAGCGCCACCCGCAACTACGAGCTCGACCGCACCATCAGCCATGTCAGCGATCCGGCCGGGCGGCTGGCCCGACTTACCGTGGCGGTGGTGCTGGACGACAAACTGGTCAGTCCCGACAAGCCGGGCGATGCGGCCGACGATCCGGCGGCAACGCCCAAGGCGGTGCCGTTCAGTGCGCAGGAGCTGCAGCACCTGACCGACCTGACCAAGAACGCCGTGGGCTTCGATGCCGCCCGCGGCGACAGCGTCAGCGTGGTCAACCAGGCATTCCAGCGCGGCCCGGCGCTCGATGCGTTGCCCGAAACCCCGCTGTGGGGACGACCGGGCGTGATGGACCTGGTCAAGCAGGGGATCGGCGTGCTGATCGCGCTGCTGGTGGCGTTCGGCCTGCTGCGCCCGCTGCTGAAAGGATTGCTGCGGGGCGAAACGGCGGCGCGCGCGCTGCCGTCGCCGATGCCGCAGATCTCGGTGCGCGTCGACGACGATCCGGCAGCCAACGAGCCGGCCCGGCTGAGCGGTGTCATGCCGACGCTCTCGTATGAACAACGCGTCGGCCAGGCCAGGCGGATGGTCGGCGAAAACTCCAAACAGGTGGCGCAAGTCGTGAAGAACTGGGTGAGCGAAGATGGCAACTAATCGTTCCGATGCGCCCATCAATGGCGCGCAGCGTGCGGCAATCCTGCTGTTGACGCTGGGCGAGCAGGACGCCGCCGAAGTGCTCAAGCACCTCAGCGCCCGCGACGTGCAGGCGGTCGGCACGGCGATGGCGGCGCTCAGCAGCGTGTCGCGCGAACATGTCGAACACGCGTTGACCAGGCTCAACGAAGACATGGGCCGGCAGACCTCGCTGGGCGTCGGCACCGAGGAATACATCCGCAAGATCCTGGTCAATGCGCTGGGCGAGAACAAGGCCGGCGGGCTGATCGACCGCATCCTGCTCGGGCGCAGCAGCAAGGGGCTGGAGTCGCTGAAGTGGATGGAGAGCCGCGCCATCGCCGAGATGATCAACCAGGAGCACCCGCAGATCATCGCGCTGGTGCTGGCGCACCTGGAGCCGGACCAGGCCGCCGAGGTGATCGGCTACCTGCCGCCGCGCGTGCGCTCCGACGCGGTGATGCGCATCGCCACGCTCGACGGCGTGCAGCCGCATGCGCTGAACGAGCTGGACGAGATCATGGAGCGCCAGTTCTCCGGCAACACGAAGAAACTCAAGTCCGCCAGCGTCGGCGGGCTGAAGGCCGCCGCCGACATCCTCAACGCGATGGAAACCAGCCGCGAGACCGAATTGATGGCGGCCATCCGCAGCCTGGACGAGGCCCTGGGCGGACGCATCGAGGACCTGATGTTCGTGTTCGAGGATCTGGCCGAGCTGGACGACCGCGGCATGCAGACCCTGCTGCGCGAAGTGCCGTCGGGAACCCTGATCACGGCGCTGAAGGGCGCCGAGCCGGAGGTGCGCGAGAAGATTTTCGCCAACATGTCCAAGCGCGCCGCCGACATGATGCGCGACGACCTCGAGGTGAAGGGGCCGGTGCGCCTGAGCGAGGTCGACGCGGCGCAGAAGGAAGTGCTGGCGATCGCCCGCAAGCTTTCCGATGCCGGGCAGCTCAGCCTCGCTTCCAGCGGGGATGAATTCGTCTGATGAGCGCCACGATCCACAACGCGGCAGCGGATTTCCAGCGCTGGGAGCTGCCCAACGTGGGCGTCCAGTCGACCGCGTCGAAGGCGGCCAACACGCCGCCGCAACCGACCGTGCGCGAGCTGGCGGCGCTCGAGCAGCAGGCGCGCGAAGAAGGTTATGCGGCGGGTCGCGCCGAAGGATTGGCCGCGGCGCAGCAGCAATTGCGCCAGCGCATGGCCGAGCTCGACGCGCTGTATGACGCCGCGGCGCGGCCGCTGCAGGTTCTCGACGAGCAGACCGGGCAGGAGCTGGCGCGCCTGGCCATGGTCGTGGCGCAGCGGGTGATTGCGCATGAGCTGCAGCTGTCGCCCGCGCTGGTCGTCCAGGCGGTGCGCCAGGCCGCTACCGCCTTGCCGGCCGCCACGCGCGAGTTGCGCGTGCACCTGCATCCAGCCGACCTGGCCTTGCTGCGCGAGTCGGGTGCCGTCGAAGGCCATTGGCAACTGTTGGCCGATCCCTCACTGAGCCGCGGCGACTGCCGTCTGGAGAGCGAACGTTCGCGGCTGGACGCGCGGGTGGAAACCCGCCTGGCGGCGATGATCGACGCCGTGCTCGGCGACGATGCCGGCGACGGGGTGGCCGGCGCGTGAGCATCGACGCCGTCATCGCCGCCCGGCAAACGCGCTGGCAACGGCAGCTGGCGCGCTGCAGCGCCCGTGCCGAAGCGGAGCGCACGCTGATGGTGGAAGGCAGCCTGCGCCGGGTGGTCGGCCTGACGCTGGAGGCGGAAGGTTGCGAAGCCGCGCTGGGCGCGCGCTGCCTGGTCGACACGGCCGACGGCGCCACGCTCGAGACCGAGGTGGTCGGCTTTGCCGATGAACGCCTGCTGCTGATGCCGGTGGGCGACATGCACGGCGTGCTGCCGAATGCGCGGGTGCGCCCGTATGCGCGCAGCGGCGGCCTGCCGGTGGGCCTGGGCTTGCTGGGCCGGGTGGTCGGCGCCGATGGCGTGCCGCTGGACGGGCTCGGTCCGCTGGAGTCGGACGAGCACGCCGCGCTCAAGCGCGAACCGATCAACCCGATGGCGCGCAAGCCGATCGACGCGCCGCTGGACGTCGGCGTGCGCGCGATCAACGCGCTGCTCACCGTCGGCCGCGGCCAGCGGCTGGGCCTGTTCGCCGGTTCCGGCGTCGGCAAGTCGACCCTGCTCGGCATGATGACCCGCTACACCAACGCCGACGTGGTGGTGGTCGGCCTGATCGGCGAACGCGGCCGCGAAGTGAAGGAATTCGTCGAACACACGCTGGGCGAGGAAGGGCGGCGGCGCGCGGTGATCGTCGCGGCGCCGGCCGATGCCCCGCCGCTCAAGCGCCTGCGCGGCGCGCAGTACGCCACCGCGATCGCGGAATGGTTTCGCGACCGTGGCCAGCGCGTGTTGCTGCTGATGGATTCGCTGACCCGCTACGCCCAGGCGCAGCGCGAGATCGCGCTGGCGATCGGCGAGCCGCCGGCGACCAAGGGTTATCCGCCGTCGGTCTTCGCGATGATGCCGGCCCTGGTCGAGCGCGCCGGCAACGACGCCGACGGGCGCGGTTCGATCACCGCGTTCTACACCGTGCTGACCGAGGGCGACGATTATCGCCACGACCCGATCGCCGACGCCGCGCGCGCGATCCTGGACGGCCATATCGTGCTGTCGCGCGACCTCGCCGAAGCCGGCCATTACCCGGCCATCGACATCGAGGCATCGATCAGCCGCGTGATGCCGGCGGTGGTGACGCGCGAACACCTGCGCGCGGCGCAGCGTTTCCGCCAGGTCTATTCCGCCTACCGCCAGCAACGCGACCTGATCGCGGTGGGCGCGTACCAGAAAGGTTCCGATCCGCAGGTCGACCAGGCGATCGAGATGTGGCCGCAGTTGCGCGCTTTCCTGCAGCAGGAAGTGGATGAGCCGATGGCGCTTGAAGTGGCGATCGAAAAACTTGACGCCCTCGCCGGGCAGGTGGCCGGATGAGTTCGCGGGCGCAGCAATTGCAGCCGGCGGTGGAGCAGGCCCGGCAGCGCAGCGAGGATGCGCTGGCGCAGTTGGCGACGCAGCAGCAACTGCTGGCCAGGGCCGAGCACCAGCTCAGCGAACTGCAGCGCTATCGGCAGGAATATGCGGCGGGCGGTGATGGCGCGCAGAGCGTGGCGGCGCTGCTCAACCGGCAGCAATTCGTGGAACGGATCGACCGGGCGATCCTGCAGCAGGAGGCCGAGGTGGCCCGGCAGAACCGCCACCTGGCGCAGGTGCGCGATCACTGGCGGCGGGCGCACGCCCGCGAAAGCGCGCTGGACAGCGTGGTCGCACAGCACCGCGAAGAAGAACGCCGGGCCGCCGACCGCCACGAGCAGGCGGAGGTCGACGAACGCATGCAGTACAGGCGGCTGCGATGAGGATCGCGGCCGTCTTGTCGCTGTCTCTCCGGACCGCGCGGTCCTGCCGCACGTGCCGCGGCAAGCCGCACGCATTCATTGCTGAAGGATTGTCTCTGCCATGACCGCTTCCGTCCCCGTTACCGCATCCAGCGCCGCCGCGACGGCCGGGTCGCGACCCGCCGCAGCCGCCGAACCGCGCGATGGCGCAGGCACGGCGGCCGGCTTCGGCAGCCAGCTGCATGCCGCACGGCAACAGCGTGACGCCGAAAGCACGAACGGCGCGCCGAACGATCAGGATGGCCGCAAGCACCTGCCGGCAGCGCCGCCGCCGCTCGATCCGCCAGCGGATTCCACGATACCGGCCAATCCGGCTGCCGTGCCGGCGCCGCCACCGGCAGCTGTGGCAACCGCGCAAGCTGCCGAGGCAATCGTGCCGACGACGGGCGAGCCGGCGGCCAAGGCGGACAAGAGCGAACCGGACGACCAGCCGGCCTCCGCCATGGCAGGTGCCATGCTCGTCCTGCTGGGATCGTCGGTCGCGGGCTTGCCGCCTGTCGCCGGCGGCGCCGGGGCAGTCGCCGGAGCGCTGGCGCAGGCGGGCAAGACCGTGGCCAGCGACGCGAGGGCTGCCGCCGTGCTCCAGCTCGGTGCAACAGGCAGCCCGGCCGCCGCACCCGCCAACACCGTGCCGGTGGCGGCCAGCATGCTGGCGATGGCCCATGCCGCACTGCCGGCGTCGACCGCTGCCGACAAGGATTCATCGGAGCGGCGGGGGCTGGCGGCGCTGTCGGCTCCTCCCGCTGCCGCCGCGCCGGTGGCAGTGCATCAGCTGCAATTGCCCTCGCCGCTGGGGAGCCAGTCGTTCGCCCAGGACCTGGGCCAGCAGGTGGCCTGGCTGGGCGGGCAGGACATCAAGCAGGCGCGGATCCGCTTGCACCCCGAGGAACTGGGCTCGCTCGACGTAAACGTCAGCGTGACGCAGGGGCGTGTCGACGTGGTGTTCAGCGCGCAACACCCCGCGGCGGTCTCGGCCGTGCAGCAGAGCCTGCCGCAGCTGGACCAGATGCTGGCGCGGCACGGCCTTTCGCTCGGCCACACCGAAGTCGGCCAGCACGGTCGCGGCGACCGCCGCGGCCACGCCGGAGATGGCGGCACGACCGCGGTGGACGAGATCGGCGATGTGCATGGCGGCTCGCCCGTGTCGCTGGGCAAGGTCGGCCTGCTCGACGCGTTCGCCTGAGTCCGCACGGAATACCTCGCCGCCGGCATGCGTGGCGTGGCCCCGTGGCCCGTCGTTTCCTGTTCCCGCGCCGGCGGGGCGGGAGACGATCTCGCGCTGATGGAAGGCCCGCCGTGATCGCGTCGCGGCGACGCCTTGGCAGGCGTCAAGAAAGCGCCGCAAGCCTGCGGCAACCGCCGCGGATCGAGCTGCAGCAAGGCATTCCGACGATGGCACGCGGTTTGCTTTTGATGGAGGGTGCATGCATCGCGCATGTCTTCCAACCATTTGCAGATCGAGGTTTCCATGGTCGATGACGGACAAGCCGGTGAGGTGGTCGAAACCCCGCCGGAGCGCAAGAGCCGCAAGTTGCCGGTGATCGCGGTGTCGGCGGTCGTGCTGCTGGCGCTGGGCATCGGCGGCTATGTCTGGCAGTCACGCCCGTCAGTGTCGGCCGGTGGCGGCAAGTCGGCGCCGAAGATTGTCGGGGTCGAACTCTACCTGCCGCTGGACCCGGCTTTCGTGGTGAATTTCCGCGACGCCGAATCGCTGCGCTACCTGCAGGTCGGGGTCACCCTGATGTCGCACGACCCCGCGGCGATCGAGGTGGCCAGGGCCGCCGACCCGGTGATCCGCGATGCGCTGGTGGCGCTGTTCAGCAACCAGGACTTCGCGATCATCGGCGATGCCGCCGGGCGCCAGAAGCTGCAGGGCGAAGCGCTCGCTGCGGTACGCAAGATCGTCCGGGCGCGGCTCGGCCGGCCCGGCATCGACGCGTTGTACTTCACCAGTTTCGTGATGCAGTGACCGGGATGGCACGCGCATGAGCGATCTGCTTTCCCAGGACGAAATCGATGCGCTGCTGGACGGCGTAAGCGGCGGCTCGGTGGCCACCGGCAGCGACGAGCCGCTGCCGAGCGACGCGGTGATCGCGTACGACTTCACCCAGCAGGACCGCATCGTGCGCGGGCGCTTGCCGACCCTGGAGATGGTCAACGAGCGCTTCGCGCGGTTCTTCCGGCTGGGCGTGTTCAACGTGCTGCGCAAGACCTGCGAGGTCTCGGTGCTGGGCGTGAAGATGATCAAGTTCGCCGAGTACGTGCACAGCCTGGCGGTGCCGAGCAACCTCAACCTGGTGCGCATCAAACCGCTGCGCGGCACCGCGCTGGTGGTGTTCGAGCCGCGCCTGGTGTTCACCGTGATCGACAATTTTTTTGGTGGCGACGGGCGCTTTCACGCGCGCATCGAGGGCCGCGATTTCACCGCCACCGAGAACCGCGTCATCCAGATCATGCTGGAAGAGCTGTTCGGCGCGATGACCGAGGCGTGGGCACCGGTGCTGGAGCTTCAGTTCGAATATCAGAACTCCGAGATCAACCCGCAGTTCGCCAACATCGTCAGCCCGACCGAGACGGTGGTGGTGTCGCGCTTCCACGTCGAACTCGACGGTGGCGGTGGCGAGATCCACCTGACCCTGCCGTACGCGATGGTCGAGCCGATCCGCACCCTGCTGGACGCCGGCGTGCAGAGCGACCGGGCCGATCGTGACGACCGCTGGGCCGAGTTGCTGCAGGAAGAGGTGCTCGATGCGGAGGTGGGCCTGAGTTCGCTGCTGCTCGAGGCGCAACTGAATCTCGGCGAGTTTCTGCATCTGCGCCCCGGCGACGTGATCCCGGTGCAGTTGCCGGAGCTGGCCACCGTCTATGCCGAGGACGTGCCGGTGTTCCGCGGCCGTTACGGCCAGTCCAACGGCCGCAACGCCGTACGTTTCCATGTCCAGGCCGGTCGTCGCGAAAGACACCCGGCCGGCGACCATTCCATAGAGAAGAATCCCGCATGAGCCAGCACAGCGATAGCGCGTTCGCCGATACCGCCTCCCGCGTCGAACCCGATCCCCTGCACGGCGTCGCCGCGGACGGCGGCGAGGTCAACCTCGACATGATCCTCGACGTGCCGGTGACCCTGGCCATGGAAGTCGGGCGCACCCGCATCAGCATCCGCAACCTGCTGCAGTTGAACCAGGGCTCGGTGGTGGAGCTGGACCGCGCCGCCGGCGAGCCGCTGGACGTGTTCGTCAACGGCACCCTGGTGGCGCATGGCGAGGTGGTGGTGATCAACGAGAAGTTCGGCATCCGCCTGACCGACGTGATCAGTCCGGCCGAACGCGTGCGCAAGTTGCGGTGACGACGGCCGTGATTCGGGATTCGGGATTCGGGATTCGGCTCGCTGCGTTGGCGCCTGTCGCTATTCCCGCCGCTGAGGTCGACGTGGGCGGCGAGTTGTTGCGCGTGTTGCTCAGCCTGGCCGCGGTGGTGGCGATGATTTTCGTGGCGGGCTGGCTGAGCCGGCGCCTGCAGGCGCGCAGCCGGCCCGGCGGGCGGCGCATCCGCTGCGTGGAGGCGATGGCGGTGGGCGCGCGCGACCGCGTGCTGCTGCTCGACGCCGACGGCAAGCGCCTGCTGGTCGGCGTGGGGCCGGGCGGCATGCGCACGCTGCACGTCTACGACGGCACGCCGGCCGAGCCTGTCGCGATCGAGCAAGCCGCCGCTGCGCCGCTGCCCGCGTTCGGCGAGCTGCTGACACGCTGGAAGCGCGGCTCATGAGGACGTGGCGCTGGATCGTTGCCGCGTCGCTGCTGCTGTTGCCGCTGGCAGCGCTGGCGGCGCCGCCGCCGGGCATCCCGCTGGTCAACGTGCAGAACGTGCCCGGCGGCGGCCAGAGCTGGACGCTGTCGCTGCAGGTGCTGGCGCTGATGACGGCGCTGACCCTGCTGCCGGCGATCGCGCTGATGATGACCTCGTTCACCCGCATCATCATCGTGCTCGGTTTCCTGCGCCAGGCGCTGGGCACGCAATCGACCCCGCCGAACCAGGTGCTGCTGGGGCTGGCGTTGTTCCTCACCCTGTTCGTGATGTCGCCGGTGCTCAATCGCGCCTATGCCGACGGCGTGAAGCCGTACATGGACGGCCAGCTCGCTGCCGAGCAGGCGTTGCCGGCGGCGTCGGCGCCGTTCAAGCAGTTCATGCTCGACCAGACGCGCGAGGCCGACCTGACACTGTTCACCCGACTGGCCGGCGAAAAGCCCTACGCGAGCAAGGCCGACGTGCCGTTCAAGGTGGCGATGCCGGCGTTCCTCACCAGCGAGCTGAAGACCGCGTTCCAGATGGGCTTCCTGCTGTTCATCCCGTTCCTGATCATCGACCTGGTGGTGGCCAGCGTGCTGATGTCGATGGGCATGATGATGGTCTCGCCGATGATCATCTCGCTGCCGTTCAAGATCATGCTATTCGTGCTGGTGGATGGCTGGACGCTGCTGCTCGGCACCCTGGCCGGGAGTTTCTACACGTGAGCGCGCACCAGTTGGCCGAGGCTCTCGTAGGAGCCCGCTCGCGGGCGATGCTCTCACTTGTCCCCGCATTCAAAGCGAAGAACTTTCAGAGCAAGAGCTTTCGTCTGCCTGCGGCAGCCGAGTTACTTTTCTCTTGCGTGGCCAAGAGAAAAGTAACCCAAAGAGAAGGCCACCCCGCTTTCGCGCTTTCCGGGCATCCTGCCCGGAAAGTTCGCGGCCGGGCTACGGGGTTTTTCGACAGCACATCCCTGTGCTGGCGAAAAACTGGCCGGCATCCTGCCGGCCACCCTGCGGGCTTTCCTTCGCCCGCCCGCCGCTACAGAGGGGCCCCGGTAGAGCAGCGCGCATCCTGCGCGCACTCTTCAGAGGAGCCAGATCAAAAGAAGGAGCAAAGCCACGGCAAAGCGTCGCTTTGCTCTGGCTCTCGCTCTTCGTTTTTCAGCTTCATCACCGAGTGCGGGCCAGGATGGCCCGCTGCTCTACCCGGGGTCCCTTGCGCGGCGGTGAGGCGGGGTCGACAGGCCGCGCAGCGGGCGAATCCATGGATGGATTCGCCTTTTCGCGCGGGCAGGATGCCCGCTCGAAAAGCCCGGCCCCGGCTCACGGACTTGCCGGGCAGGATGCCCGGCAAGCGCCAAGCGGGGTGCTCTTTCTCTTTGGTTACTTTCTCTTTGAGCACGCAAAGAGAAAGTAACTCGGGCGCCGTAGGCGCACGAAAGCTCTTGCTTCTGATGCTTTGCGCTTTGGACGTGACAAGAGCATCGCGCACGGTGTGCGCTCTTACAGTCACGAGGGAGCGGAAGCTCTTCGTCGGTTACTACGCCGGAGTCCGCCCATGACCCCCGAATCCATCATGGAGATCGGCCAGCACGCGCTGTACGTGGCGATGCTGGTGGCCGCGCCGCTGCTGCTGACCGCGCTGGCGGTGGGTCTGCTGGTGGGCGTGATCCAGGCGGCCACGCAGATCAACGAGATGACCTTGAGCTTCATCCCCAAGCTGATCGCGATGGCGCTGGTGGCGCTGATCGCCGGGCCGTGGATGCTGCGCCTGCTGGTGCAGTACACCACGCAATTGATCGAGAGCCTGCCGGGCGCGGTCAGATGACGGCGCTGGACCTGGCGCAGTTGCCGTCGTGGCTGGGCAGCCTGTTCTGGGCGATCGGCCGGGTGAGCGGGCTGTGCCTGGTGGCGCCGGTGTTCAGTGCGACGGTGGTTTCGGCGCGTATCCGCATCGGCGTGGTGGTGGTGCTGTCACTGGTGCTGGCGCCGCTGGCGCCGGTGACGATCGACCCGCTCAGCGGCGACGGCGTGGCGACGATGGCCGGGCAGGTGTTGATCGGCGCGGCGGTGGGGTTCGTGCTGAAGCTGGTGTTCGAGGCAGTGTCGTTCGGCGGCGAGCTGGTGGGGCAGAGCATGAGCCTGGGCTTTGCCGAGGTGGTCAATCCGCAGGCCGGTGGCAACTCGAACGTGCTGAGCCAGTTCTACCTGCTGCTGGTGACCTTGCTGTTCCTCGCGATGGACGGCCATTTGCGCCTCATCGCGCTGCTTGCCGACAGCTTCCACGGCCTGCCGCCAGGCGTGCCGGCAATCAACGCCAACGGCCTGCACGCGGTGGTCGGCTTCGCGGCGGAGCTGTTTTCCGGTGCCGTGCGCGTCGCCCTGCCGGCGATGACCTCGCTGCTGGTGGTGAACATCGGCTTCGCCGCGATCAGCCGCGCGGCACCCTCGATGAACCTGTTCGCGGTGGGCTTTCCGATCACCGTGTCGCTGGGTTTCATTGCCTTGTGGCTGGCGCTGCGCAGCCTGCCGGGCGCGTTCGAGGCGCTGCAGGACGACGCCTGGTCGCTGATGCGCGAACTGTTCGGGAGCTGACGCCGTGTCCGACGACAGCGACCAGGAAAAAACCGAACAACCTACCGAAAAAAAGCAGCGCGAATCCCGCGAGAAGGGCGAGGTTCCGCGATCGCGCGACCTGTCCGGCGCGCTGGTGGTGCTGGCTGGCGTGGCGGCGCTGATGAGCAGCGGCGAGAGCGCGTTCCTGCATGCCCGGCAGATTTTTTCGCTGGGCCTGGGCTATTCGCGCGAGGCGCTGTTTTCCGACGCCTTGCCGGGGCGCACGCTGCACGCGGCGATGAGCGAGGCGCTCAGCCTGTTCGCGCCGGTGGCGGTGGCGACGATGCTGGCCACGCTGGCCGCGCCGCTGCTGCTGGGCGGGCTGAATTTCAGCGCGCAGGCGCTGCAGCCGAAGTTCGAGCGGCTCGACCCGATCAAGGGGCTGGGCAAGATTTTCGCGATGCGCGGGCTGGTCGAGCTGGGCAAGGCGCTGCTGAAACTGTTGTTCATCGGCGCGGTGCTGGCCCTGCTGTTGCGGCACTGGCAAGGCGAGTTGCAGGCCACCGGCCGCGGCTCGGTCATGGCCGGGATAGCGCAGTCGATCGGCCTGCTCGGCCGCGCGGCGCTGTGGTTCGGCTCGATGCTGGCGCTGATCGGCGGCATCGACGCCCTCTACCAGAAATTCGACCACGCCAGGAACCTGCGCATGACCAGGCAGGAGATCCGCGACGAGATGAAGGAGAGCGAGGGCAACCCGGAGATGAAGGGGCGCATTCGCCAGGTGCAGCAGGCGCAGGCACGCCGGCGAATGATGGAGGAGCTGCCCAGGGCCGACGTGGTGGTGGTCAACCCGACCCACTTCGCCGTGGCCCTGCGCTACGACGACGGGCGCATGGGCGCGCCGCGGGTGATCGCCAAGGGCGTCGACGTGCTGGCTCAGCAGATCCGCCTGGTGGCGGGCTCGCATCGCATTCCCCTGGTCGAGGCGCCGCCGTTGGCACGCGCCTTGTATGCAACGACTGAACTGGGTCGGGAAATCCCCGCGGCGCTGTATGTGGCGGTGGCCCAGGTCCTGGCCTACGTCTACCAGCTGAAGCAAGCCGCGGCGCAGGGCGAGACACCACCGGCAGCGCCAACCCCCGAGGTCGATCCGGACCTGATGGGGCCTTACCGCGAATAACGACGAGTCAAATCCATGACGGGTGCAGACGTACTGGGCAACTTCAAACACCTGGCGCGACGTGGCATTGGCGCGCCGGTGATGATGCTGGTGATGCTGGCGATGCTGATGTTGCCGCTGCCGCCGTTCCTGCTCGACATGCTGTTCAGCTTCAATATCGCGCTGTCGCTGGTGATCCTGCTGGCGGTGGTCTATGTGATGCGGCCGCTGGAGTTCGCCGCGTTCCCCACGGTGGTGCTGATGGCGACCCTGCTGCGGCTGGCGCTGAACATCGCCTCCACCCGCGTGGTGCTGCTGCACGGGCATGACGGCCCCGGCGCCGCCGGCAAGGTGATCGAGGCGTTCGGCGAGTTCGTCATCGGCGGCAACTTCGCGGTCGGCCTGGTGGTGTTCGCCATCATCACCATCATCAACTTCGTGGTGGTCACCAAGGGCGCCACCCGCGTGTCGGAAGTGACCGCGCGCTTCACCCTGGATGCGATGCCCGGCAAGCAGATGGCGATCGACGCCGACCTCAACGCCGGCCTGCTGACCCAGGAGCAGGCCCGGGAGCGGCGCCAGGAAGTGCGCGAGGAGGCGGATTTCTACGGCTCGATGGACGGCGCCTCCAAATTCGTGCGCGGCGACGCCACCGCCGGCATCCTGATCCTGATCATCAACATCGTCGGCGGCTTCTTCGTCGGCGTGATGCAGCACGGCCTGTCCGCCGGCGAAGCGGCGAAGACCTATACCTTGCTGACCATCGGCGACGGCCTGGTCGCGCAGGTGCCGGCGCTGATGCTGTCGATCGCCGCGGCGATCATCGTCACCCGCGTGTCCAAATCGCAGGACATGGGCAAGCAGGTGATCGGCCAAGTGTTCGGCCAGCCGCGTGCGCTCGGCGTGGCGGCGGCGGTGCTGATCGTGATGGGCGTGATTCCGGGCATGCCGAACGTGGCGTTCCTGTTGCTCGGCGCCAGTTGCGCCGGCGCGGCGTGGATGCTGCTCAAGCGCGAGCGCGATACCCGCGCCAAACTGGCCGAGTCGATCGCCGAGAAGCCGGTCGCCACGGCGCCGACCGAGCGGCTGGAACTGGGCTGGGAGGATGTGGCCAGCGTCGATCCGCTGGGCCTGGAAGTGGGCTACCGGTTGATTCCGCTGGTCGACGTGCACCAGGGCGGCGAGCTGATGGGGCGGATCAAGTCGGTGCGCCGCAAGTTGTCGCAGGAACTCGGCTTCCTGGTACCGGCGGTACATATCCGCGACAACCTCGACCTCGGCCCGAACACCTATCGCATCACCCTGATGGGCGTGCCGATGGGCGAGGCCGAGGTGCACAACGAGCGCCTGATGGCGATCAACCCGGGCCAGGTGCACGGCACCCTGCAGGGCATCGCCACGCAGGACCCGGCGTTCGGGCTGGAGGCGGTGTGGATCGAGAGCGGCCAGCGCGAGCTGGCGCAGAGCTACGGCTACACCGTGGTCGACCCGGCCACGGTGATCGCCACGCACCTGTCGCACATCCTGCAGGGCCACGCGCACGAGCTGCTCAGCCACCAGGACGTGCAGCAGCTGCTGGACCGGCTGGCGCAGAACGCACCGAAGCTGGTCGAGGACCTGGTGCCCAAGCGGCTGTCGCTGGGCGTGGTGGTCAAGGTGCTGCAGAACCTGCTGGCCGAGCGGGTGCCGGTCCGCAACATGCGCAGCATCGTCGAATCCTTGGCGGAGCATGCCGGGCAGAGTCAGGATCCCGGCGTTCTGACCGCCGCCGTGCGCGTGGCGCTGGGCCGGCAGATCGTGCAGGAGATCACCGGGCTGGGCACCGAAGTGCCGGTGATCACGCTGGCGCCCGAGCTCGAACAGATCCTGCTCGGCTCGCTCTCCGGCGGCGGTGGCGTGGCCGGCGCCGCGGTGGAACCGGGCTTGGCCGACCGCCTGCAGCAGAGCGTGGCCGACGCCGCGCGGCGCCAGGAATTGAGCGGCGAACCGGCGGTGCTGCTGGTCGCGCCGCTGCTGCGGCCATGGCTCGCACGCTTCACCCGCCACGTGGCACAGAACCTGCACGTACTCGCTTACAACGAAGTGCCCGACAACCGTCGGGTGCGACTGGTACAGGCATTGGGTCGATGAGAGCCGGGATGACGGGATTCGGGATTCGGGATTCGGAAGAGCAGACGACGCGGCGAGCTTGCGGCGCTCCGGCTTTTGACGAATCCCGAATCCCGAATCCCGAATCCCGCTCGCGGAGCGAGCACACATGAAGATCAAACGTTTCGTGGCGCCGGACATGCGCCAGGCGATGCGCGAGGTGCGCGAGGAGCAGGGGCCGGAAGCGGTGATCCTGTCCACGCGCCGGCTGGATGAGGGCATCGAGGTGGTTGCCGCGATCGACTACGACGAGTCGCTGGTGCGCGAGGCGGCCCGGCACGGCGCACCGCTCGCGGCGGCGCCTGCCGAGGCGGAGGCGGCATCGAAACCGCGCGTCGCGGAGACGCCGCCTGCCGCGCTGCTGGCGCGCCCGCCCGTCGCCGTGGCCGTGCCGCCGCCGTTGTCCCCGGCGAACGACATGCCGGCGATGCGCCCGCTGGTGGAGCAGGCCGCACAGGACACCGCGCAGATGCGCAGCGAGCTGGGCAGCCTGCGAGAGATGCTGGAAATGCAGCTGTCCAGCCTGGCCTGGAACGACATGGAGCGGCGCCAGCCGCTGCGCGCGCGGGTGCTGCGCGAGATGACGCGGCTGGGCATTGAAGCCGACGTGGCGCGGGCGCTGGTGGCCGAGCTGCCCGACCAGATCAGCGCCGAGCAGGCGCGCTACCTGCCGCTGGGCATGCTCAGCCGCAGCCTGACGGTGAGCGGCCGCGACCTGTGCGGCGACGACAGCGGGGTCATCGCGCTGGTGGGGCCGACCGGCGTGGGCAAGACCACCACCATCGCCAAGCTGGCGGCCCGCGCGGTCATGCGCCATGGCGCCGAGAAGGTGGCGCTGGTCAGCACCGATCACTACCGCATCGGCGCCGCCGCGCAGCTGGAACATTACGGCCGGCTGCTCGGCGCGCGGGTCTATCCGGCCTACGACGCGGCAAGCCTGCGCAAGGTGCTGGAGATGCTGCGCGGCAGCCATACCGTGCTGATCGATACCGCCGGCGTCGCAGGCAGCGATCCGCGGCTCACCCAGCAACTGGAAATCCTTGCCGATGCCAGCGGCCTGCGCGCCTGCCTGGTATTGGCGGCGAACGCGCAGTCGCAGGCGCTGGACGAAGCGGTGCGCGCATACCTGCCGCTGAAGCCGCACGCCTGCATCCTGACCAAGCTGGACGAAGCCCCGGCGCTGGGCGGCGCGCTGTCGGTGCTGATCCGCCACCGGCTGCCGCTGGACTACACCACCGACGGCCAGCGCGTGCCCGAAGACATCGCCACGGCGGATGCGCGCGTGCTGGTATGCCGCGCCGCGCAGTCGCTGAAGACACAGATGCCCGACGACGGCCTGATGGCCGAGCGCTTCGGCTTCGCGGTGGCCAGCGCATGAGTGGAGTATTGGCAATGGACCAGGCTTCCGGACT
This sequence comes from Rhodanobacter sp. LX-99, assembly GCF_018599185.1. NCBI lineage: Bacteria > Pseudomonadati > Pseudomonadota > Gammaproteobacteria > Lysobacterales > Rhodanobacteraceae > Rhodanobacter > Rhodanobacter sp. LX-99. The sequence continues at coordinate 53,150 of NZ_JAHFVL010000003.1, read as the reverse complement.
GAAGCAGATGTTGTCGGCCATGAGCAGCCGGCCCGCGGCGGACGTGCCGTCCGCCCACCAGGCCAGCAGCCTGCTGGCCGTCGCGCCCGCCGCGCGCCGGCATTGCCGCACCATCGCCGTGGCCGGCGGCAAGGGCGGCGTCGGCAAGAGCACGGTGGCGGTGAACCTGGGCATGGCGCTGTCGGTCGCCGGACATGACGTGGTGCTGCTGGACGCCGACATGGGCCTGGCCAACGTCGACGTGATGCTGGGTCTCACGCCGTCGCGCCACGTCGGTCACCTGCTCGACGGCGAGTGCACGCTGGAGGAGCTGATGCTGCCCGCGCCGCGCGGCCTGCGGGTGGTGCCGGCCGGTTCCGGCGCGCGCCGGCTGGCGCAACTCGACAACGGCGAACACGCCGCGATCATCCGCGCGTTCGACGAACTGGCGCAGCCGCCCGAATACCTGCTGGTGGATACCGCCGCCGGCCTCTCGGACAACGTGACGATGTTCGCCGCGGCCGCCGCCGAGGTGATCGTTGTGGTGTGCGACGAACCGGCGTCGCTGACCGATGCCTACGGCCTGACCAAGGTGCTCAGCCGCGATTTCGGCGTGCGGCGCATCCGCATGGTCGCCAACATGGTGCGCAACGAGGGCGATGCACGGGCGCTGCACCAGAAGCTGGCGCGGGTCAGCGACCGTTTCCTCGACGTGGTGATCGAATTGGGCGGCTGGGTGCCGCATGACGAGCGCCTGCGCCAGGCCATCCGCCGGCAGTGCGCGGTGGTCGACCTGTGGCCGTCCAGTCATTCCGCGCTGGCATTCAAGAATTTGGCCGGTGCGGTCGATAAGTGGGTGGAACCCGACCGCGCGGGTCTCGACCGGATTGCTTTTTTTGGTGGCCGGGCAACACCGGTGGGTGGGGTGCCGAGATGAGCGTGGCTTCGGAATATCTGCAACTTTCCCGCGAAAGTGCCGACGAACTGGTACGTCGGCACGCGCCGCTGGTCCGGCGGATCGCCTATCACCTGATGGGGCGATTGCCGGCCAGCGTCGACGTGGGCGACCTGATCCAGGCAGGAATGATCGGTTTGCTGGAGGCGGCACGCCACTTCGCCCTCGATCGCGGGGCCAGCTTCGAGACGTATGCGGGCATCCGCATCCGTGGCGCCATGCTGGACGAATTGCGCCGCACCGACTGGACCCCGCGTTCGGTGCACCGCAAGACCCGCGAAGTGGCCGAGGTGATCCGCCAGATCGAGACCGAGACCGGCGCCGAGGCCGACGACGCCGAAGTCATGCGGCGGCTTGGCATCAGCGCGGAGGAGTACCACCAGGTACTCGCCGACGCGGCCTGCGTGCGCCTGCTCAGCCTTACCGCGTCGGACGACGGCGAGGAAAGCACGGTGCTCGACGTGGTCGACGAAGGCAGCCTGGGGCCATCGGAAAACATCGAGCGCGACGGCATGCGCGAGGCGCTGGCCGAGGCGATCGGCGGCCTGCCCGAGCGCGAGCAGTTGGTGATGTCGCTGTACTACGAGCAGGAGTTGAACCTCAAGGAGATCGGTGCCGTGCTCGGCGTGAGCGAGTCGCGCGTCTGCCAGATCCATGGACAGGCGGTCATCCGGCTGCGCGCGAGACTCACCGGCTGGCGCAGTTGATCCAGTAACCCCTCAAATCCCCGCGGCCGGACCTCGGCCTGTACCGCACGTGGAGAAAGCGTTTGGACAAGAACATGAAAATCCTGGTGGTGGACGACTTTTCCACCATGCGGCGGATCGTCCGCAACCTGCTGGTCGAGCTGGGTTTCAGCAACCCGCTGATCCAGGAGGCCGACGACGGCGAGAACGCGCTGGTATTGCTGCGCAGCCAGCCGTTCGACCTGGTGGTGACCGACTGGAACATGCCCAACATGACCGGCATCGACCTGCTGCGCGCGATCCGCGCGGAGGAGTCGCTGAAAGGCCTGCCGGTGCTGATGGTCACCGCAGAGAACAACCGCGACCAGATCATCGCCGCCGCGCAGGCCGGCGTGAACGGCTACATCGTCAAGCCGTTCACCGCGGTCACCCTCAAGGAAAAGCTCACCAAGATCTTCGAACGGATCGCCGCCAGCGGAGTCAGCGCATGAACCTCTCTTCCCCCCTCGCCATCGACGAGACGCTGCCGCCCGAACTGCGCGACCTGCTGAACAGCCCCGACGGCCCGGCGTTCGAGCAGGCGCTGGACGTGATGGTGCGCCAGCGCGAGCAGCGCCTGTTCCGCGCGCTCGGCCAGCTGGCCCGCGACCTGCACGACGCGGTGCGCCGGCTCGGCGGCGAACTGACCCAGGAAGGCGTGCCCGGCATCGTGGCCGACGCGCGCCAGCACCTGCAGGACGCGCTGGAGATGAGCGCGCAGGCGGCGCACCGCAGCCTCGACTTCGCCGAGCGCATGCGGCCCCAGGCCGAATCGCTGACGCGCAACGCTGGCCAGGTGCTCGAGTGGACGAACGGCAACGATGCCGCCGCCGTGCTGGCGCGCGAGGCCGTGGCGTTCGCCGGCAGCTGCCGCGACGGCCTCGCCGACATGGTGCTGGCGCAGTCGTGGCAGGACCTGACCGGACAGCGCATCAAGAAGGTCGCCAGCTTCATCGGCACGGTCGAATCGTCGCTGCTGGAGCTGGTGCGCCTGACCGGCGCGCTGGCCGGCAGCGAGGCGCCGGCCAGCGCGGTCAAGGTGTCCAGCCAGGAAGATGCCGACCGCCTGCTCAGCGAATTCGGGTTTTGACGAGTCGCCGGTCGTGAACGCGGAATTCGACAGCGAGCTGCGCCAGGATTTCCTGGTCGAGGCGGGTGAACTGCTGCAGCGCCTGGGCGAGCAGCTGGTCGGGCTGGAAGCGGCGCCGGGTGACGGCGAACTGCTGAATGCGGTGTTCCGCGCCTTCCACACCGTCAAGGGCGGCGCCGGGTTCCTGGCGCTCGAACCGATGGTGGTGCTGTGCCACCACGCCGAGGATCTGCTCAACGAAGCCCGCAACGGCAACGTGGTGCTCGGCGCCATCCACATGGACGCGTTGCTCGAGGCGCTCGACCTGCTCAACGACATGATGGCGGCGGTGGGCGCCGGGGCGCCGCTGGGCGTGCCGCCGGCGGCGCTGCTGGAATCGCTGTTGCCGGGAACCCGGCCGGCCCCGGTCGTCGTGCCGGTGGCCGCCCCGGCGCCGTCGGCGGATGGCGGCGCGATCGACGACAGCGAATTCGAGGCCCTGCTGGACAGCATGTACGGCAGCGCCGCTCCGGGCACCGTCACGCCGGCGGCGTTGCCGGCCGTGCCGGCCACGTCCGCGACGATCGACGACGACGAATTCGAGGCGCTGCTGGACGCCTTGCACGGCAAGGCCGGGCAGCCGGCCGCGGCAGCCACGGTGGCGCCGGCGGCGGTGGCCGAAACGGCCGCAGCGAAACCTGCTGCGGCCGCAGCGACGCATCATGCGGCGCCGGCGGAGAACACCGTGCGGGTCGATACCGCACGCCTGGACGTGCTGGTCAACCATGCCGGCGAGCTGGTGCTGGTGCGCAACCGGCTGCTCAGCTTGGCCGCGCGCAACGGCAGCGAGGCCCTGGTCGCCGCGGCCAGCGAGCTGGACCGGGTCACCGACGAACTGCAGACCGCCGTCATGGGCATGCGCATGCAGCCGGTGGGCCGGCTGTTCCAGCGCTTCCCGCGGATCGTGCGCGACCTGGCGCGCCAGCTCGGCAAGGAAGTGGAGCTGGTGCTGGAAGGCGAGGGCACCGACCTCGATCGCAGCCTGGTCGAGGCGCTGGCCGATCCGCTGATCCACCTGCTGCGCAACGCACTCGATCACGGCGTGGAAATGCCGGACGAGCGCGCACTTGCCGGCAAGCCGCGCAAGGGCCGGGTATGCCTGTCGGCCAGCCAGCGCGGCGAACGCATCGTGATCGCGGTGCACGACGACGGCCGCGGCATGGACCCCGACATCCTGCGCCGCAAGGCGGTGGAGAAGGGGGTGATCGACGCCGTGCAGGCCTCGCGGCTGAGCGAAGGCGAATGCTACGAGTTGATCTTCCGTCCCGGCTTCAGCACGGCCGCCGCAGTCTCCGACATCTCCGGCCGTGGCGTCGGCATGGACGTGGTGAAGACGCGCGTGACCGAGCTCGGCGGCACTTTGCAGGTGCATTCGAGCCTGGGTCACGGCAGCGAACTGGAACTGACCGTGCCGCTGACCCTGGCGGTGCTGCGCGTCTTGATGGTGCGCGTGGACACGCGCCTGCTCGCGCTGCCGATGGGCAACGTGGAGGAGGTGTTCGAACTCGACGACGGCCAGGATTGCCTGCTGGACGGCCGCCTGGTCGCCAGGCATCGCGGCCGCGCCCTGCCGCTGGTCAACCTGGTCGGCTGGGCCGGAGCGGTGGCGGCCGCGGGCCGGCACGTGGCGGTGCTGCACATCGGCCACCAGCGGCTGGGCTGCCTGGTGCATGAGGTGCTCGGTCGCGAGGACGTCATCGTCAAGCCGCTCGGCCCCCTGTTCGACGGCGTGCCGGGCATTGCCGGGGCCACCGTCACCGGCGATGGCCGGCTGGCGCTGGTGATGGACCTGGCCGGCCTGGCCAGCGATGCCGGGCAACTTTCCGCTTCGCTGCAACCGGCCGGCTGACCGCCATGGATCTGGTAAGCATCATCGGCACCATTCTGGCCTTCCTGGTCATCATCGTCGGCACCGTTCTGAAGGGATCCACCGTCGGTGCGCTGTGGAATGCGGCGGCGTTCGTGATCGTCTTTGCCGGCACGGCCGCGGCCCTGCTGGTGCAGACCCAGGGCAAGGTGCTCAAGCATGCGTTCAAGATGCTCTCGATGGTCTACCGGCCGCCCCAGCACAGGCCGGGCGACTTGATCAGCCGGATCGTCGGCTGGAGCGAGATATCGCGCCGGCAGGGCCTGCTCGGGCTGGAGCCGCAGATCGAGGCGGAGCCCGACCCGTTCGTCAGCAAGGGGCTGCAGCTGCTGGTCGACGGCGGCGAGCCGGAAGCGATCCGCAGCGTGCTGGAGGTGGACCTGGAAACCCGCGAGTCGATCGATCTGGCGGCGGCCAAGGTATACGAGATGGCCGGCATCTACTCGCCCACGCTGGGCATCATCGGTGCCGTGATGGGGTTGATGGCGGTGATGCAGAACCTGGCCGACCCGAGCAAGCTCGGCCATGGCATCGCCGCGGCCTTCGTGGCCACCATCTACGGCGTGGCGCTGGCCAACCTGTTCATGCTGCCGATGGCGGCGCGGCTGAAGGGCCTGATCCACAAGCAGACGCAGATGCGCGAGATCCTGATCGAGGGCCTGGTGTCGATCGCACAGGGCGACAACCCGCGGCAGATCGAGGCGCGCCTGCAAGGTTACGTGGCATGAGAAGGCGCAGACACGAGGAACACGTCAATCACGAGGCCTGGGCGATCCCCTACGCCGACCTGATGACCTTGCTGCTCGCGTTCTTCGTGGTGATGTATGCGGTGTCGGTGGTCAACGAAGGCAAGTTCCGGGTGATGTCCGAGTCGCTGATCGAGGCGTTCAACGGTTCCAGCCACGCGATCGCGCCACTGCCGCCGACCCGCATCCGGCCGCACAACATCGCGCCGGCGATCGCCGCGCCGGCCGGCCAGTCGGGTTCGTCGATCGTGCCGATCGCGGTGCCGATCCCGCCGCATCCGGTGCCGGCGAGCGGCGGCAGCGGACGCGAGGCGGGCCACCAGTCGAAGCAACAGCAGGAAAACCTGGGGCGCATCGAGGACCAGGTGCGCAAGGCGCTGCAGCCGCTGATCGACCGCAAGCTGGTGGTGGTGCGGCACAAGCCCGACTGGCTGGAGATCGAGATCCGCACCGACATCCTGTTCCCCAGCGGCGTGGCGCAGCTGTCGGAGCCGGCCAATGCGGTGCTGCGCGACCTGGCGGCGATCCTGGCCCGGTTCGGCAACCCGTTGCGGGTGGAGGGTTTCACCGACGATGTGCCGATCAGCAACGCGCTGTATCCGTCGAACTGGGAACTGTCGGCGGCGCGGGCGGCCAGCGTGGCGCGCCTGTTTTCCATGACCGGGATCGCTCCCGCGCGCCTCGGCATCATCGGCTGGGGCGAAATGCGCCCGGTCGCCGACAACGCCACCGTGGAAGGCCGCAACCAGAACCGGCGCGTGCTGGTGGTGGTGATGAGCGATCGCCCGGCCGTGCCGCGCGACCACGTCACGCCCGAGCACGTCGACGAGGTGGCCGGGCTCGCGACCGCGCCGGCACCGATCGTCGAGATGATGCCCACGGTGCGCGTCAGCAGTGGCAGCAACGGCACGCCGGCCCGGGTAGCGAGTGGCGCCGAAAGTCCCGCACTGCCCGACGTCGTCGCCGGCGGACCGGCTCACCGGACCAATTCGAGCAAATGAAACCGATGACCGCAGCCACCGACCATGGAGTAGACGCATGAATGCCGCCGCCTCTGCGCCCGAAGCGCGTACCCGGCACTGGCTGTCGTTCCGTATCGGGACGCAGCTGTATGCGGCGCCGCTGGACGACGTCAGCGAAGTCATCCGCGATGGCGACCTGACGCCGGTGCCGGGCGCCGCCCCCGACCTGCTGGGCGTGCGGCATCTGCGCGGGCGCATCGTGCCGGTGATGGACGGCCGCTGCCGGCTGGGCCTGCCGGCGCTGCCGGCGGCGAATCCGGCCACGGTGCGCGTGGTGATGCTGTCGCACGCCGGCCAGCGGGTCGGCCTGCTGGTGGACGCGGTCGGCGAACTGCTGTGCAGCGACGGTATCGACATCGCGCCGCCGCCGCCGGGACGGGCCAGCCGCGACGACGACCCGGTCAGCGGCGTGCTGGCCTGGCAAGGCGGCTTCGTGGCCTTGCTCGATGTCCGCCGGCTGTGCCGGGCGGGCGATGGGAGCGGCCATGTGGCTTGAAGCCGGCGTGGGCGTCTTGCTGCTGCTGGCGCTGGCGCAGTCGGCGCTGCTGTTCCATGGCTGGCGCCAGTTGCGCGAGTTGCAACGGCAGGTCGCCGCACTGTCGCACGACGCAGCCCATGCCCGCACCGACGTGCCGACCTCGATGCTGGTGACGGCGCTGGGGCGGCTGGAGCGCCAGGTGGGCCGGCTCGAACAGCAACCGCCGCCGGCGCGGCAGTCCTACGAGCTGGCCCAGCAGCTGGCGCGCGAAGGCGCCGACGTGGAACAGCTGGTCAGCCGCTGCGGCTTGTCGCGCGACGAGGCGCGGCTGGTCCTGCAGATGCATCCGGCCAATCCCTGATTCGGGTGCGGCGTGGCGGGGGCCGATCACTCTTCGGCCGCGTCGTAGACGGCGGCCAGCACCGAGGCGGCAGCCGCGTAGAGCAGCACCGGCACGTCGTCGCGCAACCGCAGCGACGCCAGCAAGGCGGCGATCTGGGGATCGTGATGCAGCGGCAGGCCCAGCGCCTGCGCACGCGCCAGCAGGACTTCCAGCGACTCGGGCGGCATCGCCTTGATCTGCGCATGGTTGCCGCTGGCCAGCCGCAGGCTGACCCGGCGCGGAGGCGATGGCGTATTCATGCAGTGGCCTGCAGCAGCACGGAGCTGTGCCGGCCCAGCGGCTGCGGCAAGCCGACCTGGCAACTCAACTGGTCGAGCAGGACGCCGCAGGCAGCGAGCCGCTGGCGCAGCGGGCCGAACTGGCGTTCCATCCGCTGCGCGGTCTCCGCCTGTTCGGCCCACAGGCGCACCGCCAGCCGCGGCTCGCGCAATTGCAGCTCGCCCTGCACCGGGCCCAGTGCGGGCAAGTCCAGCGCGAAGCCGAGCGTCCAGCCGTGAGTGCCGTCGGCGAGGTCGGCGGCGAACTCCAGCTGGAGCTGCAGTACGTCGCGCCCGTCCTCTCCCTGCAGCGGAATCTCGATCATCCACGCCGACAGCGGATTGGTGCTGGCCTCCAGCTGGGCCACCTCCACCCGCGCCAGCGCCGCCTTCACGTCGCCATGCAGGCGATCCAGCAACGGGTCCACGGCATCGTCGGCGGGCGCCAGCGGCAGTGGCAGGCGTGGCTGTGCTTGCACGCCGCGTTGCAGCAGCGGCGGCGCGGCGTCGCTGCGGTCCGGCGCCGGCGGCGCCGTGGCGCGCCGGTCGAGCAAGCCGGCCAGGCGCAGCAGCGCACCTTTCCAGTCGTCCTCGGCCAGCGCCGCCAGGTTGCCGTGCGGGCTGGCCAGCCGGGATTCGAAGAACAGGCCGCTGCGGCTGATGGCTTCGCGCAGACCTTCGCCACGGGTGATTTCGGCGGGAGTGCGCAGCGACTGCTCGAGCAGGGCCAGTGCCGTGCGCAGGTCCGGCGGCAACTGGCGCAGTACCGGCCGCTGGGCCAGCGCGCCCAGGGTGGCCAGCAGGGGCGCATAGCCGTTCTGCTGGGGCAGGCGCTCGCGCAGCACGCGCTGGAACGTCGGGTCGGCAGGAAGCGACAGCACCTCCAGTTGCGGCTGCGCGCCCAGGCTCAATACGCGGACCTGGAACTGCGCCGGCAACTGGCTGCCAGGCACGTCCGCCTCCACCGCGAGGGCGCCGATCTGCAGGATCAGCAGGCCTTGCGGGTTCACGCCCAGGGGCCGCGCCGACAGCACGGTGCCGATGCGCCAGCTTGGCGCGGTGGTGCCGGAGGCGGCACCGGCCCAGGTGAGGGCGGCCAGGCTGGTCGGTTGGATGATCAAGTCGGTTCCTGCACGCGGGCGCCGTGGGTGCGAATGGGTTCGTCCTGAAGGACATCGGCCGCGCGCAGGCGAACTTGAGCCGCGTTCGGCGCCGGCAGACTGCCTCACGACGCCCTAAAGCGATCGCGCCCGTGGCCGATAAGTCCTCGTCAGCGCAGTAGCGCGAGTGGAGCGGCGGCATGGCCGGCAAACGGGCGGCGAAGCAGAAAGAGGACAGGCAACGGGAGCCGGTGGCGGACGGCGCGGCCGTGGTGGTGCTTCCGGCGGACTGCCGCATCGCCGCCCAGGCCGCGCTGAAGGCGAAACTGCTGGGTGCGCTGGAACAGGGCGCCATCGTGGTGCTGGACGGCAGCCAGGTGGAGCGTGCCGACACCGCGGCCCTGCAGTTGCTGGTGTTGTTCCAGCGCGAACTTCAAGCACGCGGCGGCACGCTGGGCTGGCGTGGCGCGAGCGAGGCTATCAACGAGGCGGCCGGCCTGCTTGGCCTGGCACGGATACTGGAACTGCCGGCCGCAGGGCTGGCCTGAACGAGGTGGTGGCATGGCAAAGATTCTTGCAGTAGACGATTCGGTTTCGATGCGCGGCATGGTGGCGTTCACCCTGCGCGGCGCCGGGCACGAGGTGGCCGAGGCCGAAAACGGGCAGCTGGCGCTGGATGTCGCGCGCGGCAGCTCGTTCGACCTGGTGCTGGCCGATGTCAACATGCCGGTGATGGACGGCATCGCGATGGTGCGCGAGCTGCGCGCGATGGATGCCTACAAGGGCGTGCCGATCCTGATGCTGACCACCGAGTCGCATACCGAGAAGAAGATGGAAGGCAAGGCGGCCGGCGCCACCGGCTGGCTGGTCAAGCCGTTCGATCCGGAACAACTGCTGGCCACCGTCAAGCGCGTGCTGGGTTAAGGAACGCCATGAGTGCGGTCGACCTGACTCAGTTTCACAAGACTTTCTTCGAGGAAAGCCGGGAAGGGCTCGACGCGATGGAGGCCGCGCTGCTGGCGCTGGATTCGGGTTCGACCGACCACGAACTGGTGCATACCATCTTTCGCGCTGCGCACTCGATCAAGGGCGGCGCCGCGACATTCGGGTTCGCCGACGTGGCCGCGTTCACCCATGTCGCCGAATCGCTGCTGGAAGAGGTGCGCAGCGAACGCCGGGCGGTGGATTCCGGGCTGATCGAGCTGCTGCTGCGCTCGGTCGACTGCCTGCGCGCGATGCTGGAGCGGTCGAGCCAGGGCCAGCCGGTGGCCGACGCCGAGAGCGAGGCGCTGCGCGTCGAGCTGGTGCAGCTGGTCAGCGGCGAGGTTGCCGTGCCGTCCGGCGCGGCCGCGCCTGCGGCGGCACCGGCAGGCGGCTGGACTATCGGATTCACCGCCATGCCGCACCTGCTGCAGACCGGCAACGATCCGTTGCGGCTGTTCCGCGAGCTGCAGCAACTGGGTCGCCTGGAGGTGGTGCGCGCGTTCATCACCGACAGCGCGCCGGCGCAGCTGGCCGAGCTCGACCCGAGCCAGTGCCATCTGGGCTGGGAGTTGCGCCTGCACGGCGCCGTCGCGCGCGGCGACGTCGACGCGGTATTCGACTGGCTCGACGGCGATTGCGAGCTGACCGTCGCGCCGCTGGTCGATGCCGCGGCGGTGCCGGATGCTCCGGCGCCGGAAATCGCGGTGCCGGCGGCGGCCACGCCGCGGCCGGTGCGCGAGGCGGCCGCCGCTTCCGGCGAAGGCAGCTCGATCCGCGTGGGCATCGACAAGGTCGATGCGCTGATCAACATGATGGGCGAGCTGGTGATCACCCAGTCGATGCTCAGCGACATCGGCGAGAAATTCGAATTGTCCCAGCTGGGCCGGTTGCGCGACGGGCTGGTGCAGCTCGAACGCACCACGCGCGAGCTGCAGGAAAGCGTCATGCGCATCCGCATGCTGCCGATCGCCTCCGTGTTCAACCGCTTTCCGCGCCTGGTGCACGACCTGGAGCGCAAGCTCGACAAGCGGGTCAGGCTGGAGCTGCATGGCGAGCACACCGAACTGGACAAGACGGTGCTGGAGAAGATCGGCGACCCGCTGGTGCACCTGGTGCGCAATGCGATCGACCATGGCCTGGAGTCGCCGGCGCAACGCAAGGCCGCCGGCAAATCCGAAACCGGCACGCTCAAGCTCAACGCGTACCACGAAGGCGGCAACATCGTGGTGCAGATCAGCGACGACGGCGCCGGACTCAACCGTGCCGCGATCGTGGCCAAGGCGCAGCAACGCGGCCTGGTCGCCGCGGGACAGGAGCTCGGCGACGCCGAGGTGGCCGAACTGATCTTCCAGCCGGGCTTTTCCACCGCTGCGCAGGCCACCGACCTTTCCGGCCGCGGCGTGGGCATGGACGTCGTGCGCCGCAACGTGCGCGATCTGGGCGGCAGCGTCGGCGTGCGCAGCGTGCCCGGCAAGGGCAGCACGTTCACCATCACCTTGCCGCTGACCCTGGCGATCATCGACGGCCTGGTCACCGCCGTGGGCAGCGAACGCTACATCGTGCCGCTGACCTCGATCGTCGAGTCGCTGCGCCTGCGCGCCGACGCGGTGCGCCGGATCGCCGGCGGCGGCGAGGTGTTCCACTTCCGCGACGAATACCTGCCGATCATGCGGCTGCATCGCGCCTTCGCCTGCGGCGATGCGGTCACCGACATCGAACGCGGCATCGTGGTGGTGATCGAGGAGGACGGCCGGCGCGTGGGCCTGCTGGTCGACGACCTGCTCGGCCAGCAGCAGGCGGTCGTCAAGTCGCTGGAAGCGCATTACCGGCGCGTGCAGGGCATCTCCGGCGCGACCATCCTCAGCGACGGCTCGGTCGCGCTGATCGTCGACGTGGGTGGCGTGGTGCGGCTGGGTCAGCGCAGCAAGGCTGCCTGATCGAACGCGTGCGGGCACTCAAGTTACCGGCGTTCGCGCCGACACAGAAGGCAGCAGGACGCGCAGACGTCCGTCACGAGGCTATCGCCCCATGTACGAAGACCCCATGTACGAAGACAAACGGGCCGCGGCACCGCCGTTGCAGCAACTCACCTTCGGCCTGGCCGACGAGGAGTACGGCGTGGACATCCTGGCCGTGCGCGAGATCCGCAGCTGGTCGCGCGTCACCCGCATTCCGCAGACGCCGGATTACGTGCTGGGCGTGCTGAACCTGCGTGGCGCGATCGTGCCGATCATGGACCTGCGCCTGCGCTTCGGCCTGCAGCGCGAAAGCTACGGCGACGACACCGTGGTGATCATCGTCGCCATCGCCGAGCGCCTGTTCGGCATCGTGGTGGATGCGGTATCCGACGTGGTCGACATCGACCCGACGGCGATCAAGCCGGTGCCCGACATGGGCGCGGTCGTGGACACCCGCTATCTGAAAGGGCTTGCCACCCACGCCGAACGCATGGTGATGCTGCTGGACGTGGAAAAACTGATGCGTCCAGAGGACGTGGAAACACTGGACGCGGCGTTGCCGGCCGTCCAGGACGTTGAAGTCGCCGCCTGACCCGGGAAATCGAGATGAAGATGAAGAATTTGAAGGCTTACCTGGCCCGACTGACCACGCTGACCGTCAAGATGCGCCTGATCGGCGTGCTCGGCCTGTTGTGCGTGATGTTGCTGGTAGGCGCCTGGATCGGACTGGGTGGCATGGCCCGCGCGAATGAAAGCGCCCGCCAGATCTACCAGGACGAACTGATTCCGCTGACCAGCATCAACGAGGTGGCGCGCGGGTCGCTGAACAGCTTCATCTCGCTGAGCGAGGCGACTTTCCACAAGGACGACAAGGCGATCGTCCAGCAGAAGCTCGCGGAGGTGGCCAAGGCCGCGGTGACGGACGCGGCGCTGCTGAAGAAACTGGGTGCGGGCAGGATGTCGCCGGCGGTCAAGAAGCAGTGGAGCGCGTTCGAGAGCGCCCGCGGCGACGTGGCCTCGTCGATGACCGAGATCACCGATGCGCTGAACCAGGCCGACGAAGGCGCCAATGCGCTGCTCTACTCCGACGTGCTGCCGAACGTGACGATCATGAGCGCGGAGATGAACAAGCTCATCGCCATGCAGGTCGACGAAAGCAGGCAGCAGTACGAATCGGCCGTGAGCAGCTACCAGCGCATCCGCCTGATGACTTTCGCCGCACTCGGCGCCGGCATGCTGCTGGCCGTGCTGATGGCGTTCTTCCTGATCCGCTCGATCGTGGGCACGCTCAACCGGGCCGTGCGCGTGGCGAACGCCATCTCGCAGGGCCAGCTGGGGCACAACATCGTCACCCGCCGCAAGGACGAGCTGGGCCGCCTGCTGGAGGCGTTCCGGCTGATGGACGAGCGGCTCACCCTGACCGTCGGCGAAGTGCGCCTCGGTTCCGATGCGGTCAGCACGGCGGCGCAGCAGATCGCCCGCGGCAACGACGACCTCAGCCAGCGCACGCAGGAGCAGGCATCGAGCCTGGAGGAAACCGCTTCGTCGATGGAGCAGATGACTTCCACCGTCAAGCAGAATGCGGAAAACGCCAGCCATGCCAACCAGCTCGCACGGGGCGCCCGCGAACAGGCCGAGCGTGGCGGCGAGGTGGCCGGCAAGGCGATCGTCGCGATGAGCGAGATCAACGCGTCCAGCAGCAAGATCACCGACATCGTGGGGCTGATCCAGGAGATCGCCTTCCAGACCAACCTGCTGGCGCTGAACGCGGCGGTGGAGGCGGCGCGTGCCGGCGAACAGGGCCGCGGCTTCGCGGTGGTGGCCACCGAGGTGCGCAGCCTGGCCCAGCGCAGCGCCGGCGCCGCGAAGGAGATCAAGGCGCTGATCAATGACAGCGCCGAAAAAGTGCGCTGTGGTTCGGAGCTGGTGAACCAGTCCGGCAAGGCGCTGGCGGAAATCGTCGAGAGCGTGAAGAAGGTCACCGACATCGTGGCCGAGATCGCCGCGGCCAGCCACGAGCAATCCGCCGGCATCGACCAGGTCAACAATGCGGTGATGCAGATGGACGAGATGACCCAGCAAAACGCCGCGCTGGTCGAGGAGGCCGCGGCGGCCGCCCGCGCCATGCACGAGCAAGCCGGCGAACTGACCCAGCAGGTCGGCTTCTTCCAGTTGAACGGAAGCGGCGCGGCACCGGCTGCATCGCCCGCGCCGACGCGGGCGAAGAGCGCAGCAGCCGAGGCCGAAGCGGTGTTCGCCACCGTGCGCGGCACCCCGGCACCCGTCCGTCCGTTGCGTGCGGCCGTCGAAGCCACCAGCGAAGCAGGCATGTGGAAGGAATTCTGAAGTGAGCGCGGTGCCCGGCACGTTCGATCACGGCATCGCCTCCGGCGACGGCGGCCCGTTGCTGGGCGATGCCGACTTCCAGTACCTGCGCGCCTTCGTTCTCGAGCATTGCGGCATCGCGCTGGGCGAGCACAAGCGGCAACTGGTGCAGGGCCGCCTGTTCCGCCGCTTGCGTGCGCTGGGTTTGCCGAACTTCGGCAGTTATTGCGAGCTGTTGCGACGCGATCCGCACGGCGAGCTGGGCGAACTGGCCAGCGCGATCAGCACCAATGTGACGTCGTTCTTCCGCGAGATGCATCACTACGACCTGCTTGCCAGCGAACTGTTGCCGCGCTGGCTGCGCGAGAGGCGCCGCGAAGGCGATCGTCTGCGGATCTGGTCGGCGGGCTGTTCCACCGGCGAGGAACCCTACGCGCTGGCAATGGTGCTGGCCGAAGCGATCGAGCAGAGCGGCAGCCGGCTGGATGCGAAGATCCTGGCCACCGACCTGTCGCCGCAGGCACTGGAGACCGCGCGCAAGGGCGTGTATCCGCTGGAACGCCTGGCCGGCATCAGCGCTGAGCGCTGCCGGCGCTGGATGCTGCGCGGCGAGGGCGCGTACGAAGGGCTGGCCTGCGTCCATCCGCGCCTGCGCGAGCTGGTCACCATCGAGCCGCTGAACCTGCTGCACCCGTGGCCGATGCGCGGACCGTTCGATGCGATCTTCTGCCGCAACGTGGTGATCTACTTCGACCAGCCGACCAAGCGGCGCCTGTTCCATCGCTACGCGGAGCTGCTGCCGGCGGGCGGCTATCTGTTTCTCGGCCATTCCGAATCGCTGCTCGGCGTCAACGACGAATTCGAACTGATCGGGCGCACTGTCTACCGGAAACCCGGTTGATGGTCGCGGTGGCCGACAGGAGGCAGGGTGAGGCTGCGGTGCTGCCGGGTTTCGAGCACCTGCACCGGTATTGGGACCCGGCGCAATCGCGCATGACGGTGAAGGTGTTGCCGGGCGAGTTCTATGTCAGCACCCGGGACGAGCTGGTCACCACCGTGCTCGGCTCCTGCATATCGGCCTGCATCCACGATGCGCGCCGCGGCATCGGCGGCATGAACCACTTCATGCTGCCCGAACCGCGCGGCGAGCGTGACAGCTGGACATCCACCGTCGGCCGTGCGGCGCGCTACGGCAGCGACGCGATGGAGCAGCTGATCAACGCGATCCTCGTCGCCGGCGGCCAGCGCGCCGACCTGCAGGTCAAGATATTCGGCGGCGGCCGCGTGCTGGCGCAGCTGACCGACATCGGGCGGCGCAATATCGATTTCGTGCAGCGCTATATCGCCGCCGAAAAGCTGAACCTGTGCGCATCGGACCTCGGCGACGTGTACCCCCGGCAACTGCAGTTCTTCCCCCACAGCGGCCGTGCGCGCGTGCGCATGCTGCGCCGTCACGACGACGTGGCGCTGGTGGCCGACGAGCGCATTTACCTCAAGCGTTTGGCAAATGACCCGATAAAGGGTGAGGTCGAGCTTTTCTAGCGGCGGCTTCGGCTCCGCGGAAGGCCGGCGAGGCCGCCGTCGATGCGACGCGGCTTGAGTTTTCTGGCAGGTGAGATGGATGGCGATGGAAAAAGTGCGTGTCCTGGTGGTCGACGATTCGGCGTTGGTGCGCAAGCTGATGACGACGATGCTTGCCTGCGATCCCGGGATCGAGGTGGTCGGCACCGCCGCCGACCCGCTGATCGCGCGCGAGAAGATCAAGCAGCTCGATCCGGACGTGCTGACGCTGGATGTCGAGATGCCGCGCATGGACGGGCTGACGTTCCTGGAAAACCTGATGCGCCTGCGGCCGATGCCGGTGGTGATGGTGTCGTCGCTGACCGTGCAGGGTGCCGAGGTGACGCTGCGCGCACTTGAGCTGGGCGCGGTGGATTTCCTGGCCAAGCCCAGCAGCGACCTGGCCAGCAGTTTCGGCGAGAAGGCGCAGGAGATCTGCGCCAAGGTGAAGCTTGCCGCGAAGGCCCGGCCGCGCGCCCGCACGGTGGTGCGCAAACTGGAAGTGGCGCCGCGCCTTTCGGCCGACGCGGTGCTGCCTCGCGTGCAGACGGCGGGCACGCGCGGCGGCAGTCCGGTCATCGTGATCGGCGCCTCGACCGGCGGCACCGAAGCGGTCCGCGTGGTGCTGGAAGCGATGCCGCCCGACGCGCCGCCGATCCTGGTCACCCAGCATATCCCCGCCGCGTTCAGCGGCCCGTTCGCGGAGCGGATGGACCGCTGTTCGGCGATGCGGGTATGCGAAGCCCAGGATGGCCAGCCGATCCAGACCGGCCACGCCTACATCGCCCCGGGCGGCCAGCACCTGCTGGTGATGTGGGACGGCGCCAAGTATGTGTGCCGGCTGCACGATGGCCCGCCGGTGAATCGGCACAAGCCCAGCGTGGACGTGCTGTTCCGTTCCATGGCGGCCAGTGCGGGAGCCGGCACCATCGCCGTCCTGCTGACCGGCATGGGCGACGACGGCGCGCGCGGCCTGCTCGAACTGCGCCAGGCCGGTGCCGCGACCCTGGTGCAGGACGAGGCCAGCTCGGTGGTATGGGGCATGCCCGGTGCCGCCTGGAAACTCGATGCGGCAGCCGAGATGCTGCCGCTGGATCACATAGCGGCGCGCCTGCTCACGCTGGCGCGCCAACCTCGCGACGGCGCTTCGCGCACCTGACCCACGGATATCGGCTCATGGTTGTCCTGTCTCAATTGGTCCGGCATTTCGCCAAACGTCCGCCCTACGGCTGGCTTGCCAGCATGCTGGCCCTGGTGCTGGCGCTGCTCTGGCATCCGGCGTGGCTGGCGCCTTTGCTGATCGCCGCGCTCACCGCGGTGTGGATCGTCGAAAGCCGGCGCCCGCGGGAGGCGCCGCCACCGGCCGCCGCAGCAGGCAACAGCGCGCCCGTGCGCGAGGCGCTGGAAGACGTCCGCGGCGCGCTGGTGGACGAGCTGGGCCATGCCACCCGCGAGCTGCACCAGGGGCTCGACCTGTTGCGCGATGCGGTGTCCGAGCTGGGCGGCGGGTTCGACGGTTTGTCGCACAAGACGGGACTGCAGCAGTCGCTGCTGAAGCAGATCATCGACGTGCAGAACGGCGGCGTGTCGGTGCAGGACTTTGCCGCCCGCACCAGCGACCTGTTGCAGCATTTCGTGGGCATGGTCGTGCAGATGTCGCGCGAAAGCCTGCGCATCGTCTACCGCATCGACGGCATGGCGAAGGAAATGGATGCGGTGTTCGGCCTGCTGAAGAACGTCAGCACGATCGCCGAGGAAACCAACCTGCTGGCGCTCAACGCCGCGATCGAGGCGGCCCGCGCGGGCGAGTCCGGCCGCGGCTTCGCCGTGGTGGCCGGCGAGATCCGCAGCCTGGCCAGCAACTCCAACCAGTTCAACGAACAGATCGGCAGCCACGTCGAGCGCGCCCGCGCGGCGATGGAGCAGTTGCGCGGCCTGGTCGGCGCCATGGCCTCGCAGGACCTCAACGTGGCGCTGTCGGCCAAGGGCGGCATCGACGCGATGATGGCCCACGTCACCGAGAGCGATGCGCGCACCAGCGCGGTCGCCGACCAGGTGGTCGAGATCAATCGCGGCCTCGGCAGCGACGTTTCCACCACCATCCGCTCGCTGCAGTTCGAGGACATCCTCAGCCAGCTGCTGCGGCAGACCCGCACCCGGCTGGTCGAGTTGCAGGAGGTCGTGGGCGAGTGCACGCGCGACATCGAGGAACTGGCCTGTGGCCCGATCGACGCCGACGCGCTGGCAGGACACGCCCAACGGGTGCGCAGCCGGCTGGCCATCCAGCGCGAAAAGGCACGCCTGCGCTCGCGCGGGCCTGCCTTGCAGAGCTCGATGGACGCCGGCGAGATCGAATTGTTCTGAGGAGCACAGCATGATCGTCCATCACGACAGCGAACACGATTGCCTGACCCTGCAACTGGGCCAGCGCTTCGACTTCAGCATCCACCGCGATTTCCACGAGGCCTGCCTGGACAGCGGCAAGGCGGCCCGCAGCTATGTCATCGACCTGGGCGAGGTGACCAGCATGGACAGCTCGGCACTGGGCATGCTGCTGCTGCTGCGCGAGCATGCCGGCGCCGATCGCGCCGAGATCCGCATCGTCAATGCCGGCAACGAATTGCGCAGCACGCTGCGCGTGGCCGGTTTCGACAAGCTGTTCGTGCTGCACTGAAACGCCGCCGGGCGGCGGTCAGTCCGCCGGGGCCCGTGAGCCGGACAGCAAAAAGGCCCCGTGCGGGGCCTTTTTGCTTGTTGCAGCAGGTGCGGTTGCCGGGTCTACCAGGCGCGCACGGAAATCACGGAGACCGTATAGGCGGCCATGTCCGACTGGTAGCGGAAGCGCTTGCCGAAGTCGAACCTCGCAGCCGCGCCAGGGGCGATGTTGGTGGTGCCGGCCGGCCATCCCTGCTTGCTCTGGATCACCTTGCCGCCGGAGTCCTTGACGTCGATGTTGATCTGCGCGGCAGCGGGTTCGGCGCAGTTGTTCACCAGTTCGCCGCTGAGGACGAGTCGGGTCGACCCTCCCGTGCCGTTGGCGGACAGCTTGACATCCTTGATGGCGAAGTCGGTGGGCGCGCAGGCGGCGTGGGCGGCCAGCGGGAGGAAGATCAGCGAGGCGGAGAGAAGCAGCGTTTTCATGGGCACGAATCCGTAGGTCCAGGGAAGCCAGGTAGGGGACCGGCCGGGGGCGACAAAGGTCCACATCCTCGGAATCGGCCGGCACGCCGGAATCTTTAGGCTCGCCATGAAGTCACGTTCGTGCCGGGCGATGCACGACACCGCACCGCACCGTGTGTCGCGTGGCGCCGACCGGGGGCGTTGCCTGGCCGGGGCTTCTCGTTGCCGTGGTGGTTTACCGGCCAGGGTGCTCGATGAACCACAACCCGGCGAACAATTTCGGGTCGATCGAATAGCCTTCGGCGGCTCGCGCGAACAACCAGGCGCCCGCCTCGCGGCGCGGGACTTCGTGCACCACGATGTTCTCGGTTTCGTCGCCGCCGCCGGGACCGACTTTTTCCAGCTCCCAGGCGCGCACGAAGGTGATCATCTCAGTGCTCATGCCCGAGGACGACGGGCCGCGATGGACGAATTCCACCCGTTGGCAGCGCCAGCCGGTTTCCTCCTCCAGTTCGCGCCGGGCGGCCAGCAGCGCGCTTTCGTCGGCTTGTCCGGCCAGGTCGCCGACCAGGCCGGCCGGCATCTCGATGGTGTTCTGCAGGATCGACACGCGGTACTGCTCGACGAACAAGACCTTGTCCGCAGGCGTCACCGCCAGGATGATCACCGCGCCGCCGGGGTTGTTGCGTTCGGCGTACTCCCAGCGGCCGCGCTTGCGCAGGCTCAGCCAGCGGCCTTCATGCAGGGTTTCCACCGGGGCGTTGGCGTCGGCGGGGATGCGGCTGGCGGAATCGTTCATCGGTCATCGGGTGCGGGGAAAACCAGCCGACATGGTGACCGTTCCCGGCGGCAGCGACAACCGGCTGTGGCCCGAGCTACAGCCACCGTGCGCGCTTGAGCCCGATGTAGATGCCGCTGACGACGCTGGCCATCACCACGATGATCGCGGGGTAGGCCCAGGGGCGGCTGAGCTCGGGCATGTGGGCGAAGTTCATGCCGTACCAGCTGGTGAGCAGGGTCGGCGCGGCGAGCATGGCGGCCCAGCCGGCGAGCTTCTTCATCACCTCGTTCTGGCGCAGGCTGACCAGCGAGAGGTTCACGTTGATCGCGGCGGTGAGCATCTCGCGCATCGCGCCGATCGCCTCGTTGACGCGGAAGGCGTGGTCGTAGACGTCGCGGAAGTACGCGTGCAGCACCTCGGGGATCAGGTTCGGGTGCAGCCGGATCAGCTGGTTGATGATGTCCTGCAGCGGCGCCACCGCCAGGCGCAGCGTCATCAGGTCGCGCTGCATGTCGTACAGGCGGCGCACGGTGCTGCTCTTGAACGTCTCGCCGAAGATGTCGTGTTCGAGCTGGTGCACTTCCTCGCGGAAGTCGCGCACGATCGGCAACAAATTGTCGACGATGAAATCGAGTACGCCGTACAGCCCGTAGCTGGGGCCGTTCGCCAGCAGTTCCGGCGCGTGTTCGCAGGTGCGCCGCGCCGGCGCGTAGGACTGCGAGGCGCCGTGGCGCACGGTGACCAGGTAGCGCGGGCCGAAGAAGATGTGCGTTTCGCCGAAAGCCAGTTCGCCGCCGATCAGCTGCGCGGTCTGCACCACCAGGAACAGCGAGTCGCCGTAGGCTTCCAGCTTGGTGCGCTGGTGCGCGGCGTGCGCGTCCTCGATCGCCAGGTCGTGCAGGCCGAATTCGTCCTGGATCTTTTCCAGCAGATCCTCGTCCGGTTCGTACAGGCCGACCCAGACGAAGGTGTCCGGTTCGGTCAGCACGTCGCTGATCGCGTCGATGGTGACGTCGCCGATCCGGCTGCCGTCCTTTCGGTAGGCGATGCAGTTGACCACCATGGGCTGGTCGCTGGTCGGCGGTGCGCTCGACGACGTGATCGGATTCATGCGCGCATCATGCCCCGCGCCGATGGGCGGGGCAATTGCGCGGGGTGGGGCATCAGCGATGGCGGCGCAGGCTCCAGGCCAGCGCCAGCCAGCACGGCAGGGCGAACAGCAGCCACGGCTGGTTCTGCTGCACGGTGCCGGGCAGCAGGTGCAGCAGCACGGCGACCATGCAGGCAAGCAATTGCACGGCGATCACGCCGTCGATGAAGCGCGAGGCGGCGTAGCCGCGGCGCGAGCGCCACAGTGCCGGCAGCAGCAGGAAGGCCAGCGGATTGAACAGCAGCAGGTTCGCGTTGGCCCACGCCGAGTGGTGGGTGGTCAGCGTCCACAGCACCAGCAGCAACAGGCCGACCAGGCCGGCCGCGAGCAGGTACAGCGTGCCGAGCAGGGCGTAGCCGGCGGGCCACCGGCGGTGGGCGAGCACGATCAGCGCGGCCAGCAGCAGCCCGGCCAGGGCCAGCGGCAGGCGCAGGTCGGGCGCGGTTGCCGGCGGTGCCTCCAGCCGGTTCGGCGAGACGAGTCGCTCGGCCTGCAGCAGCGGACGCAGGCCGCCGTGGCCGTCGTCGACGCGCACCTCGCGCAGTTGCGCCTGCAATACCTCGGGCAGGAAGCTTTCCTGCCAGGCGTCCAGCGGCTGGTCGGCGTACGGCCCCAGGCCCAGGTCGAGCACCAGCATCAGCCAGGGCTGCGCGCTCATCAGCCGGTCGGTCTGCTGGCGGTAGGTCATGCCGCCGCGGCGTGCCTTCAGGCGGCTTTCCAGCACGCCGCCGAGTGCCTTGTCCAGCGCGTCGCGCACGCGGGTGGTGCAGTTGTCGACGTAGTAGTCGTAGGCGTAGCCGGCGTTCTCCGGGCGCAGGTTCCACAGCAGGAAGTCGCGCAGCGCAGTGGCCTGGTCGGCAGTCATCGCCAATTGCTGGCGGGTGATCGAGCGGCCGGCCTCGACGTAGAAACTCTCGTCGAGGCCACTGGGCGCGGCGTCCATCAGGTAGTGCATGCGGCCGCGGGCGAAGTTCAGCAGGAAGTTCTTCTCGCTGAAATCGAACACGCCGTAGTTGAAGTTGACCGCCTCGCCCGAGGCCGTGTCGCGCAGCTCGATCGCGTCGTGGCCGAAGCGCTCCCAGTAGGTTTCGCCGGGGCCGTAGGTGACCAGCGAGACTTCGAGGTTGGCGCCGGGGGCGTTGGCGACGCTGGCATGGGCAGGCGGGAGCAGGGCCAGCATCGACAGCGCGAGCAGCAGGAGGTTGCGGCTGATCAGGTTCATGCGGCCTTACTGCTTGACCACGCGGAACTGCTGCACGCGGCGGTCGTCGGCTTCGGTGACGTGGAACAGGTAGTCGCCGATGCCGACCTCCTCGCCGACCTCGGGCAGGTGGCCGAATTCGGAGGTGACCATGCCGCCCACGGTGTCGTATTCCTCGTCGGAAAAATCGGCGCCGGTCTGTTCGTTGAAATCCTCGATCGGGGTCAGCGCGCTGACCAGCCAGTCGCCGCCGGGCTGCGCGTGCATCAACTCGGGCTCTTCCCCGTCGTCGTGCTCGTCGTCGATCTCGCCGACGATCTGTTCCAGCACGTCCTCGATGGTGACCAGGCCGGCGACACCGCCGTACTCGTTGACCACCAGCGCCATGTGGTTGCGGCTGAGCCGGAATTCCTCCAGCAGCACGTTCAGGCGCATCGACTCGGGGATCAGCACGGCCGGGCGCAGGATCGCGCGGATGTCGAAGTGCTCGGCGGCGCCGAAGTATTTCAGCAGGTCCTTGGCCAGCAGGATGCCGAGGACCTCGTCCTTGTCCTCGCCGTGCACGGGAAAGCGCGAGTGGCCGGATTCGACCACCGCGGCGAGGATGTCGGGCAGCGGCGACTCGGCCGCCAGCATCACGATCTGCGCGCGCGGCACCATCACGTCGTCCACGCTCAGTTCGGTGACCTTGATCGCACCCTCGACCATGGTGAGGGTGTTCGCGGACAGCAGTCCGTTGCTCTGGGCGGAACGCAGCTCCTCGATCAGTTCGTCGCGGTTGCGCGGTTCGCCGGAAAACATGTGGCCCAGTCGATCCCACCAGGTTCGGTGGGCCGGGCCGCTGGTACTGCCAGGGTCGTCGCTCATTACTCGTTGGGATTCTGCCCGAGACCGGGCGGAAGGCCGATTCTAGCGGAAAAATCGTGACGGTTCAGGGCACAAACACCCCTACCGGTACGGGTCGGCGATGCCCAGGCTGGCCAGGATGCGGGTTTCCAGCGCCTCCATCGCTTCGGCCTCGGCATCTTCGATATGGTCGTAACCGAGCAGGTGCAGTACGCCGTGGACAGTCAGGTGAGCCCAGTGGTCGCGCGGCGGTTTGCCCTGTTCGGCGGCCTCGCGCAGCACCACCGGGGCGCAGATCGCCAGGTCGCCGATCAGTGGCAGGGCCACCCCGGGCGGCAGTTCGACGGGGAACGACAGCACGTTGGTGGCGTAGTCCTTGCCGCGATAGTCGCGGTTGAGCGCACGGCCTTCGTCGGCGTCGACGATGCGGATCGCCAGCTCGGCGCTCTTGCGCCGTTTCGCCCCGCGCAGCGCCGCTTCGACCCAGCGCCGGAAGCTGGCCGGCGCGGGCAGGCCGGCGCGCGGCACGGCGTAGCCGACGGCGAGCGTCAGCGGTGCGCTCATTCGCCGTCCTCGTCCTTCTGTTCGAACGCCTCGTAGGCGCGCACGATCTTCGCCACCAGCGGGTGGCGCACCACGTCGCGCGAGGTGAAGAAGGTGAAGTTGATGCCGCTGACGCCGCGCAGCACCTCGATCGCCTGGCGCAGGCCCGAGCGGGTGTTGCGCGGCAGGTCGACCTGGGTGACGTCGCCGGTGATCACCGCCACCGTGCCGAAGCCGATGCGGGTGAGGAACATCTTCATCTGCTCGACCGTGGTGTTCTGCGCCTCGTCGAGGATCACGTAGGAATCGTTCAAGGTGCGCCCGCGCATGTAGGCCAGCGGGGCGATCTCGATCACGTTGCGCTCGATCAGCTTGGCCACCTTCTCGAAGCCGAGCATCTCGTACAGCGCGTCGTACAACGGGCGCAGGTAGGGATCGACCTTCTGCGACAGGTCGCCGGGCAGGAAGCCCAGCTTCTCGCCGGCCTCGACCGCCGGGCGCACCAGGATCAGCCGCTGCACCCGGTTCGCCTCCAGCGCCTCGACCGCGCTGGCGACGGCCAGGTAGGTCTTGCCGGTGCCGGCCGGGCCCACGCCGAAGTTGATGTCGTGGCTGGCGATCGCGTGCAGGTAGCGTGCCTGATTCGGACCGCGGCCCTTGATCACGCCGCGCTTGACCTTGATCACCACTTCCTGGGCGCCTTCGGCGGCCGCCTCGGTGATCGCGTCGATGCCGGATTCGGCCAGCTGCAGGTTGATCTTCGCGCCGGTCAACGCCTCGTCTTCGGTGGTGGCGTACAGCGCGCGCAGCACCTTCTCGGTGGCCCTGGCGGGGGCGTCCTCGCCGATCACCTGGAAGATGCTGCCGCGGTGGTTGATCTCCACGCCGAGGCGCAGCTCGACTTGGCGCAGGTGCTCGTCGAACGGCCCGCACAGGTTGGCGAGGCGGGCATTGTCTTCGGGGTCGAGAATGAAATCGCGCTGGTTGAGTTCGCTCATAGGGGCGCGAGAGTAGCGCGCCGCTGCCGGAAGAGCCATGACGACAGTCGGCCGTGAGGAGCACGATTTCATCGGTTGCGTACAATTAAATGTTGAATTAATTTATGCGCATGGCTACCTCGACCAAGCGTGCGAAAGCCGGGCGCCGCGCCGGACGCCCCAGCGGCGACGACCTGGACCTGCGCGCGCGCCTGCTGGATGCCGCGATCGCGCAGTTCGCCCGGGTGGGGATCGGCGCGACCCCGTTGCGCGCGATCGCCAGCGAGGCCGAGGTCACGCCCGCGATGCTGCATTACTACTTCGGCGACAAGCCGCGGCTGGTCCAGGCGCTGGTCGAGGAGCGCCTGTTGCCGGCCCTGGCACCGCTGCGCGTGCAACTGGAACAGGTCGGCGACGATCCGCGGGTATTGATCGAAACTTTCGTGCGCGGCATCGGCGAAGTGGTGGCGCGCCACCCATGGCTGCCGCCGCTATGGGTGCGCGAGGTGCTGTGCGATGGCGGCGCGTTGCGCGAAGTGCTGTTCGCCCAGGCCGTTCCGGGCGTGCCGCAGCTGCTGGCCCGGCGCTTCGCGGCGGCGCAGGCGGATGGACGGCTGAATGCCGATCTCGATCCGCGCCTGCTGGTCGTCTCGCTGGTCGGGCTGACCCTGTTCCCCGCCGCCGGTGCGCCGATCTGGCGGCGCGCGTTCGGTGCCGAGGGGCTGGGACCCGAGGCCATGCTCAGACACACGCTTGCGCTGCTCGATCGTGGCGCGGGTGCAGCCGGATCCGGAGAAACCGCATGAACGTCGCACGCACGCTTCGTCGCCTGCCACTGGCCATCCTGCTCGCGGTCGCCGGCCTTGCCGCCTGCAGCAAGCAACCGCCGCAGGCGCTGGGCACGCTCGAATACGACCGCATCACCCTGCCGGCACCGGCCGCCGAGCGCATCGTGGCGATCGAGGTGCGCGAGGGCGAACAGGTCTCGGCCGGACAGGCGCTGCTGCAGCTCGATCCCGCGCATACCCGATCCGAACTCGCCGCGGCCCAGGCGCAGGTGCGGCAGCAGCATGAAGTGCTGGCCGAGCTCGAGACCGGCCCGCGCGTGGAGGACATCGACAGGGCGCGGGCGAACCTGGCGGCCGCGCAGGCGCAGGCGCGCGAGGCGCGTGCCTATTACGACCGCCTGGCGCCGCTGAAGGGCAAGGGTTATGTGGCGGCGGCCGATCTCGACCGTGCCCGCGCCGCGGCGGGCAACGCCGAGGGCCAGGTGGCGGCGGCGCAGGCCGCGCTCGACGAGCTGTTGCACGGCACCCGTCCCGAGCAGATCGCCCAGGCACGGGCCGCCGTCGCGGCGGCGGAGGCGCAGGCCAGCGCGCAGCAGGTGCTGCTGGGCAAGCTGGACATCGTGGCGCCGCGTGGCGGGCGGGTCGACAGCCTTCCGTACAAGCTGGGCGACCAGGCCCCGGTCGGCGCGCCGGTGGCGATCCTGCTGGCCGGCGATGCGCCGTATGCGCGCATCTACGTGCCCGAGCCGCAGCGCGCCGGGGTGCATGTGGGCGATGCGATCCGGGTATTCGTGGCCGGCCGCGACCAGCCGTATGCCGGCAAGGTGCGGATGATCCGCAGCGAGCCCGACTTCACCCCGTACTACGCGCTGATCGGCGACGACGCGGCGCGGCTGAGCTATCTCGCCGAGGTCGCGCTGGGCGCGGATGCGGCCGAGCTTCCCGCCGGCCTGCCGGTGCGCGTCGAATTTCGCGGGGCCGCGAAATGACCACCGATGCCGACGGCGTGGCCATCCGCGCGCGCGGCCTGACCCGGCGCTTCGGCAAGCTGGTGGCGGTCGATCATGTCGACCTCGAAGTACCGGCCAGACGCGTCTACGGCTTCCTCGGTCCGAACGGCTCGGGCAAGTCGACCACGATCCGCATGCTGTGCGGCCTGTTGACGCCGAGCGAGGGCGAGATCGAGGTGCTCGGCCTGCGCATCCCGGCGCAGGCCGACGCGCTGCGCCCGCACATCGGCTACATGACGCAGAAATTCTCGCTGTTCGAGGACCTCAGCGTGCGCGAGAACCTGGAGTTCCTGGCCGCGATCCAGGGCGTGCCGAAGGCGAAGACGAAAGCCCGCATCGACGAACTGATCGGGCAGTACCACTTCGGCGACCGGCAGAAGCAACTGGCCGGCACCATGAGCGGCGGCCAGAAGCAGCGCCTCGCGCTGGCCTGCGCGGTGATCCACGAGCCGGAGCTGCTGTTCCTGGACGAGCCGACCAGCGCGGTCGACCCGGAATCGCGCCGCGATTTCTGGGAGAAGTTGTTCGAACTGGCCGACATCGGCACCACCCTGCTGGTGTCCACCCACCTGATGGACGAGGCCGAGCGCTGCCATCGGCTGGCGATCCTCGACCGAGGCGCGCTGGTTGCCGACGGCACGCCGCATGAGCTGACCGCGCAACTGGAGGGGCGCACCTTCATCGTCGAGACGGACAACCCGCGCGCGGCCCAGCGCGTGCTGGTCGATGTGCCGGGCGTGCTCGGCGTGGCCCAGGTCGGCAATACCTTGCGCGTGCTGACTGGTGCCGACGGCGCGACGCCGGACATGGACAAGGCGTTGGCTACGGCCGGGCAGAAGGCCGGACTGGCGGCGGCGGCGCCGAATCTCGAAGACGTATTCGTCGCCGCCACGCGCAAGGGCGACGGCGACGAGGAGCGTGCCGCATGAACTGGCGCCGGCTGTGGGCGATCGTGATCAAGGAGTTGCGCCAGATGCGCCGCGATCACGTCACGCTGGCGATGATCGTGGGCATTCCGGTGATCCAGCTGGTGCTGTTCGGCTATGCGATCAACACCAACCTGCGCGGGCTCGATACCGGCATCGTCGACCAGGCCAACACCGCCGGTTCGCGCGCGCTGGTGATGGACATGCTGGCCACCGGCGTGGTCGCGCCGGTGGCGAGGGCGGACACGCCGCAGGAACTGATGGCGATGATCCGCCAGGGCCGGATCAGCATCGGCATCGTGGTGCCGCCGGATTTCGAACGTCGCCGCATCGACGGCCGCGAGCTGGCGCAGGTGCTGGTCGACGGCAGCGACACGGCAGTGCAGGGCGCCGCCGCGCAGCTTGCGCAGGCGCCGATCGACAGTGCCCAGCCGGACATGCGCGCACCGCTGACCAGCACGCCGGCAAGCGGGCGGATCAGCGTGGTCAGTTTCTACAACCCGCAGCGACGCTCGGCGGTCAACATCGTGCCCGGCCTGATCGGCGTGATCCTGACCATGACGATGGTGCTGTTCACCGCCATCGCGATCGTGCGCGAACGCGAGCGCGGCAACATGGAATTGCTGATCGCCACGCCGCTGACCAGTTCCGAACTGATGGTCGGCAAGGTGCTGCCGTATGTCGCGATCGGCCTGGTGCAAACCAGCGTGGTGCTCGCGTTGGGCATGTGGCTGTTCGACGTGCCGATCCGCGGCAGCGTGCTCGACGTGTACCTGGCGTCGGGGCTGCTGATCCTCGCCAATCTCACCCTGGGTCTGCTGATCTCGACACGCGCGCAGTCGCAGTTCCAGGCGATGCAGATGATGATCTTCGTGTTCCTGCCGTCGATCCTGCTGTCCGGTTTCATGTTCCCGTTCGCCGGCATGCCGAAGCTGGTGCAGTGGATCGCCGAGGTGTTGCCGCTGACCCATTTCCTGCGCCTGATCCGCGGCGTGATGCTGCGCGGCGCGGGCCTGTGGGAGATGTGGATCGACGTGCTCGCGCTGGTGGTGTTCACGCTGGTGATGATGGCGCTGGCGATACTGCGCTTTCGCAAGCGGCTGGATTGATCCGTCGCGCTGTGCGCGGCCACCCGCTCACAGCATGCGGTGCATCACGTAGATGTCGGTGGGGCCGAGGTGCGCGTGGCGGAACGCAGCGGGCACCTGGCCGACGATGCGGAAGCCGTGGCGCTGCCACAGCCGCACCGCGGTGGTGTTGCTGGCCACCACGCAGTTGAACTGCATCGCGGTGAAGCCGGCGCGTCGCGCTTGTTCCAGCGAGTGTTCGCACAGTGCCGAGGCGATGCCCTGGCCGCGCGCCTCGGGCGCCACCATGTAGCTGCCGTTGGCCACGTGGTCGCCCAGCCCGGGGAAGTTCGGTGCCAGTCGGTAGCAGCCCAGCACCTGGCCGTCGCGCTCGGCCACGAAGCAGCGTGCCGGCGGCGTGGTCCACATGACACGGGCTTGCTCGAGGCTCAGGTCGAGCGGGTAGACATAGGTGTCGCCGGCCGCGACGATCGGCAGAAAAAACGGCCACACCCGCACGAACTCGTCCGCGCCGATTTCCCGCAGCACCAGCCCGGTCGTCACGAAGCGAGCGCCGCCGTTTCGTCGGCCAGCTTCATGCGCCCGCGCAGCGAGTTGCTCATCGCGTCGGTGATCACCACGTCGACGAACTGGCCGATCAGGCGCGGGTGGCCGGCGAAGTTCACGTAGCGCATGTTCTCGGTACGGCCGCTGAGTTCGTCCGGATTGCGCGTGCTGGGCTTTTCCACCAGCACGCGCTGCACGGAGCCGACCATCGCCTCGTTGATCTTCTTCGCGTTCGCGTTGATCGCGGCCTGCAGGCGCGCCAGCCGTTCGTGCTTCACCGCCATCGGGGTGTCGTCGGCGAGCTTTGCCGCCGGCGTGCCGGGGCGGGCGGAGAAGATGAAGGAGAAGCTCTGGTCGAAGCCGACGTCGTCGATCAGCTTCATGGTCTTCTCGAAATCCTCGTCGGTCTCGCCGGGGAAGCCCACGATGAAGTCGGACGACACGCAGATGTCCGGCCGCACCGCGCGCAGCTTGCGGATCTTCTGCTTGAATTCCAGCGCTGTGTAGCCGCGCTTCATCGCGCCGAGGATGCGATCGGAGCCGGCCTGCACCGGCAGGTGCAGGTAGTTCGCCAGCTGCGGCACGTTGGCGTAGGCCTCGATCAGCGAGTCGGAGAACTCCAGCGGATGCGAGGTGGTGAAGCGGATGCGGCCGATGCCGTCGATCTGCGCGATCGCGTGGATCAGCACGGCGAGGTCGGCGATGCCGCCATCAAAGGTCGGGCCGCGGTAGGCGTTGACGTTCTGGCCGAGCAGGTTCACCTCGCGCACGCCCTGCGCGGCGAGCTTGGCCACTTCCACCAGCACGTCGTCGAAGGGACGGCTGATCTCCTCGCCGCGGGTGTACGGCACCACGCAGTAGCTGCAGTATTTCGAGCAGCCTTCCATGATCGAGACGAAGGCGGTCGGGCCTTCCGCGCGCGGCTCGGGCAGGCAGTCGAACTTCTCGATCTCGGGGAAGCTGATGTCGACCTGCGGCAGGCCGCTGGCCCGCTGTGCCTCGATCAATTGCGGCAGCCGATGCAGGGTCTGCGGGCCGAACACCAGGTCCACGTAGGGCGCGCGCTTGACGATCGCCGCGCCTTCCTGCGACGCCACGCAGCCACCCACGCCAATGAGTACCGGCTTGCCGTCCTTCTTGTGCTGCTTCCAGCGGCCGAGCTGGCTGAAGACCTTTTCCTGCGCCTTCTCGCGGATCGAGCAGGTGTTGATCAGGATCACGTCCGCCTCGGACTCGTCCTGGGTCAGCTCCAGGCCGTGCGAGGCCTTCAGCACGTCGGCCATCTTGGCCGAGTCGTACTCGTTCATCTGGCAGCCGTGGGTCTTGATGAAAAGCTTGCCGCTCATGGCGTGGACACCGTGGTTTCGTGAGGCAGGACGCAGGGTCCGCCGAACCGCGCAGTTTACCCGCGTGAAGGCGCGCCTGCCAGTAATTCGACATGGCGGATCAAGCACTTGCACCGGCCGTGAGCGGCCTTTCGGCAGTGCCTGCCCCTCCAAGTACGCATGGTTCGGAGCAGCAGTCCACGGAATCGCCCGCGCGCACTTGGCGTTGGCAGCGCATGGCGGCACACTGCGCCCCATGTTCGGCGTCGCAAGCCATGGGGGAAGCGCCGATCGGCCTGCCGGGGGCTTCCCATTACGTTCGATCCTTTGCGGGGTCGCGTTCGGCTGCGTGCTGCTGTGGTGGCCGGCCGCCCGCGCCGGCGTCCTGTATCAATGCACCGGCGCCAGCGGCGAGACGGTATTCAGCAGCAGCAAAGTCGGGTATCGCGGCTGCAAGGCGATCAGCAGCTATGCCGCGCCCACGTCACGACGTCGGGCGCCGCCGCCACGGGCGTCGTTGACCGGGGTAACCGGTTCGGTCGCGACCACGGCGCGCAACCTCCTGGCGAACGGCGCCGAATCGACCTCGCTGACCGGCGTGCGCGGGACGGTCGAAACCAGCGCACGGCGCATCGGCGAGGTCCAGGCGGAACAAACGTCGCTGGCAGCGGTGCAGGGCTCGGCCGAGACCCGCAGGAAACTTCCAGCGGCTGCTGCCGGTGTGCCCGGACAATGGAGCTATCGCGAATCGCACACAGCCGCGGCAACGGCGGCGCCGGCGGCGGATGACTCGGCGGACAAGATCCTGCGCGGCGCGGTGTACCGCATCGTGCGTGCGGACGGCAGCGTGGAGTACACCAACCTGCGCCCGGCCGGCGGCAAGGGCCATGCGGTGACCATGCTGTTCACCTATATCGCCACCTGCGCCGCGTGCAACCTGCATTCGACGATCCGCTGGGGCAGCGTGTCGCTCAACCTCACCGCATACGCGGACACGATTCGCGCGGCCAGCATCGAGTACGGTGTCGACGAGGCGTTCCTGCGCGCGATCATCCACGCCGAGAGCGCGTTCAATCCGCGCGCGCTGTCACTCAAGGGTGCGCAAGGGCTGATGCAATTGATGCCGGGCACGGCCAGCGACATGGGCGTGCTGGATGCATTCAATTCCGATCAGAACATCCGTGGCGGCGCGCGTTACCTGGGCCTGCTGCTGCGCGACTTCGACGGCAACGAGCGGCTGGCCGCCGCGGCCTACAACGCCGGTCCCGGTGCGGTGCAGCGCTACAAGGGCGTGCCGCCGTATGCCGAGACCCAGGTGTATGTGGAGCGCGTGGACACTTTGCGCAGGCGCTACGGCGCGGCGATCCATCCGCCGCTGGCATCGCGCGGGCCGGGTTGATTCCCGCCGGCACCGGCCGCCGG
Organism: Rhodanobacter sp. LX-99; assembly: GCF_018599185.1. NCBI lineage: Bacteria > Pseudomonadati > Pseudomonadota > Gammaproteobacteria > Lysobacterales > Rhodanobacteraceae > Rhodanobacter > Rhodanobacter sp. LX-99. The sequence continues at coordinate 21,939 of NZ_JAHFVL010000003.1, read as the reverse complement.
ATTCACGAATTCAATTGTCCAGCTCGGCGCTGGCGCTCATCGCGGGGCGCTGGGCCAGGGTGACTTCGACGTGGAACGGATTGCCGTTGCGCAGGCCCGAGACCTGCACCTTGCTGCCGGGCTTGAGCGCAGCCTCGTGCCGGCGCAAATCGGCCGGGTCGAGGATGTCGTCGGTACCGATGCTCAGCAGGATGTCGCGCGGCCGGATGCCGGCCAGTGCGGCCGGGCTGCCGGGATAGACCACGGTGACCAGGGCACCGCGCGCCGCCGCCGGCAGGCCGCCGTTGGCGGCCACCGGCACGAACGCGTAGTCGGCGCCGAGCCAGCCGCGCACCACGTGGCCGGTGGCGATGATCTGATCCAGCACCTTCTTGGCGGTGGTGACCGGAATCGCGAAGCCGATGCCTTCGGCACCGGCGGCCTTGCCGATCAGCAAGGTGTTGATGCCGACCAGCTCGCCTTCGGCGTTGACCAGCGCGCCGCCGGAATTGCCCAGGTTGATGGCCGCGTCGGTCTGGATGAAATCTTCCGCGCTGGAACCATTGAGCTGGCGGCCGATCGCGCTGACGATGCCCATCGTGACGGTCTGGTTGAGGCCGAGCGGGTTGCCGATCGCCAGCACCACGTCGCCGGGGCGCAGTGGCTGTTCGGCGATGTGGATCACCGGCAGGTTGCTGGCCTCGATCTTCAGCACCGCCAGGTCGGACTCCTCGTCCGCGCCGACCAGGCTCGCCTTGGCGATGCGGCCGTCGTACAGCAGCACCTGGATGTCCGCGGCGTGCGCGATCACGTGGTTGTTGGTCAGCACGTAGCCCTGGCCCTGGGCGCTGACGATGACGCCGGAGCCGAGGGTCTGCTCGCGGTGCTGGAAGGTGGTGGGCTGGCCGCCGAACAATTGCTGCAGCACCGGGTTGTCGTACATCCGCACGGCCTGCTCGGTGACGATCTTGTTCGCGTAGATGTTGACCACCGACGGTGCCGCGGCAGCCACCGCGTCGGCGTACGAGACCGGGCCGTTGCCGACATGGCCCTGGCTGGCGTGCTGTGCCGGCGGCGCGGTCAGGCCGAAGCGTTCGCGCAGACGCTCGCCGCTGCCGGGCCAGAACAGGCCGACCACGAAGGCCATGGCCAGGCCGAGGACGGCGAAGCGCGCGATGAAGAGGAGCGTGCCGGCGGCATGTTTCATGTCGAAAGGAAAGGTCCCGGCAATCGTGGCGAGTGTTGCGGCGGCTGGACTTCGCCGCGATGCGGTTTATTGTACGGGGCGGGGCCTGACGCTACACTAACGCGATTTTTGCGGGGCCCCAAACCCCACTGGCATGACATTGCAAGTACCGGAGAGCCTGATGGCGAACGAAGTCGTCGATCATGGCCGCCGCCGCTTCCTGACAGCAACCACCGCGGTGGTTGGTGGTATCGGAATCGTGTCGGCGGCTGTGCCCTTCATCAAGTCGTGGGAACCCAGCGCGCGCGCCAAGGCCGCTGGCGCTCCGGTCACCCAGTCGCTGGCCAAGATCGAGGCGGGGCAGATGCTGACCGTGTCGTGGCGCAGCCTGCCGGTGTTCGTGCTCAACCGCACCAAGGCACAGCTGGCCACGTTGCCGCAGGTCGACTCGCGCCTGGTGGACCCCAAGTCCGACGGCGCCTCCGCCGACCAGCAGCCGAAGTACGCGCAGAACGAGGGACGCTCGATCAAGCCGGAATGGCTGGTGGTGATCGGCATCTGCACGCACCTGGGCTGCGTGCCCGACTTCGTGCCCGAGATCAAGCCCGAGCCGTTCGACCCGGAATGGAAGGGCGGCTTCTACTGCCCCTGCCACAAGTCGCGCTACGACCTGGCCGGCCGCGTCTATGCCGGCGTGCCGGCACCGAAGAACCTGCCGGTGCCGCCGTACCATTTCATCGACGACAGCACCATCCAGATTGGCGTGGATCCGAAGGAGGCTGGCTAATGGCCAACGTATTCACGAGCATCGGCGAGTGGGTCAACGAGCGCGCACCGGGCATGATGCCGATGTACCGCGCGCACATGACCGAGTACTACGCGCCGAAGAACTTCAACCTCTGGTACTACTTCGGTTCGCTGGCGCTGCTGGTGCTGGTCAACCAGATCGTCACCGGCATCTTCCTCACCATGAACTACAACCCGAGCGCGGCGGGAGCCTTCGCCTCGGTCGAGTACATCATGCGTGACGTGGAGTGGGGCTGGCTGATCCGCTACATGCACTCCACCGGCGCCTCGCTGTTCTTCGTGGTGGTGTTCCTGCACATGTTCCGCGGCATCATGTACGGCTCGTACAAGAAGCCGCGCGAGCTGGTGTGGCTGCTCGGCATGCTGATCTTCCTGGTGCTGATGGCCGAAGCGTTCATGGGCTACGTGCTGCCGTGGGGCAACATGTCGTTCTGGGGCGCCAAGGTGATCATCTCGCTGTTCGGCACGATTCCCTACATCGGCGGCGACCTAGTCGAGTGGATCATGGGCGACTTCCTGCCGGCCGACGCCACGCTGAACCGCTTCTTCGCGCTGCACGTGATCGCGCTGCCGATCGTGCTGCTGCTGCTGGTGGTGCTGCATATCGCCGCGCTGCACGAGGTGGGCTCGAACAACCCGGACGGTGTGGAGATCAAGAAGGGGCCCAAGGGCAACCGCTGGGATGCGCTGAAGCCGACCGACGGCATCCCCTTTCATCCGTACTACACGGTGAAGGACCTGGTCGGCGTGGGCTTCTTCCTGCTGATCGCCGCGTTCATCATCTTCTTCGCGCCGACCTTCGGCGGCTGGTTCCTGGAACACGACAACTTCATTCCGGCGAACAACCTGGCGACGCCGTCGCACATCAAGCCGGTGTGGTACTTCACCCCGTTCTACGCGATCGTGCGCATGATCCCGTCCTTCCTCGGCTCGGCCGTATGGGGCGTGATCGCGATGTTCGGTTCGATCGCGGTGCTGTTCCTGCTGCCCTGGTTCGACCGCGGCAAGGTCAAGTCGATCCGCTACCGCGGCACCGGTTTCAAGGTGGCGCTGGGCCTGTTCGTGCTGTCGTTCTTCATGCTCGGCGCGGTGGGCGCGGGCATCACCGCCGAGGTGATCCCGGTCTGGTTCGGCGACGTCGACGTGACGTTCTGGGAGAACCTGTTCGGCCGCGTGATGACGGCGATCTACTTCGGGTTCTTCGCATTCCTTTGGGCCTATACACACTTCGGCTGGGAAAAGACCAAGCCGGTTCCGGAACGGGTGACGACGCATGACTAAGCGGCAGCTGCTAATGAAGCGATACATCTTCCCGGTGGCGTTGGCGTTCGGTCTGATCGTCGGCAGCGTGCCGGTGCATGCGTCGGAGGAGGGCGGGTTGCCCGCGGCCGGCACCAACGTGCAGGACCAGGCCTCGCTGCAGCGCGGCGCCAAGCTGTTCTTCAACTACTGCGTCGGCTGCCACTCGCTGAAGTACATGCGTTACGAGCGGATCGCCGGCGACCTGGGGCTGACCGAGCAGGACGTGATGCAGAACCTCAACTTCACCGGTGCCAAGTTCGGTGAGACCGTGGTTTCGCACATGCCGGAAGGGTCGGCCGCCAAGTGGTTCGGCAAGGCTCCGCCGGACCTGTCGCTGGAAGTGCGCGCGAAGGGCGCCGACTGGGTGTACGCCTACCTCAACTCGTTCTACCTGGACCCGAGCCGCCCGGTGGGCTGGAACAACACGGTGTTCCCGAACGCGTCGATGCCGTTCCCGCTGTGGGAGCTGCAGGGCCTGCAGACCGCGGTGATGGCGGAAGCCAAGCCGGGCGAGGACGCCCGGGTGGAGAAGCTGGTGCTGTCGCAGCCGGGCAAGCTGACCCCGGCGCAGTTCCAGCAGGCCAGCCGCGACCTGACGACCTTCCTGGAATACGCTTCCGAACCGGCTGCCCTGCAGCGCCATCATTACGGCGTGTGGGTGCTGTTGTTCCTGGCGTTCTTCACCTTTCTGGCCGCCATGCTGAAGAAGGAATACTGGAAGGACGTCCACTGAGCAGCCTGGATGGCATTATCCGACTGCGGCGGCTACGAGCCGCCGCAGTCGTCTCACCGATGGGGAATTGCGCATGGTCCCAAGCGCTCGCTCACGTAGCGTACTGACGCTCTACACCACCGCCGACGACGTGCAATGTCATCGCGCCCGGCTGGTGCTGGCCGCCAAAGGGGTCAGCTATGAACGGGTCCTGGTGGACCCGGCCAAGCCGCCGGAAGACCTGGTCGACCTGAACCCGTATGCCAGTACGCCGACCCTGGTCGATCGTGACCTCACCTTGTTCGATACCTCGGTGGTCTGCGAATACCTCGACGAACGCTACCCGCATCCGCCGCTGATGCCGATCGATCCGCAGTCGCGTGCGCGCCTGCGGGTGGCCGCGGTACGCATCGAGAAGGACTGGCTGACCGAAGTGGACATCATCCGCGCCGGCGGCCGGCCCGCGGATGCGGCGCGCAAGCGCCTGCGCGGGCACCTGCTGTCCTCGGTGCCGCTGTTCAAGGCCGCGAAATTCTTCCTCAACCCGGAAATGAGCCTGGCCGACTGCCTGGTGGCGCCGGTGATCTGGCGGCTGCCCTGGCTGGGCGTGGATCTGGGGCGCGAGGGCAAGCCGGTGATCGATTACGGCGAGCGTTTGTTCCATAGTCAGGGTTTTGCGCGCAGCATGACCGATCAGGAAAAGGCGATGCGGCAAGTCCATGAGCAAGAATGAAGCAGTACCGATGACCACCAATCGCCCGTACCTGCTGCGGGCGATCTATGACTGGATCAGCGACAACAACCTGACCCCGTACGTGCTGGTCGACGCCGGGTTTGCCGGGGTGCGGGTGCCGCCGCAGGTGGTCAAGAACGGCCAGGTGGTGCTCAACCTGGCGATGCGCGCGGTGGCGAACCTCGATCTCGGCAACGAGTGGATCAGCTTCCAGGCGCGTTTTTCCGGGGTCAGTCAGGCGATCCAGATCCCGGTGCAGGCCGTGCTGGCGCTGTACGCGCAGGAAAACGGCCAGGGCATGATGTTCCCGGCCGAGGAAGAAGGCGGCGACACGCCGCCGCCCGCTCCCGGGCCCGACGACACCGCGCCGGCGCCGGGCGCCAACGCCGGCGGCGACAAGCCGAAGCGCAGCACGCCGCATCTGCGGGTGGTCAAGTAGGAATCCGCTGTCGCGTTCGCCGGAGCGGGCGAACGCGACTGGTGTTCAGTTCAGCCGGTCGCGCGGACGCGGGCGCAGTGGCACGACGTTGCCGGACGGCGGGGGCAGGGCGTTGCTCCGTGCGGCGACCTCCTCGTGCGGCAGCAGTTCGATCGTGGGCAGGCTCAGGCTGCTGAGCGCGTTGCCGATCATCCACAGCCGGCCCGATTCGCGGTCGTGGCCGTCGATGCTCACCTCGAAGCCGTAGCAGCGCTCGATCATGCGCAGGCCGTTGACGCGGCGCAGGCGCACGCCGCGCAGGCCGACGGTTTCGTCGAGCAGTTGCAGGCCGTGCTGCTGGCATTGCTGCCGCGCTTCCTGCACGGCGCGTTCGCGCGCCACGCTGAGCTTCAGCCACAGCCCCACGATGGCGCCAAGCGCCAGCAGCAGCAACAGGTTGGAAAGGTCGCTCATCCCCGCAGTGTGTGGGCGCAGGCGGCCGGGCGCAAGCTGGCGTTCAGTCCAGTTGCAGGCGCAGCGACAGGTCGACGGCGTGCACGTGCTTGGTCAGTGCGCCGACCGAGATGAAGTCGACGCCGGTGTGCGCGTATTCGCCGATCGTGCGCAGGTCGACGTTGCCGGATACTTCCAGCGGCACGCGGCCGGCGGTGTGCCGCACCGCCTCGCGCATCTGCGCCAGCCCGAAATTGTCCAGCATGATCCGGTCCACGCCGGCCTGCAGCGCCTGCTCCAGTTCGTCGAGGTTCTCGACCTCGACCTCGAGCAGCAGGTCCGGGTGCAGCCGACGCGCCGCCTGCACGGCGGCGGCGATGCTGCCGGCGGCGATGATGTGGTTTTCCTTGACCAGGATCGCGTCGTACAGGCCCATGCGCTGGTTGTGGCCGCCGCCGCAGCGCACTGCGTATTTCTGCGCCAGGCGCAGGCCGGGAATGGTCTTGCGGGTGTCCAGCACGCGCACTGCTGTGCCAGCGACGGCGGCGACATAGTCCGCGGTCACCGTCGCGGTGGCGGACAGCAACTGCAGGAAGTTCAGCGCCGAGCGTTCCGCGGTGACCAGCGAACGGGCATGTCCGGACAGGCGGCAGATCACCGCGCCGGGGGCAACCCGGTCGCCGTCGCGGACCTGCCAGTCGATCCGCACGGCCGGGTCGAACCGCCGGAAGCAGGCGTCGAACCATGCCGTGCCGGCAATCACCGCCGCATCGCGGCAGGTCAGCACGGCATGGGCCTGGGCGTCGACCGGCAGCAGTCCAGCGGTGGCGTCGCCCTGGCCGAGGTCTTCGGCGAGGGCGCGTTCGATATCGATGGCGATCTGCGCGGCGTCCGGCGCCGCGAACGATGGAACCTGGCTCATTCGGCGGCCGTACCCGCGGGCGGGGCGGTGTCGGGTTGGCTCAGCTTGTCGACGATGGCGCTCATCGCGCGGTCGAACAGCGCGTTGGCGGCGAGCATGCGGGCCTGGCCGTCGGTGAGCAGCACGGTCAGCTCCTGCGGCGAGTAGTCGGCCACCTTCAGGCCGCGCCGGTTGACGAACAGGTAGCGGCCGCTCATCGGGCTGATCCACGACAGCTTGGCGCGGGTCATCGGTTCGTCGGGCAGGCAGAATTCCAGCCAGGTACCGGGTTGCAATGCTTGCACCTGGTGCCATTCCGGGCTGTCCAGCGGCGCCTCGACGATGTCTTCTTCGATGCTGTCCTGCGGCGTGGCGTCGTGGTCGATGACCGGCTGGATGCTGTCGGGGATCGCCAGCATGGCGGCGTCTTCGTCGACGGCGACCACCTCGGTGGCATCCAGTGTTTCGCCGAGCTGCTGCCGGTAATAGGTGTGCAACTGGCCCAGCAGGCGCTCGATGTCCTGTTCCTGGAATGCCACGTTGGCCAGGCCCTGGCGCAGCGCACGCTCGATCCCGGGCAGCATCTGCCGCAGCATCTGCCGGCTTTCCGGGGTGACGGCCGGCTTGGTGCTGGCGATGAAGTCGTCGACGAAACGCAGCGCGCCCTTGAACTCGGGCGAGGTTTCGCCCTGGCGCAGCAGGGTCAGCACCAGGTGGTTGGCCCAGGCACGGGCCAGCACGCCGTGCACCAGCGGCGGCAGCTTGTGCTCGCCGATGCGGTCGAGGATCTCGCGGGCGGCGCGGCGGCGCGCCTGCTCGAGTTTCTCGCGGCCACGGGTGGATTCGGCCACGCGCTGCTCGGCCAGCTCGGAGCGGCGCTTGTTGATGTCCTGGAATTGCTGCAGATCGACCAGCAGGCGTTCGAAGATGCCCATGTCGTCGTCGAAGTCATGCAGCAACTGGTCGACGATCGACTTCACCTTGTCGTGCAGGCGACGGTCGCGGTCGGATTCCTCCGACCAGCTCTTGGCCTGTTCGGCCAGGCAGTCCAGCAGTCGCCGCGCCGGATGCTGGCGATGCGCGAACAGCTTGCGGTCGAGGATCGCCGCCTTGAGGTAGGGGATCTGCAGCCGCGCCAGCATGACTTGCATGGCGGCGGGCAGGTTGCGGTCCTCCAGGATGAATTCGAACAGCATGCCGACCAGGTCGATGGTGTCCTCGTCGATGGTCGCGACATGGCTGGGCCTCTCGCCGCGCAGCGCGCCGATCTGGGTCAGCAACTGGCCCTTCAGCTGCAACACCTCGCGGGTGAGCGCGGCGGCATCGTCCGGCTGCGCGTACGGCAACGGGCCGGCGCTGGCGATCTGGCTCTGCAGCACGCTGAGTGCGCCGAGCAATTCGTTCGCCGATGGCAGCGGGCCGTTCGATAGCGCGTGCATGCCGGCGCCGACGGCAGGGCCGCGGCGCGCGCTGAACAGCGCATGCAGGGTCTGCAGCAGGTCGCTGGGAATCTCGCCGGCCGCTTCGTCCGTCGCCTGGCCGGCAGCGCCCGCGGCCTTCGCGTCGCCACGCGGCACTTCGTGGCGCAGCTGCGGCAGCACGCCGGCACGCACCAGCTCGGTATTGATTTCCTGGTAGAGCTCTTCCAGCGACGACAGCACGTAGCGGTCGAACAGCTTGTAGATGATCAGCTTGACCCGCATGTCGGCGCTGAGTTCGTGCAACGCCTGGCGGAACGCCTGCGCCAGGATCGCCGGAGCCACCGGATTGCTGGCGTCCTCGACCTTGCGGCCGCCGCAGATCACCGACAGCCGCTGGTTGACCGCGAACAGGTCGCGCGACAGGCGCGATTCGTTCTTGCCGATCATGCTGGTGATCGCCAGCGACTCTTCCAGCTCGTTGTCAGCCACCAGGGTCAGCTCGACCGCGCCAAACGACGTCGACGAGCCGGGCGACTGCTGCGGCGGATGGGCCAGTTCGCCGATGTTGCGGCTGATCGCGCCCAGGAAGCTGCGTTCCACCGCCGGACGGCGCTTGCGCACCTCGCGCATGCCGTCGAAGTAATGCATCTGGGCCGCATTGTTCTCGGCTTTCTCGGCCAGGTCGAACAGCGCGTCATCGACGTGTTCGAAGGCGTTGCCGACCCATTGCTGCAAGCGCTTGCTGGCGATGTTGCGCACCGCACCCAGCAACTCGCCGACGCGCTCGCTGGCCGGATCCAGGCGCTGGCTCAGGCTGATGACTCGGGATGGATCACTGGCTTCGTTCATCGCCAAACCCCTGAAGCATTGCGATGCGCAGCTGAATCCAGGACGGGCCGCGCAGGTGTCGACGATAAGGCAAAGCGGGTGTCCGTGTCATGCGCGGGTATCCGCCGGGAACCGCCAGTACGGCTTCAGGCTGCGGGGAAGCCGGCCAGTTGGGTGGTGCCGATGCCTTCCTCGGGCAGCATCACCGGAATGCCGTCCTCGATCCGGTAGATCACCTTGTGGTCGGTGGTGATCAGGCCCTCGCTGATCCGCTCGCGCACGGCGACCCCGGCCACGGTGTCGACCTTGCCGGCGCCGATGGCGTCGTTCAGCGCATCAAGCTCGCGCTTGCCCAGCGGGCGCAGTGGCGTTTTGCTGACCGGGCAGCACAGGATGTCGAGTAGGCGCTTGTCCATGGATCGCTTGGGTGTGCCGGGGTAGGGAAAGCCCGTACAATAGCCGTTTTTGGACGGTCCGGCCATGACAGGAACAAGCAGACCGCGCGTTGGCGTCGTGATGGGCTCGCGTTCGGATTGGGAAACCATGCAGCACAGCGCGAACGTGCTGACCGAGCTGGGCGTGGCGCATGAAGTGCGGGTGGTTTCCGCCCATCGCACACCGGATTTGCTGTTCAGCTACGCCGAGCAGGCCCCGGCGCGCGGCATCCAGGTGATCATCGCCGGTGCCGGCGGCGCCGCCCATCTGCCCGGCATGCTGGCGGCGAAGACCCGCTTGCCCGTGTTCGGCGTGCCGGTGCAGTCGAAGGCGCTGAACGGGATGGATTCGCTGCTGTCGATCGCGCAGATGCCGGCCGGCATCCCGGTCGGCACCCTGGCGATCGGCCGTGCCGGCGCGGTGAATGCCGGCTTGCTGGCCGTGGCGGTGCTGGCCTTGCACGATCCGGCATTGGCCGCGTCGCTGGACAATTGGCGCGCACGCCAGACCCAGGCCGTGATCGAGCAGCCGGACCCGCGCCAGTGAGCGAACGGCGACAGCCCGTGCTGGGCGTACTCGGAGGTGGACAGCTGGCGCGCATGCTGGCGCTGGCGGCGGCACCGCTGGGCGTGAAAACCCTGGCGGTGGACAGTTCCGCTGACGCCTGTGCGGGGCAGGTCGCGCCGCTGGTAGTGGCCGACTGGACCGACTACGCCGCCCTGGAGGCATTTGCCGCCCGGGTCGACGTGGTCACCTTCGATTTCGAGAACGTGCCGGCCGAGACGGCACACTGGCTGGCCGAGCGGGTCGCGGTATTCCCCGCACCGCAGGCGCTGGCGGTGGCGCAGGATCGCCTGGCCGAGAAGACCCTGTTCCGCGAGTGCGGCCTGCCCACTCCGGACTTCATGACGGTGGATACGCGCGAACAGCTGGATCAGGCACTGGCCGCGGTCGGCGCACCGGCGATCCTGAAGACGCGCCGGCTCGGCTACGACGGCAAGGGCCAGTTCCGGCTGCGCGAACCGGCCGATGCGGATGCGGCGTGGGCCGCGCTTGGCGCGCAGGCGTCGAAACATGGCCTGATCCTGGAAGCGTTCGTGCCGTTCGAGCGCGAACTGTCGGTGCTTGCCGTGCGCAGCCGCGACGGCGATTTCCGCACCTGGCCGCTGACCCGCAACTGGCACGTCGACGGCGTGCTGTCGATGAGCCTGGCGCCGGCGCCGGACATCGAACTGCTGCAGCCGCGCGCCACCGAACTGGCCCGCACGCTGGCCGAGCGGCTGGGTTACGTCGGCGTGTTCGCGCTGGAGCTGTTCGTCAGGGACGGCGAGCTGTTGGGCAACGAGATGGCGCCGCGCGTGCACAACTCCGGCCACTGGACCATCGAGGGCGCGCGCACCAGCCAGTTCGAGAACCATGTGCGCGCAGTGCTCGGCCTGCCGCTGGGCGATACCGGAGCGCGCGGCATGTCGGCGATGTTCAACTGGATCGGCGAGCTGCCCGACGCCTCGGCGGTACTGCAGGCGGTCGACGCGCACTGGCACGACTACGGCAAGCAGGCCCGGCCGGGCCGCAAGGTAGGCCATGCCACGGTGTGCGCGCCGGATGCCGGCCAGCTGGCAGCGCGATTGGGCGGGATTGCCAGTGCGCTGGGGCGCGAGGTGCAAGTGGCGCCGGTGCTGCCGGAACTCGGTTGAGCGAAGCGCAGGCGCTGGCATAAAAAACGGAGCCGCGAGGGCTCCGTTCCTGTTTCAGCCGGGGGAATCAGGCCAGGTTGCTGGCCGCGAATTCCCAGTTCACCAGATTCCAGAACGCTTCCACGTACTTCGGACGGGCGTTGCGGTAGTCGATGTAGTAGGCGTGTTCCCACACGTCGGTGGTGAACAGCGGCTTGTCGCTGCCGGTGATCGGGGTAGCCGCGTTCGAGGTGTTGACGATGCCGAGCGAGCCGTCCGGGCGCTGCACCAGCCAGGTCCAGCCGGAGCCGAAGTTGCCGGCGGCGGACTTGCTGAATTCTTCCTTGAACTTATCGAACGAGCCGAACGCCTTGTTGATCGCGTCGGCCAGCTTGCCGCTCGGTGCGCCGCCGCCCTTCGGACTCATCGAGTTCCAGTAGAACGTGTGGTTCCAGATCTGCGCGGCGTTGTTGAACACGCCGCCGGACGACTTCTTGATGATTTCCTCGAGCGGCGCGTTCGCGAACTCGGTGCCTTCGATCAGCTTGTTGAGGTTGGTCACGTAGGCCTGGTGGTGCTTGCCGTAGTGGTACTCCAGCGTTTCGGCGGAAATGTGCGGCTCCAGTGCGTTCTTTTCGTACGGAAGCGGTGGAAGTTCGATCGCCATGATGAGGCTCCTTAGCGGTGGCTGGGGGAGATGTGTCGGCGCAGCAAACGGCAGCCGACGGGTGACTGATACAATATCGGTCTGCCTGCATTGTAAAGATGAAACACCGAGCTATGGACATCAACGAGCAAATCAAGGCGATGCTGGCCGCGCACCCCATCGTGCTTTTCATGAAAGGCACGCCCGAATTTCCGATGTGCGGCTTTTCCAGTCGTGCGGCCCAGGCGTTGACCGAAGCCGGTGCCGTGTTCCATGCGGTGAACGTGCTGGCCGATCCGCAGATCCGCGCGGCACTGCCGCATTTCTCGAACTGGCCGACCTTTCCGCAGTTGTTCATCCAGGGCGAGCTGATCGGCGGCTGCGACATCATCGAGGACCTGAACTCCGCCGGCGAGCTGTCGCGCATGGCCAGCGACGTGGCCGGGGTGGCGCCTTGACGACGCTGCCCGTTTCACGGTTGCCCGCAGGTTGGCAGCCGGCTGCCGATACCCTGGCCGATCGCGTGGTGCTGGTCACCGGCGCCTACGGCGGGCTCGGCGGCGCGGTGGCGCGCGCGGCTTCGCGCGCCGGCGCCACGGTGGTGATCACCGGCAAGCGCAAGCGTCAGCTCGAACAGCTGTACGACGCGATGCGGGCCGAAGGCCTGGCCGAGCCGGTGATCCATCCGCTGGACATGGAGGTGGCCACGCCGCGCGAATACGCCGCGCTGGCCGAGGGGCTGGAGCGCGACTTCGGCCGGCTCGACGGCATCGTGCACGCGGCCGTCAGTTTCGGCGGGTTGACACCCATAAGCATGCACAAGCCGGATGCCTGGCTGCGCGCCATGCACGTCAACGTGAACGCGCCGTTTGCGCTGACCCAGGTCTGCCTGCCGCTGCTGAGCCAGGCCGGCGACAGCGCCGTGGTATTCGTGCTGGACGATCCCGAACTGCTGCAGCGTGCGCACTGGGGCGCTTACGGCGCGTCGAAGGCGGCGCTGGAGCGGTTCGTGTCGATCCTGCACGAGGAAACCGATAGCAGCACGTTGCGCACCCATGCGATGCTGCCCGGGCCGATGCGCACGGCGCTGCGGCAACTGGCGTATTTCGGCGAAGACATCCTGCAGCGGCCATTGCCGGATGCGGCGGCCAAGGCGGCGGTCTACCTGCTCAGCGCGCAGGGTGCGCCGGTGCGTGGCGCCATACTGGATTTGCGGGTCGACTGAACGCCCGGCGGTGCCGGCGTGGCGCCCGCCCAACGAGAATGGAGTTGAGATGGAATCGCAGATGACCACATTGTCGGCGGGCATCCTGCTGTTCCTGATCATGGATCCGCTGGGCAATATCCCGCTGTTCCTGAGCCTGCTGAAGGACGTGCCGCCGAAGCGGCGCCGTCGCGTCATGGTGCGCGAGCTGCTGATCGCACTGGGCGTGCTGCTGGCGTTCCTGTTCGGCGGCCAGTACATCCTCAAGCTGCTGCAGCTGAAGCAGGAATCGATCAGCATCGCCGGCGGCATCGTGCTGTTCCTGATCGGCATCCGCATGGTGTTTCCGCCCGCCGACGGCAGCGGCATCTTCGGCAAGTCCGGCGGCGGCGAACCGTTCATCGTGCCGATGGCGATACCCGGCGTGGCCGGTCCCTCGGCGATGGCGGCGCTGCTGCTGCTGACCAATACCCAGCCCGGCCGCACCGCCGACTGGACGATCGCGCTGCTGCTGGCGTGGCTGGCCAGTTCGCTGATCCTGCTCAGTGCGACCTACCTGTTCCGCTGGCTGGGCGAGAGCGTGCTGACTGCGCTGGAGCGTGTGATGGGCATGCTGCTGATCGCGCTGTCGGTGCAGATGTTCATGGCCGGCGTGGCGTCGTTCCTGCACATGAGCGTTTGAAACGACGACGACGTCGCAAGCGTCGCTTCGGGTGATCGTGCAGCTGTCATAATCGGCCGCCAGGATGGGGGGAATCCGAGGACGCAGACATGCTGAGTATCGAACAGTCCCTTGTCGAACGGCTGCCATGGCTGGCGCAGTACCCGCGCCTCCGCCGGCCGGTGGCGGGCATGCTCGGACGCCTGGCCGACGAAGACGGTTTCAACCGTGTATTGCATCGGGTCGGTACCGCCGAAGGTTTCGATTTCGTCGATCGCGTACTGGATGTGCTCGGCACCAGCCATCACGTCAATCCGGGCGATCTCGAGAACATTCCGGCGGAAGGCCCGCTGCTGGTGGTGGCCAACCATCCGCTGGGCATGCAGGACGCGTTGGCGGTGCTGCAGGTGATCGGCTCGGTGCGCCGCGACGTGCGCATCCTGGGCAACGACTGGCTGGCTACGGTACCGCCACTGGGCAAGCTGCTGCTGCCGGTGGACGTGTTCGGCAAGGGCGCTGCCTCGCGCCTGCGCGGCATCTATCGGGCGCTGGAGAATGGCGAGGCGCTGATCGTGTTTCCTGCCGGCGAGGTCTCGCGCGTGCGTGCCGGCGGCGTGCGCGACGGCCGCTGGTCGGACGGTTTCGCACGGTTGTCGTTGCGCAGCAAGGCACCGGTGCTGCCGGTGCATGTTTCGGCGCGCAATTCGGCGATGTTCTACGGCCTGTCGATGCTGGCCAGGCCGCTGAGCACGGCGATGCTGCCGCGCGAAGCGGTGGCGCCGGGCAAGCGGCGGATCGGTTTCAGCATCGGCGCGCTGGTCGGCGCCGAGGAACTAGGTCAGCGCAGCGGCGGTTCGCCGGCACAGGCGGCGAAGCTGATGCGCCGGCACGTGTACCGGGTCGGCCAGCATCGCGGCCTGGTCTTTGGCGGACAGGCGCCGCTGGCCTTGCCCGAGCCGGTCGAACAGGTCGCTGCGGAACTGGCGCGCTGCGAGAAACTGGCCGATCTCGGCGACGGCAAGCAGGCCTGGCTGTTCAAGGGCACACCCGACAGCGCGGTGATGCGCGAGATCGGCCGGTTGCGCGAACTGACCTTCCGCAAGGTCGGCGAGGGCACCAACGCGCGACGCGACCTGGATGCCTACGACCAGCATTACGAGCACCTGGTGCTGTGGGACCCGCAGGCCTTGCGCATCGTCGGCTCCTACCGCTTCGGCCACGGCGGACGGCTGATCGCCGAGCGCGGCATGGCCGGCCTGTACACCTCCAGCCTGTTCGACTACTCGCCGGCGCTGGAGTCGCGGTTGGCGCAGGGGCTGGAGCTGGGGCGCAGTTTCATCGCGCCGGCGTACTGGCGCTCGCGCGCGCTGGACCAGCTGTGGCAGGGCATCGGCCTGTACCTGCAGCGGCATCCGGAACTGCGTTACCTGTTCGGTCCGGTCAGCATGTCGGTGAACCTGCCGCGCGAGGCGCGCGAATGGATCGCGGCGGCGCACCAGCATTATTTCGGTGCGCCGGGGCTGGCCGCCGCACGCCAGCCTTTCGTTGTCTCGCCTGAAGTGGTGCAGGGCGTGCGCGCAGCGCTGGAGGGGCTGGACGCCGCTGCGGGGTTGGGCCAACTGAAACACCATCTGGATGCGCTGGGCGTCAGCATGCCGGTGCTGTATCGCCAATATGTCGACCTGGTCGAGCCCGCCGGCGTGCAGTTCCTCGACTTCGGCGAGGATCCGGATTTTTCCGGCTGCGTGGACGGCCTGGTGATGTTGGACCTGGCCAACCTGAAACCGGCGAAGCGTGCGCGCTATCTCGGCAAGCGCGACTGATCGGGTATGGGCAGCGTGCCGGATGTGATGCAACATGGCGGCGATGGGGGCGCGGGGGCGGCCTCCATCTGTCTGATTTCAAAAGGTTCGTGTCGCGGCTTGGGGAAATTGGGCGACCGCAACTGACGTGTAAATGTTACAAAATTGCCATACAATACCGTTAAAATCGCTTAACAATCGCCGCAGGCGGGAAGGTCCGGCGAGCTGAGGTTTGCGGTTCCATGCTCCGTGGAGTCGCGGCAATACCACAACTGGGGTCACGCATCGCGTCGATGTTGCGCCTGGCATGCGCCGGGCGAGGTCGGGCTTTTTTTGGCCCCCAATCAAGAGTTTTTTTTCGTTGCGAGCCCGAGGGTCGATCAAGAATGAACAGCCGAATTCGCGCCAAACTCCTGCCGTTTGCCATTGCCTCGTTGCTGGCGGCGTCGGTGCCTGCCATCGCGCAGGACACCTCCTCCTCGATCAGTGGCCGCGTGCTTGACGCGAACGGCCAGCCGGTGGCGGGCGCCACCGTGCAGATCGTGCACGAGCCGTCGGGCACCACCAAGATCACCACCACCGACGCGGATGGCCGCTATTCGGCGCAGGGTCTGCGCGTCGGCGGCCCGTTCGACGTGACGGCGTCCAAGGCCGGCCTGACCCAGGCCGAGCAGAACAAGGTCTACCTGCAGTTGTCGCAGAGCACCGCGGTGAACCTGACCATGGGTGCGATAGCAGCGAAGAACCTGGAAGGCGTCACCGTTTCGGCCACGGCCCTGGCGCAAACTTTCACGCCGGACAACAAGGGACTCTCGACCAACGTGTCGCAGCGCGAACTGCTGGCGGCGCCCACGCCGGGGCGCTCGATCCAGGATATCGCCCGCCTGGATCCCCGCATCGTCATTACCGATCGTGGCGACGGTTCGATGTCGTCGATGGGCCAGAACAGCCGCTACAACAACATCAGCGTCGATGGCGTCTCCGTCGGCGACCCGTTCGGCCTGAACTCGAATGGCATGCCGTACATCGGCTCGCCGGTGTCCACCGACACCATCGAGGAATACAACATCTCGACCGCGAACTTCGACGTGGCTTCCGACACCGTCGGCGCCAACATCAATGCGGTGACCAAGAGCGGCACGAACGAATTCCACGGTTCGGTGTACTACGCCTATCGCAATGCGGACAAGCTGGTGGGCAATGCCGGCTGGCTCGACGAGAACCGCGGCTACAAGGGCTACAAGAGCGACTGGACCGCCGGCGCGACGCTGGGCGGCCCGATCATCAAGGACAAGCTGTTCTTCTTCGCGAACTTCGAGAAGGAAAAGACCATTGGCCTGGGTGCCGACTCGGCCAACGGCCTGGATCCCTCGCTGACCGGTGCGTCGACCTCCAACAAGGTCTCGCCGGCCGACCTGCAGCGCATCATCGATGCCGCGAACGCCCTCGGCCTGAAGCCAGGCTCCTTCAGCGGCGGCACTTCCAACCTGCAGGACAAGCGCTACCTGATGAAGCTGGACTGGAACATCGCCGACAACCATCGCGCGAGCCTGTCCTACCAGCGTACCAAGGAAACCCAGCCGATCGTGCAGGGCAACTCCTCCAATGCCATCGGCCTGACCAGCTACTGGTACACCAAGAACAGCGACACCAAGAACACCGTGCTGCAGGTGTTCGACGACTGGACCAGCAACTTCTCCACCGAGGCCAAGATCGGCTACTCGCAGTTCTCGCAGGTGCGCACGGTCGATGCGCAGCAGCCGCAGGTGTGGGTGGACATCACCCGGACCATCAAGAACGGCAAGCAGACGGGCGGGGCGCCGTACGTCGACCTGGGTGAGGATCAGTTCAGCCACTACAACGTGCTGGACATCAAGACCTGGAAGGGCCTGTTCGCCGGCACGCTGTACCTGGACGAACACACCATCAAGGGCGGCGTCGACTTCCAGCAGAACAAGATCTACAACCTGTTCGGCCGTACCCAGTTCGGTGCCTACGAGTTCTATGGCATCGACAACTTCGAGAAGGGCATCTACGGCTCCTACAACCTCTACCAGCCGGCCGCGGGCTACACGCTGGCCGACGTGGCTGCCGCCTGGACCCTGCGCCAGTACGGCTTCTTCCTGCAGGATACCTGGCAGCCCACCGGCAACCTGTCGGTGCAGTACGGCGTGCGCGTGAACCTCAACAAGACGGGTGATTCGCCGATCTACAACCCGACCTTCACGACCGCGTTCGGGTACCGCAACGACAACACCATCGACGGCATGAAGCTGGTCGAGCCGCGCCTGTCGTTCAACTACAACTTCGACGGCGAGCGGATGATGCAGCTCCGCGGCGGCGTGGGCCTGTTCCAGTCCAACCCGCCGACGGTGTGGATGACCAACCCGTACCAGAACAACGGCATGACCGTGGCCACCTACTCGGTGTTCAACGACCAGGGCCTGCAGCCCGGCGTGGGCAACACGCTGCCGGTGTTCAGCGCCGATCCGTTCAACCAGAACCTGCCGCCTCCGGGCAGCGCGCAGATGAACGTCGACACGGTCGACCCGAACTTCCAGCTGCCGTCGGTGTGGAAGATGAGCCTGGCGTTCGACCGCGAGCTGCCGTGGCTGGGCACGATCTTCTCGGCCGAATACCAGCGGATCATCACCCGCAACGGCATTCTCTACAAGAACATCAATATCGGCGCGCCGACCGGCGTGCTGCCGGACGGCCGCAACCAGTACTGGAAGACCCCGGGCGAGGGCAGCGTCTCCGGCGACGCGCGGGCCAACCAGGACCGGCGTTTCTCCGGCACGTCGACCCTGCTGACCAACACCCACAAGGGCCGCTCCGAGGCGCTGACCCTGTCGCTGAAGAAGCCGTTCTCGGAGAGCTGGTTCGGCAGCCTGGGCGTGACCTTCGGCAATGCCACCGAGGTGAACCCGGGCGTGTCCAGCCAGGCCAGCTCGAACTACTCCAACAACGCCTGGGTGAATCCGAACGAGGACGTGGCGTCCACGTCGAACTATGCGATCAAGCAGCGCCTGAATGCTTCGCTGACCTGGCAGCACCGCTTCTTCGGCGATTACGTGACCAGCGTCAGCGCGTTCTACGACGGCCACAGCGGCCAGCCGTACAGCTGGGTCTTCGGCAACGACGCCAACGGCGACTCGTACAAGACCGACCTGGTCTACATCCCGAACAAGGGCGATGTGAGCTTCAAGACGGGCACCAGCCAGGCGGCGATCGACCAGTTCTTCAACTTCATTCAGAGCGACTCCTACCTGAAGGACCACCAGGGTGCCATCGCCGGCCGCAACCGTGCTGCCTCGGCGTGGGTGAACCAGGTGGATCTGAGCTTCCGCCAGGAAGTGCCCGGCATCTTCAAGGGCAACAAGGGCGAGCTGCGCCTGGACATCTACAACTTCATGAACCTGTTGAACAACGACTGGGGCCAGCAGAGCTACATCGGATTCCCGTACACCCGTACGCTGGCCAGTTACGAAGGCGTGGATGCGGACGGCAAATACATCTACTCGCTGCCCACCGACAAGAGCGGCAACTACCAGCCGGGCCAGAAGATCATTTACGACGCCGGTCGCAACACCAAGACCAACGTGGTGTCGCGCTGGTCGGCCATGGTCACGCTGCGCTACACGTTCTAAGCGCATCGGTGGTTTGAAGCCTGGAGCCGGTGCCCTTGCGGGCACCGGCTTCTTTTTTGCGCGCTTGACCATGCGCAACCGGCGCGGGAAGCTACGCGGCCTGCTCCGCTTGGCGCAGGCGCATGATCCGCGAAGAGCGGCAAGGAGAAGCACTCGAATGAGCGACACATACGCCGGTGCGCCGGCAAAGCCCGGCACCGTCAGCGCACGCATCTCCCCGATCGGCGGCCTGGACGTCCTTTCCCGCAACGAGGTGGCGCGCCTGCGCGGCGCCAGCGGCTCGGGCCTGCATGCGCTGCTGCGCCGTTGCGCACTGGCGGTGCTGACTTCCGGCAACATCAGCGACGACCCGCGGGCGATCCTGGAGCAGTACCCGGATTTCGACATCCAGGTGCTGCAGCAGGACCGCGGGATGAAGATCGAGCTGACCAACGCGCCGGCACAGGCGTTCGTGGACGGCCAGATCATCCGCGGCATCAACGAGCTGCTGGTGGCGGTGGTGCGCGACATCGTCTACGTGTCGACCCAGCTGGAGCAGATCGGCTACGACCTGGATGCCTCGGCCGCGCTGACCCAGAGCGTGTTCGAGATCCTGCGCAATGCGCGCATCCTGAAACCGCAGGTCGACCCGAACCTGGTGGTGTGCTGGGGCGGCCACTCGATCTCGCGCCAGGAGTACGACTACACCAAGCTGGTCGGTTACCAGCTCGGCCTGCGCGGGCTG
Source organism: Rhodanobacter sp. LX-99 (assembly GCF_018599185.1). Lineage (NCBI taxonomy): Bacteria > Pseudomonadati > Pseudomonadota > Gammaproteobacteria > Lysobacterales > Rhodanobacteraceae > Rhodanobacter > Rhodanobacter sp. LX-99. Next base: position 2,401 of record NZ_JAHFVL010000003.1, on the reverse strand, counting down.
GACATCTGCACCGGCTGCGGCCCGGGCGCGATGAAGGGGCCGATGAAGGGCGCGACCATCTCGCATGCCAAGCAGCGGCGCCGGCACAACCGCTACATCGGCATCACCGAGCCGGGCATCATCGCGGCCGAATCGCCGAACCCGATCGTCAACCACCTGGTGATCATGCCGGACATCGAGAAGCGGCTGGAAGCATTCGTGCGCCTGGGCCACGGCATCATCGTGTTCCCCGGCGGCGTCGGCACGGCCGAGGAAATCCTCTACCTGCTCGGCATCCTGCTGCACCCGGACAACGCCGGCACGCCGTTTCCGCTGATCTTCACCGGGCCGCGCCAGTCGGCCGCCTATTTCGAGCAGATCGACCGCTTCCTGCGGCTCAGCCTGGGCGACGAGGTGGCCCGGCACTACCAGATCATCGTGGACGATCCGGAGACGGTGGCGCGAACGATGGTCAAGGGCCTCGAGAAAGTGCGCCACAACCGTCTGGATACCAAGGACGCATTCTTCTTCAACTGGGCGCTGCAGATTCCGCTGGAGTTCCAGCAGCCGTTCCGCCCCACCCACGAGGCGATGCGCGCGCTGCAGATCCACCACGAGCGCCCGCGGCACGAGCTGGCGGCGGACCTGCGCCGGGCGTTTTCCGGCATCGTCGCCGGCAACGTGAAGGAGGAGGGCGTGCAGGCGATCGAGCAGCACGGCCCGTTCGTCATCGATGGCGATGCGGACATCATGCGGGCGCTGGACAAGCTGCTGCAGGCGTTCGTCGAACAGCACCGCATGAAGCTCCCCGGAGGCACCGCGTACGAGCCGTGCTACCAGGTACTGAACGCCTGAAAAAAAGTGCGGCGACCGTTCCTCGGCGGCTTGACAGTTCGCCGCACGCTCAGCAAACTACGCAGCTCACGCCCGAATAGCTCAGCTGGTTAGAGCACTTGACTGTTAATCAGGGGGTCGTTGGTTCGAGTCCAACTTCGGGCGCCAGATACAAGCAAGGGCCGGCAGCAATGCCGGCCCTTGTTCTTTTTGTGCCGTGCAAAACAGGCACGAATGCGCCGGTGCGGCGTCATGGCACACAGGTCGCCCCACGCCAGTCGCCGCCATTGCGTATCATCGCGATATATTTCGCCGTGCGTTGGCGTACCGGTCATGGCCGGTGCCGACCACGCCTGATCTGATCCGCGCGATGCCCACAGGTCCCCCATGCGCCGCAACAACCCGGCAGGCCGCCTGCCCGAACCGCCCAATCCGATTGCCGACGACGGTGACGAGACCCACTTCTGTCGCACTTGTGCGTTCTCCGGCGCGTGCATCGCGGAAGGTTACGGCAAGCCGGAGCTGCTCGAGTTGCATTGCCTGGTCGAGCACGTCGGGCCGTTCCACGCCGGCGAGCACATCTTCCGTACCGGCGACCCGTTCCGCTCGATCTTCGCGGTGCGCGCCGGCACGGTGAAGACCAGCATGGTCGACCCCGATGGACACGAACAGGTGCTCGGCTTCTACCTGCCCGGCGAGGTGATCGGGCTCAACGCGATCTATCCCGACCAGTTCCCGTGCGACGCGGTCGCGCTGGATACCGCCTATTTCTGCCGCTTCTCGTTCCCCGCGATGAGTGCGCTGGCCACGCGCATGCCGGCGGTACAGCAGCGGCTGTTCCGGCTGATCAGCAAGGAACTCGGCATGGCCACCTTGCTCGCCGGCGACCACAACGCCGACATGCGCATGGCTGCCTTTCTCACTGATCTCGCCGCACGTTACGAGGAGCGCGGCTTTTCCGGCACGCGCTTCCATCTCAGCATGTCGCGTGGCGACATCGCCAACTACCTGCGGCTGGCGGCTGAGACGGTGAGCCGCGTGCTCAGCCGTTTCCGCCAGCAGGGCCTGATCGAACTCGAGGGGCGCGAAATGCTGTTGCGCGACCCCGAGGGGTTGCGCCAGATCGGCAAGAATCTGCTGTCGCACTGAACACCTTCGCGGCAGCTGCGGCGGCTTGACGCACTCGCCGTTTTCCATCGACAGAAATGACGTACGTCAAGCGCGCTTCCTGACGGTTCCCTAGGCTCACAGCCAGAAACCACAGGGAGAAACCCATGTCACGTTCGTTGTTCATTGTCCTGGCCGCGGCCGGCATGCTGGCGCTCGCCGGCTGCTCCGGCAAGCCGGCCGCGGTGTCGCCGGTGGGGGAGGCTGACGCCAGCCCTGCCGCGATCGCCGCCACCCATGGCGACTTCGGCCCGCCGCAGGGCGAGCCGATCCACGCGGTGCTGACCAGCCCGCCGCAGGTACCGCCGCCGGTCAACCGCAACTACCCGGCGAAGGTGATCGTGGAGCTGGAGGTGGTGGAGAAGGAGATGCCGATCTCCGAAGGGGTGAGCTACACGTTCTGGACCTTCGGCGGCACGGT